>CAZFYD010000001.1:0-59070 GCA_964523315.1 uncultured Acetatifactor sp.
TTGGAACAGATATACAGCTTCTTACGAGCAAGCTCGATGAATCTGTGTATCTGTCCAAATCGGCTGTGAATAGTAACCTTTTCGTGGAAATTATACACTTTATTTCGAGGCTGTGCAACTGTATTTTTTCTTCCCTCCAGCAGTTTTCGTAACAGTTCCCCTCCCGCCGTTTGCTCCGGGTTTTCTTTGAGCAATCGTTACAAAAGTCCTCTCTGTCATAGATTAGTGCTTTCTAACGAAATTTAGTGTTAAATATAACCTTATTTTAGTTGCATTTATCAAAAACATGGAGTACAATGAAAAAACATCTCATAGAAGCTCCGCCAAAAAAAGGAGACAGAAAATGCTCACCTTATTAACAAGAATTTTTATCAAAGACAGAAAAAACACAGCTTCTCCCGCCGTCCGCCAGACTTACGGCATGCTCTGCGGCGCCGTGGGCATCGGTCTGAATCTGCTGCTTTTTGCCGGAAAAGCCTTTGCCGGGCTGTTCAGCGGATCCATCGCCATCACTGCGGATGCGTTCAACAACCTGTCCGATGCGGGTTCCTCCATCATCACTCTGTTCGGCTTTAAAATAGCCGGTCAGAAACCTGACCCGGATCATCCCTTCGGTCATGGACGGGTCGAGTACATATCCGGCTTTGTGGTGTCCCTGCTGATCCTGCTGATGGCCTTTGAGCTGATCAAGAGCTCCGTCAGCAAGATCCTGCACCCCGGGGAGCTGGTCTTTTCCCCCGTCATCGTAGTCATCCTGGTGGTTTCCATTCTGGTAAAGGGCTATATGGCCCTGTATAATACCCGAATCGGCCGGCACATTGACTCCGCTGCGATGAAAGCCACGGCCACGGACAGCCTCAGCGACATGCTGGCCACCACGGCAGTGCTGGTTGCCACGCTGGTATCCCATTATACCCGGTTGTCCATAGACGGCTGGTGCGGCGTGCTGGTGGGGCTCTTTATCCTCTATGCGGGCTTTCAGGCCGCCAGGGACACCATCAATCCCCTGCTGGGGCAGGCACCGGATCCGGCTTTTGTGGAACAGATTGAGACCATCGTCATGTCCTATGCCCCGATCTTGGGGATCCATGACCTGATCGTCCACAACTACGGCCCCGGCCGGACGCTGATCTCTCTCCATGCCGAGGTGCCTGCTGAGGGGGATCTGCTGGAGCTCCACGACACCATCGACCTGGCGGAGCACCGGCTGCGGGAGGAGCTCGGCTGCAGCGCCGTGATCCATATGGATCCCATCTGCATCCACGACGAGCAGACCCAGCGTCTCAAAATCATGGCAAAGCATATTATCACCACCATCGACAAGCGCCTGACCCTCCATGATTTCCGGGTCGTGGCAGGCCCCACCCACACTAATCTGCTCTTTGATGTAGTGACGCCCTATGATTTCGACTACACGGACACCGAGCTCACCGATCTGATCAACCGGCACCTGAAAGAACAGGACGAGCGCTATTTTGCCGTCATTGATGTGGATAAACAGTATTTTTAACAGGTCACAATGCCCAGCAGCTGGCCACTGCGCACACGTACGGCGGCCTCCTGCCCGATGAATTCATTGCTGATGCCGATGGGGAAATCATTGGTGATCACCGCATCCGTAAGGGGATATTTCATACCGCTGATATCCACCCCCGCCGCCTCTTTTCCCAGGGAAAACAGAGACAGATACCCTTTCATCGAGGCTTTAAAATGCGCTTCCTCATTCTCCAGGACAAAGATCATCCCTTTCCCATCCATCAGATAACCCACCGCTCCGTGGTGCTTTAAATACAGCAGACTCTGAATATTGGCTATTGTATGCTCCAGTCTTCCCCCTGTGGCTCCATAGATCAGGAAATGATCGCAGCCCTTCTCCAGCGCTACTTTTATGGCCTTCAGCGTATCCGTATCATCCTTCTCGCACTGCAGGCGGATCACCCGCTCCGGACATTGCTCCTCCCAACATGCGATCTGCCGGATCCGATCCTCTCCCACGGAATCGAAATCCCCCAACACCAGATCCGGCTCCAGCCCCAGCAGGCTGCAGTAGTCCAGACCGCCGTCCACGGCAATCACCAGATCCTCTTCCCGGATCGGTACCTCCGAAACGGTCATATCTCCTGCGGCAATAATAATGCATCTCTTATTCGGCATCTGTTTTCACCTCTTCTTGCTTTTTTGCGCTGTTTACGCTATAACTGTACTATAGAAAATCCCTACTGATTATGCCAGATTTTTACGGCTGTAACAAGACATAAACCATGGAAAAAGGAGTGTTTCCCCATGTTCGATATACAGAAACCCTATTCTCCGGATACCATAAGGCGCATGGAGGTCATGGACCGGCGCTACCGGCAGGCCGCCCGGGACTATTTTACCAAACGCTGTGCCTACTATCGTCAGTTCACCGGCGGAAACTACAGCCGCATCACGATCCGGGATCAGAAGACCCGCTGGGGCAGCTGTTCCTCCACCGGCACCCTGTCCTTTAATTACCGCCTCATGTTTGCTCCTCCACGGGTACTGGACTACGTGGTGGTACATGAGCTCTGCCATCTGACACATATGAACCACTCCCGGGATTTCTGGAATCTGGTAGCCTCTGTAATGCCGGATTACAAGCAATACAAAGCCTGGCTGAAGGAGCATGGGCAGGAGCTGAATATCGAGGACCATATGAAAAGGCTGAACCTGTTGTAGGTTCAGCCTTTTGACATTATCGGTTCTCGTTGACAAAGATCTGCGCTCTGGACTGGATGATCTCAACCACCTCCTGCACGCTCTTCTGCCCGCTGAAGAAAGCCTCCGCCTCCTCAGTAATAATATTCTGTATATCCTCACTGTAGTAATCGGTACGGTTCACGGTGTAAATAAACTCGCAGATAGCGTCTACCTCCTCCTGGGTGAAAGGCTCTAAAACGATCTCCTCCCCGTTGATATACCAGGTGTCATCATAATACTCCCTATTTCCGTCCTCATCCAACCAGTAAGGCCGTTCCGTCGCCTCCCTGGCCTTTTCCAGAAAAGCGGACTTCAGCACCGGCATACAGTAGTTTTCATCACTGAGCTGGTATTCCTCCGTCAGGAACTGGCGGACAAACTGCCATGCCCCGTCAATATGCTTTGACTTCGCAGAAATCATATACATATTGCTGCCCGTGCTGATGACGGAGCCGTTGGATTCCTCCGTGGGGAAGCCCACAAATGACACCTCTTCCCCGATATATCCCTTAATCTGATATTTGCAGTCACTGATGTTGCCGATATACAGGTCATACAGCAGAGTGCGGTTCTCACGGTACTGGCTTTCATAATAGGTATAATCGTAGTCCTCCCAGTAATCCTCAGGATATTCCTCAGGCAGGGTCTTTGCGTACTCCAGCATATCGATAAAGCTCTGGGAATTGAAATTGCACTTTCCTGTCTCCAGATCCACGAAATCACTGCCGCTGTAAATCATCATATAGTAAATATAAGTACTGCGCACCATCTGGCTGAAAGCTGCGGCCCCCTCCGGCATCGTCTCCAGCACGGCCTCCACATCCGCCATGGTCCAGGACTCAGGCTCACCCACCAGGGACTTCTTCGCCACCATGGTTCTCACGCTGAAGTTGGGGACCACCGCATAAAGCTTCCCGTTGATGGAGAAAGCATCCCATACATTTTGCAGATATTCCAGCTGTCCCAGCTCCTCGTCCTCCTCCAGCAGCTTACCGATATCTGCCAGCGCTCCCTTGGAAACATAGTTGCTGTAGCTGCCGACACTATCCATTACCAGAATATCGGGACACTGCCCGCTGGTAATATCATTATTCAGATGCGTCGTTGCGGCATTCCAATCATCATTACTGTTGTATATACTGTAATCCTTTATGGTGATCCGGTATTCCTGGCTGGCCTTATTAAAATCAATGACCTGAGATCTCAGAATCGAACCCAGATACTCACAGCCCAGCACCAGCACTTCCTTATCCGGGATATCCGCAGGATCCACATAGGTAAAGTATGCGCACTTTGACTCCCAGTTTGCCAGATCTGTATAGATTCCCACAAAATGCCGGTCATCAATCTGCTGGATAAGAAACATATTTTGGGCTGTCAGATCGGAGTTTACATAGTTCATCAGCGGCGTGGGTTCCGCATCCCCCATATTCCAGGTATATACGCCGGTGCTGTTGGTCAGAAGCAGATCCGTATTGCTGCCCTGATACAGATTATAGTTGTCACTGAACGGGAGTTCCGTTTTTTCTCCCTCCTGACCGGTATTTAAGTCAAAACTGCAGATATAACGCTTGGTCCAGTCGTCATCGTACGTGACCATCATCATAGTGCCGTCTTCTTTGATATAAACCAGACTGATTTTTTCAAATACAGCGGAGTCAATCTCCTGCCGGCTGACTTCTTTCTCATCAGGATCGTACACCACTGCCTCATACTTACTGCCTCCCATTATAACCAGCGTTTTGCCCTCCCCGGCATCCAGCAGATAATTGCACCAGGAATATTCCTCCCCGCTGTTGTCTGCAATCAGTTCGGACCACAAAAACTGGCCGTTTACATCCCAGCAGCTTAAATAATACCGATCCTCATAGACATAATTATCCGGATCGGAATAATCCTCATAGCAGCTGTTCTCCACCGCATAAATATAGCCCTCGGAATTAATCAGCATATAGTTGACCCAACTGTATGTCTCTTCCCGCTCTTCTCTGACAAGCTCGACGAAGCTGCTGTCCGTGCCGTCCGGATTGGAAATATGACATCCCAGAGTCTGGTTCGTATTTCCATCCTCATCATATTCATAGGTATTCACCAGTATATATAGCTTGCCGTCCAGATAAGCCATGGAATTGATATTGCTGTTTTCCATGTCAAATCCCAACTCTATTTCCTGATAGGAATATACATACTCTTTCGCCAGCTGGCTGTTTTCATCGCCGCCGCTTTCGCCTCCGCAGGCGGTCAGCCCCAGAGTAATGGCAGCGGACAGAGTCAATGCCGCCGCTTTCAAAAAAAATTTTTTCATCTTACTTCCTCCCTCGCCCACCGGGCTCTGAATGCTTTTTTCCGTCTTGTTTCCCTTTTGCCGCCCTCCGCTTTTCTCCGGCGCTTTGCAGCTTATCCCTCACCCCCAGCAGTACCGTTCGGGCTGTCCAGGTCTTGTTCTTCCAAAGGATGATGATCCAGATCAGCAAAAGCGCTGACGGATAGATCAGAAACAGCATCTGGAACAGTGTCAGCAGTGCCAGGATATCTTCATAGCCCCTGGCCACATTCTCCCAGTACGGATAGATGATCGCCTTGCCGTTCATGGATCGGGTGCCGAATTCCAGCAGCAGCTCCAGACGGTTCGACAGCCGATAGCGGGTGCTGTTCTCCAGAATCTCCACTTCCTTCTCCTGACTGCCCAGCTGCTCCTGCACATAACTTAAAGCAAATTCCTTCACCGGATTGGGCATGACAATCTCATAATGATTGATGCCGCTGCAGCTGCCGTAGGTGCCCAGGGTCTCATAGGATACATACACTCTCATGCCGTCCAGCCCCGCCGCCTCATACAGCCGCCCCTGGGGCCTCTCCACCACGCCGATAACCATATGCGGTCTGCCACCGATATTTACGGTCATTCCGGCCACATTACCGGAACCGAAGAGCTGCCATGCCGCATCCTCATCCAGCACCACATAATCTTTCATCAGATCATTGCCGGAAAAATAGGAACCGCTTACCAGCTGAAGCGGATGAAACAGAAAGAAATCGCCGCCGATCCCCAGCGCATCCGCCTGGACGGTGGCTCTGTCGCTGGTGAGAGTGATCGTCCCGTCCGCGCTGTATGCATCCGCCCAGAGCCTTGCCCCCGCATTGGGGGAAGTCAGTTCTATCGAAGCCTCCTTCAGTTTACTGTCCAACGAATGTTCAAAGCTTTCTATGGTATCCCGCGAGATCCCTGCGTTTGGAGAGAAAAAACAACTGACCTGAGCCACTCCTCCCTCGCTGCTCCAGCGTTCCGCTATCTGCTGTTCCGTCAGCCTGCCGGAAAGCAGGCTGATCACGCCGGTCAATATCAGGAATATTACCGCAGAGACGCCTGCAGATATTCCCAGCTTTATCTGTTTACCAGACAAAGATCTCAGCCACTTTTTTATCATTTCCTATTTTCCTCTCCATGCAATACTAATTATTGGCCAGCCGTACCTGCTTTCCTGCTTCTACCGGCTTGGTGGAAGTGGTAATCGCATACTCATAGCCATATAAGCCGCCGGAAATGGCAGATCTGGTATCATCAGAAGCCAGCACCTCCACATCCACACGTGTCGCGAAATATCGGGTACCAATCGGGGAGCTCTTGGATTCCACGATCAGAATGAACTTACCGTTGGAGTCCTCACGGATCGCACTGTTCGGCACTGTCATATCATAATTGGCGCTCTTTTGTCCCACAGATACGCTCAGCGTCTGACCTGCCACAACGCTCTCACCCGTTACGTCAAAGGTCAGCAGCTTGCTCTGCCCCGGATTATCGGGATCTGGCTTGATACTGGAAAGAACCACATTGATATCGTCATATCTCCAGGCATTGACCAGCTCCGCCTGATCTCCCACGGACAGTCGCTGAGCCTGCTGATTGGTCACAGAAAAGCTCATGGTATAGCCCTTGCCCTCAGGCTGCATCGTAAATACGATACCGTCAGCAGGCGTCTCCAGACCGGACTTTACATTGACGGAAGTAATCAGGCCGGAGATCGGCGCTGTGACTTCCGTACCCATAGCGCCCGCCATCAGCTTATCGACCTCTTCCTGAGCCTTATTCACCGCCACCTGAGCATCTGTGATCGCATCCTTGGCCGAGCTTAAGCCAAAGGCATCACCGATATTTTTAATCAGCTCGTTATATTTCTCATTCTGCTGCGTCAGCGCGTCTTCTTTCCCGGCAAGCACATCATTGGCCTTAGCCTGCTCCAGCTGGGCGTTGGCTTTCTGTCCGTTCAGATTATCGATCGTGCCGCTGGTATCGCCGGAGGCCTTTTTGGCATCCAAGGCTGCCTGAGCCGTATCCAGATTCTGCTGGGCAGTGCGCTGCCGGCTCTCCAGGTTGATCACATTCTGGTTGGCAGTCAGCCGCTGGGCATTCAGACTGTCCAGAATGGAGGAATCGCTGCCGCTTACGGCAAGCACTTCCTTCTCCTGCGCGATCTGCGCATCCAGAGAGGTGAGCCAGTTTCTGGCTGTGGTCAAATCGTTATTGATGGTATCCAATGCGCTTTGGGCTTCGTTCACCGCCTTGGTCTCCTCGGTCACATCCGCATTATTGGAGGGCGTGATGGAAATCTGTCTGTCAAGGGCGGCGATCCACTGGGTCCACTCATCCACCTTGGCCTGCGCCGCATCCCTCTCCTGCTCCGCCACAGTGATCGCATTTTTCAGCGCATAGATCTGTTCCAGATAGCTGCTGGTGCTTTGAGTATTTCCGGCACTCTGCATGATAGATACGTCATAGCCGCCGGTCAGCAGCTTCAGTTCAAATGCATCCTGGGCATCCTCAAGCGCCTTCTGGTTCTGCTCCAGGGTGGCCTTGGCCGTCTCTAAATCCGTGCTGTCACCCTCGGTCAGATAGCAGAGCACCTGTCCGGTCTCCACCTTATCTCCCACCTTAACTTCCACGCTGGCCACTTCCCGGGTCTCCTTGATCTTCACATTGTACGGATCCCCGCTCTCCACCTGACCTGTTCCTCTGATCTTGGCCGTGATGGAGCCGCTCTCCACATACTGGGTTGCCACCTCGGGCAGAGAATAATTCTGGATCGTATTGGAGAAGAATGTCAGAAGCAGCAGAATAATCAGAAACACTATTGCTGCATTCTTGACCCATTCTCTTTTCTTGGTACCGTTCTCGTTCATTGTAATAAACCATGCCCTTTCTTTTTGTCTGGATAACTGCCGCTTCCGGCCTATCCCTTTATACCGCCCTGGTAGGTAATGCCGTCCACCAGGTATTCTTCTCCGTACAGGAACACCAGCAGGCCGGGGATCATATAAATCGTAGCCACGGCAAATGCAAGGCCGATTTCGCCGGAATTAATCTTGCTTAAGAACACTGACAGAGGGTGCATCTCCGAATCCGAGAGCAGGATCAGCGGCTGTTCCACCATGTTCCAGTAATCGATAAACACCAGGATAGCTGCCGATGCAATAGCCCCCTTACACAGAGGGAAGCATACCTTTGTGAATACCTGCCACTCCCCTGCGCCGTCAATCTGCGCCGCTTCAATCACTGAAACGGGAATCCGCCGCATGAACTTGGTCAGCAGGAAGACTGCAAAGGGAGAGAAAATCCCCGGCAGCCAGATCGCCCACCTGGTATCCAGAATATTCAGCCAGTCGGACACCAGATAGTTAGGCACCAGCGTAACCTGATAAGGCATCAGCATCAATATAATATACAGGAAAAATATAATCTCTCTCAGCCGTCCCCTGTATCTGGCAAAGCCGTAGGACGCCAGTGTTGCCACTGTCAGCTGGAATATCACGATGGGGCCTACCAGAATCACCGAATTCCAGAATTTCAACAGATATTCCGGGCTCTTGAACAGCACGGTAATATACTGGCTGAAGGACACCATATCCGGTATAAATTTCAGATTCACCTTTTCCGCTATGTACACCTTGCCGCCTGACGAGGTGGTGGCGAAGACCATACCATAGTTGGAGCTGATCTCCGACGAGGACATAAAAGAATTGGTGATGGTCAGCACAATGGGCATCAGAAACAGGATCGCAAAAAAGGCGGCAAACAGCGTACCGACTGCAATCTTGGTATTGGACCATGCCCTGCGTCTCTTGGCTGCCTTTTTCAGCCTGCTCCGCCCATTGTCCAAAGGCTGCGGCTTCATACGCTTGCTCATCCTTCCACATCCTTTCCGAAGCGGTTCTCCACGATGAACAGCGCACCGATAATGATCACCATGACGATGGACATCAGCACTGCCGCCGAGGAAAGCTTCTGATAATCAAGGTTCCGGAAGGTATTGTTCATGAAGGTCTGCAGCATATAGATGCTGTCATAAGGATAGTCACCCGTCAGCAGATAAATCTCACGGAATACCTTAAAGGAATTAATCAGTGACATGATCGTCACAAACAATATGGTAGAAGATAAATATCTGATCTTTATGTAAAAAAAAGTCTGCAGGGGGGTAGCGCTCTCCAGCCTTGCCACCTCCAGAATATCCCTGGGGATACTGGAGAGTGCCGCCATAAACAGGATCATATTATAACCCAGATTCTTCCAGAGAAACAGCACCACCAGTACGATGGGCGCTTTATCCGACTTCAGCCAGTCAATGGGGCTGACCCCGAATTTTGCGATAACGTCATTGACAAGTCCGTTATAGTGAAACAATACCTGCCAGATCAGCACCACGGATGCCACCGGCACCATCATGGGACTCAGGAAAAAAGTTCTGAACTGGCTGCGGAAGGGAATCCTGGACTCCAGCAGAATCGCCAACAGCAGGGAGAGTACCACGGCCAGGGGCACCGAAATACCTGCGAACCTGACCGTGTTGACAACCGCCGTGCGGAACGCCGCATTGTTGATGATATTTTTAAAATTGTCCAGAAATACAAAATTCCGGCTGATGGGATTATCCACCATGGCATAATAGATAATCACAATAAAGGGGACGACGAAAAAGGTCATAACGCCCAGAAAGCTGGGGGCGATAAACAGCCCCGAGCTTCTCTTTACCCTCTTTGACCGCTTGCCCATCTTGGCGCGGATTTTTTTTTGCTTATACTTCTTCAAGGCTTACGCCCCTCCTTAGCTGTTCTCACTGATATAGATCTGCACACGGCTCTGGATGACTCCGGCCACCTCCTCGGCGCTCTTCTGGCCCTCAAAATAAGGGGAAGCCTCCTCCAGAATCATATTCAGGATCGTCTGATCGCTGCTCACCGCAGCCTTGGAATTGTCCATCAGGTCCCTGATCTGCTGAACCTGCTCCGGGGTGGCGGCATAGATCTCAGCCTCCCAGTCATCCCATCCCCATGTGGTCTTGGGATATACCTGGGGCTCCCCATTCTCATCCAAAATGGGATTGCCGTCCGTATCCGTCGCTACATTATCCTCCATGGCTTTGGCAAAGCTCTCCTCCAGCATATCCTTGCGAATGGAAAAATTGTTCGCGCTGCCCCATTCCGGCTGGGGTTCATACTGGAGCAGGGATTCAATGAAGGCCCATGCGCCGTCGGGGGCACTGCACTTGGTGGTGATGGCATAGCAGTTGGAGCCGTTAATATAATTGCCGCTGCTGCCGTCCATTGTAGGATAACCGATAAAGGTAACCGGCTCATTAAACATCAGGCAGTTCATCTGGAATTCTTCCATACTATATACGGAGGTTGAGTATAAGAGCATACTGCCGGAGGAAAGCTTCTTCGGCGTACTCTCATCCTCTTCATTATATTCATTCTCCGCCGGGAACATATTGGCAAATTCCAGAATATCCAGGAATTCCTGGCTGTCAAAGCTGCATTTGCCCGCAGAGTAATCGATAAAGGCGCCGCTGCTGTACTGCAGGCAGGTAGACAGGATGCTGCTCTTGCTGGCATAACTCAGCAGTTCCGCATCCGGGTACTCCCTGTAAAACTCCATAATGTCCTTCACGGTCCAGCCGGTACGGTCACCTAACTGGGAGGCGCGCCCTATAATGGTGCTGATCGTAAAGCTGTCAGGAATACAGATCAGCGTATCCCCGTAGGTATAAGCCTCCAGCACGGACTCCACCAGATCTTCCCGCTTCACGGCGCTGCTGCTCTCCAGATAGGGAGCAAGATCCACCAGAAGCCCCTTGGACACATAGACCTCCGGTTCGCCGTAGGACAGATCAATGATATCCGGACAGCTGCTGCTGGTGATCGCATTATTCAGCGCCGTGATGGAATCCTGATACTTTGTCTCCGTCCACTCGCTGTTCTCGTCATAATAGGTATCAATGCGCACCTTATAGTTATCATTCTGCTTGTTAAAGTTGACTACAGCCTCCTGCAGATCTGAGTTAGACCACAGCGTGGCAACGGTAATCACCTGCTTCTGCGTCACCTCGGACGCATCCGTTTGGGTCAAAAACGCTATCTCCTTGGTACTGTTTGACCAGTTTTCCGAAAACACGGCGATCCGGCCGTCGTCCATCATCTGTATCATCGAGACATAGCTGCCGTTGATATTGCAGTCCGTCCAAGTCAGAATCTCCTCGGAGGTTTCCGTTTCCAAATCGTATTTCCAGAGTTTGGAGCCGTCATTGACCAGCAGTCCCCCATCCGGCGCAGGATTCATCGAATCGCTGCTGTAGGAAGAGGGCATACCGCTGTGTACCTTGCCCAGCGTCTTGCCGGTCACATCTACCTCTACACATTCCATACCATTATTGCCGTAGCGGGAAATCAGTACGGTATTGTCCGCTGTCAGGCCGATGGAACTGACCCAATCCGTATTGCAGTCAATTCTGGCCAGAAGATTCCCTTCCGCGTCAAGCGCCGTGACAAAGCAGTCGTCCGAGCCGCTTATCACAGCATAGGTCTTTCCCTCCCCGTCTATCACTGTCTGCTGTACATAACTGTAATCACTGTCTCCGGAAACCAATGCATCCGTGATATCCTGCTTTTTTACCTGATTCCCCTCCGGATCAAATTGAAACATAAAATAGGCATCCGCGGAGCTCTCTTCGTCCCAGGTGTATGCATTGATCAGACAGAACATATTTCCCTCTTCATCAAAGATCATGCTTCCCACAGGATAATAACCATCATATTCCTCCAGATCAAAGCTTAAGGGGAGTTCCGTTGTCTCCCCGGTCTTCACATTCCTCCTGTAGAACCTGATCCCGCTTTCTTCCGCATCATAATAATAGGAATAATAATATAATTCCTCTCCCCGCAGAACCGGCGAACTCATATCCGTATTTTCTTCCTCTGAGGTCAGATTCACAAACTCCGGCACATAGACATAGCCGCTTCCTGCGGTCTGCTCCATGACCTGTGCGTTCTGGTCTTCCGTACCGTTCTCCTGACCGCCGCAGGCTGTCAGGGACAGAGCCAGCGCCGTTGCCGAGGCCAGAGCCGCCATTCCTTTATAAATATTGTTTTTCCGCATTTATCCTCCATCTCCTTTTTACATCGGACATGTTTGTCTGATTCGGTTTCTGACATGTCTCATTACACAAACTCAGTATATCACATTCCTGTGTAAAAAGCACCTTAAGACTTCCTGAATAATTCTTAAGATTTGTTTATAGTTATGCAACATTTTGGTTATTTTCTGGCACTGCCGAACCGTTTACCAGCAGAGTCGTCAGTACCAGAATCATACCCGCTGCAGTAATCAGTCCATACCAGGCAACGCTCTCGGGGATCCAGCCGTACAGCTGCTCGCTAAGCAGGGCGGATATGCCATTGAACAGCAGATGCGCCAGCATCCCCGGGATCACGCTGCGGTACTTCTGGCACAGGTACCCAAGTACCAGGCCGATTGCAAAGGCATAAAGGCCCTGCACCAGATTCAGATGATAGACGCCAAACAGCAGGGCCTGGATACAGTTGGCGATCCAAAACGCCTTTTGGGGACTCTTCATACCGGTGACTGCCTTGCGGGCGTAATGGAAAATCACTCCCCTGAAAATCAGTTCCTCTCCCAGAGGCGCCAGAATCACCGCCGCCGCATTGGCCCAGGCGTTAACGCCCAGTCCCGTGCTCTCCATCAGCTCCTGATAGCTCTCCAGCAGCTCCGGCGCCAGCTCATAGATCAGCTGCAGCAGACCGTTAATTCCATAGTTCATTCCCACGGCAAGGATCGCCACTACCAGCAGCGTTCTGGGAGAAAAGACCCTTTTTGCCGACTCCCCGGTGATCCTGGGACGGCCGCAGCCAAAATAGAACCAGGGGATAAACACGATCAGCAGCAGAATCCCTGTTACCACCAGGGCAACACTCATAATATTTCCCATATCCCCCATAACACTCTGCATGGCATCACCTGCTGTTCTTCCTTCTGCCGCCGCCTGTACGCCTGCAAAAACACTATAGGGAATCACCACCAGCATACTTCCCACCATCTGCACACCGAGTGCCGCCAGCAGCGCAGCGATACACAGACTGATCCAGCCCGCTCTTTTCTTTCCGCTCATTTCCATACTTCCTTCCTGTAATGATTTTGAACCGCTAACTGCTATGAGTATATCAAATTTGTAACCAGAATACAATATCTTGTGGATAAATAGCAAAAAAACACTATTTATGGCCCCCAGAACAAAAAAGCAGAAGGCAACTCTCCTGCTGAGATTTCCTTCTGCTCATGTCTGTTGTAATAATGGGGACTGATTACTTGCCGATCTGTGCAGCAACCTCTGCTGCAAAGTCCTCGTTCTTCTTCTCCAGGCCTTCTCCTGTCTCGAAACGGACAAATCTCCTGATCTTCAGATCAGCGCCGGTCTCCCTGGCTACCTGTGCCACATACTGGGATACGGTCTGCTTGCCATCCTCAGCCTTTACATATACCTGCTCCAGCAGACATACTTCCTTCAGCTCTTTCTTCAAACGGCCTTCAACAGCGCCCTCGATCACCTTTGCAGGCTTGCCTGCCATCCTGGGATCCTGCTCAATCTGTGCGGCAATGATCTCCTTCTCGTGTGCCTTGAACTCCTCGGACACCTCCTCGGTAGCCACGTACTTAGGATTCAATGCCGCTACCTGCATAGCCAGATTGGTCAGCGCTTCCTTTACGGCGCCATTCACCACATTGGTCTGGGCCTCAACGATAACGCCGATACGGCCGCCCCCGTGAACATAGGATACCACACAACCGTTCTCCGCGGTTACCTTCTCAAATCTTCTGATGCTCAGCTTCTCGCCGATCACAGCGATCTTCTCCACCAGCGCTTCCTGCACGGTTTTGCCGGGATCTTCGATCCACTGCTCTGCCAGAAACGCTTCCATGTCAGCGGACTCGGATGCAACAGCCTGCTCTGCGACAGCCTCTACAAACTGCTGGAAAGTCTCATTCTTTGCTACGAAGTCGGTCTCGGAATTTACCTCAACCACTGCCGCTACGCTGTCACCCCTAGAAGCGATGCGGCAGATACCCTCTGCAGCAATTCTGCCTTCCTTCTTAACAGCCTTGGCCTGTCCGTTCTTTCTCAGAACCTCCACAGCCTCTTCCATATTTCCATTGGACTCATTCAGAGCCTTCTTACAATCCATCATACCTGCGCCGGTCATCTCACGCAGTTCCTTTACCATAGCTGCGGTAATCTCTGCCATTTATTCATTCCTCCTCTGCCACTTCTTCAATATCAGCTGCCTCGGTCTGCACATCCTCCTCGGTGTACACAGCCTCGCCCTGATTAGCTTCGATCACGGCGTCAGCCATCTTAGATACGATCAGCTTTATGGCTCTGATCGCATCGTCATTGCCGGGGATAATATAATCCAGTTCCTCGGGATCGCAGTTGGTATCGCCGATACCGATCAGGGTAATACCCAGAGAATGAGCCTCCTGTACGCAGATCCTCTCTTTCTTGGGATCTACGACAAAGATAGCGTCGGGAATTCTGGTCATATTTTTGATACCGCCCAGATTCTTCTCCAGCTTTTCCCATTCCTTCTTCAGCTGGATTACTTCCTTCTTGGGCAGAACATCAAAGGTACCGTCGGTGGACATGGCCTCGATGGCACGCAGTCTTGTGATACGGGACTGGATGGTTTTGAAGTTGGTCAGCATACCGCCTAACCATCTCTCATTTACATAGTACATGCCGCAGCGCTCAGCCTCTGCCTTCACAGCGTCCTGCGCCTGCTTCTTGGTACCTACAAACAGGATCGTGCCGCCCTGGGCCGCGATCTCGGAGATCGCCTTGTATGCCTCATCAACCTTGACTACAGACTTCTGTAAATCGATGATGTGGATACCGTTTCTCTCGGTGAAGATGTAGGGAGCCATCTTAGGGTTCCATCTTCTGGTCTGGTGTCCGAAATGCACACCTGCCTCAAGTAACTGCTTCATTGAAATAACGCTCATGTTTCTACCTCCGTTTGGTTAATCGGCCCGTTTCCCGGTGCCGTCCTCCGTATTCCTTCTCCACCGCAGCAGCGTGAAAGCTTCGGTTAGCTCTGATCGGTTACTGGTAAGCACCGCCGTCAAATCAGAATACGTGTGTTTTTTGTCACAGCATTGCGAGTATAACATAAAAAAACCTTGTTTGCAAGGTTTTTCATCGTTTTTTTGTAATTATCCGGGCAATTTCCTCATCCGTGGCATCCATCGGAATCTCATAGGTTCCCGGATGGATGGATTTGTCATAGCCGCCGCTGCACAGGAAACGGTCATAGGTTTGATAATCCTCCACCAGGCCCGCCTCTGCCAGAGCTTTGCTGACCGATACGGAGGTATCCCCCCTGACAATCACCAGAGTGACCGTATCCGTCTCCGTCTCCTGCGGCGGCTCTGTCTCCTGCGGCGGCTCTGTCTGCAGGGGCTCTTCCGTCTCCTGCGGCGGCTCTGTCTGCTGGGGCTCTTCCGTCTCCTGAGGCTCTTTCGTCTCCGCATTTTGCTGCGGCGCTTCCGTCTCCTGCGGCTTTGCGGTGGCATCAGCCAGTTCTGACAGCACTCCCTGCTGCTTTGTCACGCCGGGCCCGGCAGTCTGCTGACCGATCTTCTCATCGCTCATCTGCACCGAATCCTTCTGGCTGTAACCCATCAGCAGAGCCGTCACTATGATGCCGATTCCCAGGGCTCTCAGATAGTATTTTAAACGTGTTCTTCTCATTGGTTGTTTCCTTTAAATAAATCAATTACCAGCTTTACTTCTCCCACGCCAAGTCCCAGCGTTTTAGCGATGGTCACATCTGATCTTCCCTGCCGGTGCAGCTCCAGAATCTTTTCATTACTGTTGCCGTACTCTTCTGTCTCCGGCAGTTCCAGCTGCATCTCCTGCTCCCGGGATTCCTCCTGCGGGGGCTGCGCCTGCTCCAGCACATGGGCGGAAGCCTCCGATACCTTCTGTGCCTGCAGCGCCTGGAAAGCCGGCACTACCACCTGCCGAGCCGCCTGTGCAGCGGCTTCCGTCTCCTTTCTGGTCTGCTGAGCCTCCTT
Organism: uncultured Acetatifactor sp.; assembly: GCA_964523315.1. Lineage (GTDB taxonomy): Bacteria > Bacillota > Clostridia > Lachnospirales > Lachnospiraceae > Acetatifactor. Next base: position 16,145 of record CAZFYD010000001.1, read on the forward strand.
GGTCACCGCTTCCACCTCCCGGCTGGCCACCTCCGCCTCCCGAACCTTCTGCTCCACCTCGGTGGCGGTATTCTTCAGATTGTCATGCTTGGCATTGAGCATATCATACAAAAATGTCATCTCCTGCTGACTCTTGTTGATCTGTTCCAGCACCGTCTCCGAGTATTCATTCACTGCCATTATCTTTTCATTGGATATTCTCTCCAGGGAACGCTCCGTCTTCTCCATGGAATATTCCATGGCTTCCTCCACCGTATCATCCACCCGGCTGCGAATCCGTTCCATCTCCTGGGCCACCAGCGTACCGATCTCCTCCCGGGTCAGCCTTCTGGTCTCTTCCGAAATCTCCTCTTTCCCTTCCGGAATCAGAAAACTCACCACAAATGCGATGACACCGATTATCAGCAGCGCGATCTCCATTGTATTCATATCCTGCAGGTCCCTTCTAAATCTTTACATCAAAGCCATGGCCGGGCCGGTCCTTTATGACCATCTGATCCGTTTCCGACTTTTTCCCTCTGCGGTTCCTTCCGCCGTTGCCCTGATATTCGCTGTTTCCCTTCTCCCGGGCATCAGGCCGCCTGTTCTGCCACTGGGTCTCATCCCCCTGTCTGACCTGCCGGGCCTTTTGACGGTCGTCCTGTTCCCGGTCCTGACCGATACTGACCTGATGGATAAGTCCCCTGTTATCTTCATTTTGCTTGATCGCCGAATAATCCTGCACTCTGGCAATCGTTGCATTTTCAATTGCGCCTACAGCCATATCCGCCTGCCTTTCCGCTTACAGCCCTACCATCTTCACCTCGCCATGTACCCGTTCAAAGCGACAGTAGTGGTAATCACTCTGGATCGCTTTGGATACATCCCGGATCACAATCGTCGTGCCGGGATGAACCTGCCCCTGGATCTCCACATAGGCATTGTTCTGCTCCTCAAAATAGGACAGCAAAGTCTCCCATTTCTCATTTTCCTCTTCCAACTCCTTCTTCTTGGACTCCTTCAGCATCATCAGGGATTTTATATATTGCATCTCTTTCTGGGAAAAGGCGACTCTGTTCTCTATTTTTTCCGCATAGCTGGCAAGGATGGTCTCTACGCCCTTGATGACCTTCTGGGTCTCCAGAATCTCCTTTTGCAGCTTCTGCTGCTCCTCCTTCACCCGGGGATTGACGCCAACCTCTACAATGGTGGACGCTCCCAGCTCAGCTCCCAGGTTCTTCACTACGACCTTGCTGCCGGCGCACACATGCCCTCCGGCAATAAAGCCTCTCTTACCGCTGACGGTGACCTCTGTCCCCGCCATGACACTGCTGTGTAGAATCGACTCAGATGAGACATATCCCACAGCGCTGGCTGTGGCATTCTCCAGAAATTTGGCAATGATATTGCCTCCCGCCTCCAACTGGCCCTTGCCCATGCCGTTCATGCCTCGGGAGATCACGATATCGCCTCCTGCCGAAATGGAAGCGCCTTCCACCACGCCTTTGACAATGACATTTCCCCCTGCACTTATGGCAAATCCCGAACAGACATTGCCGTTTACCTGCACACTGCCCTCAAAATCAATATTTCCTGTGCTGTTATCCACATTCTCCACTTCATAGATATTTGACACAAATACCTTGTCTTCCACCAGCGTCACATGACCGTCCACTTCGGAGGTGATGGACATATGATCCTCGGAAAGGGCGATATTATGACCGAATTTCAGGACTGCCCGCTTCACCGCCCGGGGTTTTTGCTGCACGCCAAACACATTCATGCCCGGCTCGCCTGGATCCTCAGGAATGATCCGTGCCAGCGTCTCTCCCTTTTTGCAGTGATTGATGTTATTTAAGTGGAAAAAGTCCACGCTTCCGTCCTCGTTCAGCGTAGGGCCAATCCGAGGATTGGTATTGAAAAGGTATTGCACCTCTCCGTTCCTGCCGTGACGGGCCTCCCTGCCTGCCGCTACCACCAGATCCTTACAGTACTCTCCCACTTGAAAGTGATTCTGCAGTACCTCCATCTGCAGTCCGTAGACAATCTTATTCCCCCGCAGATCCCGAATAAATTCCTCCATCGTGATACGCTTTCCCGTTTCGGAGGGCGGATAAAAACGGGCCGTCACCGTCATCTGATCCTCACTGATCTTCAGCTGATAGCTCTCCTGCTCCGCCGGGCAGGGCCCCGGGGCCAGCGGCATGATCTGTTCTGTGTCTGCATTGATTACGTTTTTTAACACAGAAAGGTCATAGACCAGATTGCGTACCCCCAGATAATCCATGACCTCACCTATTCGTATTGTTTCCCCGCCGTCCTCAGGCGGTATGCATTTGATTCCAAATCCCGTACGGGTACTTACTAACTGAAAATATCCGTTTCTCTCCATTTTGCCCAATCCCCTCATCAATTTCTGCCGCAAAGGCCCCCTGCCGTCTCCCTCTACAGATCTCCCAGAATTCCCATATAGTTACCCATTTTCACTTTCATTTTCTGAAGCGCTCTCGTGTGCAGCTGGGATATCCGGGACTCAGAAACCTCCAGCACACTGCTGATCTCCTTCAGCGTCAGTTCTTCATAGTAATACATCGTAATTACTTTTTTCTCTTTTTCTGTCAGCAGCTCCAGCGCTTCCCCCAGCACCCGGGCCAACTCCTGCTTCTCTATATTTTCCTCCGGGCTGACAAATCTGGCCGCTGTATGCTGGCCGCTGTCCTGTGATACATCGCTTCCCTGCTCAATATACTCATTTAAGGATACCAGCCCCGTAATCTTCATCTGGGACTGCCAATCCACAAATTCTTCCTCCGTAATACCCAGTTTCTTTGCAATCTCTTCATCGGAAACGCTTTGGCCTGTCTCAGACTCAATCTGCCGGATCGCACTGTCGATCTGCTTCTGCCTTTGCCGGATCGTCCTGGGGATCCAGTCCATCTTACGGATCTGATCCAGAATTGCGCCCCTAATCCGCAGACTGGCATAGGTTTCAAACTTTACTTCCTTCATCGTGTCAAACTTATCGATTGCATCAATCAGACCGAAAATACCATAACTCACCAGATCATCATATTCCACATTGTAACCCAGATACATACTGAGTCTCCCGGCCACAGTCTTGACCAGCGGTGCATATTCCAGAATAATCTTCTCCCGCAGCTGCGCCGATCCGGTCTTCATATATTCATCCCAGAGTTTCTTTCTTCCCGCTTCGTCCATGGTATCCGCCTTTCTGCATTTGCTTAATCACGGGAAGCCTGATCACCGCTCTCTGCCGTGCTGTCCTTTTCTATGATCTCCCCCTCTGCCGCCAGACGTTTCTCATTTTCCCTGTCAAAATAATTCAGGATACTGCATAATGCCTGTCCCAACCCGTAAAACAGCAAAAGGGAACACAGAAGCGCGGTCATCCTGTAAATCAGACTATGTTCCCGAATCATGGTAAACAGACAGCAGAGCGCTCCCGCCGTCAGCATCATAATCACCGGTATTACCTTTCTATTCATGTACTGCAGCCTCTCTTCTCACTTTATACGCGGCAGCTCATAGTTCCCTCCGCAAAAACGCTGCTGCGCAGCTTAACAGTTGCCATTATATGATAGATTCTTCCCTGCCCACTGCACGGATATGGAACTCTCCTGTCTCCGGATAAAAGGTTACCGTGCGTCCGTAGTTTGCGCCGGTATCCGCCGCCAGAATGGGGATATTTAACTGTTTCAGCTTCTCCCGGGACGCGGCCACATTCCGATTGCCGATCTGGATCAGGTCGCCCCTGTCCTGAAACTGAAACATGGTGGCCCCGCCCGCCAGCTTCGCCACCATCCGGCTCCTGAGAGCGCCCATTCTCTCCATCTGTGACACCAGCTCTGCGATGCCGGTGTCAGCAAATTTCGCAATATTCTGATTGTCGCTGCGGATCGCCTTGCTGTCCGGCAGCATGATATGCGCCAGCCCGCCGATCCTGGTCTGAGGGTCCCGAATCGCTATCCCCACGCAGGAGCCCAGGCCCAGAGTAATCAAGCCGTCCGGGCTTTTGCAGGCTTTCAGATCCGCCATACCCACTTTAATAATCTCACCCATCGGTATATTTTCGCCTCCCAGTTACAGCCTACATAATGCCCAGCGCCGACAGGATCTTCTCATAGGATTCCAGATCCGGTATCAACACAAAATAACCGTCAATCTCCACTTCATCAAAAAAGCGGGACTGAATCAGGAGAATCTTATCGCCTAATGTGCCGAATTCAATCGCCGGGACACTGAGAATGGCTCCCGCCATATCCACTGTCAGGCTGGGCGGAGTGGGATAGATGCACAGGTTCGTCAGAGTAGCCAGAGAATTCAGATAGGCTCCCGTGATGATATTGCTCACCTCCTGCATGGCCGAGGTCTCCATCTCATCCAAGCCCTGCTGGCCGGATTCATATCCCATCATGACCTTTTTCACCAGTCTCTTGGCGGCGCCCAGCTCCACGAGAAACATGATGCTGCCGGTGATATCCCCCTCCACACCCAGAAATACTCCCACCATCAGCTGTTCTTCGCCGCCCACCATGGCGCCAACCTCGGAGAACTCCAGCAGGCGCACCTGAGGCACCTGCATATCGATCTTGCTCTGCAGCATCTGGGACAGTGCGGTCATCGCATTACCGGCGCCGATATTGCCGATCTCTTTCAGCACATCCATATAATTATCCGTCATTTGTTCCAAACTCATATCTAACATGGGGTATTTCTCCTATTCTCTCTACAGACAGTCAGTTCTGCGCAGCGCCGTCCCGATCCAGCATCACCAGATTGAAATCCAGCAGGGAGATCAGTCCTCCCTCATATTTGCCAATGCCGCTCAGGAAATTGCTGCGGTCATCCTTGGAATCATAGGAGATCTTTTCAATGTGCGCCGCATCCAGCGTCACGACCTCCTTTACCTCATCCACGATGATGCCCACGCTGCCGTACTGTTCCAGCTTCAGGATAATAATACGGGTAGCCTTGGTGATCTCATCCTCGGGCAGAAACATCTTCAGGCGCAGGCTCATAATGGGAATCACTTCCCCCCGCAAATTAATCACGCCTTTCAGATAGGGCGGCACTTTGGGTACACGGGTGATCTTCTGCATTCTCACAATATTATCGATATACCGGATATCTATGCCGTACTGCTCCTCGCCCAGGCGCACCACAATATACTGTGCGGTCGTATCTCTGTTTTCGATTACCTTTAACTCTTCCATCTCGTTATCCCCTTTCCTAAATCAACGCATTTGCATCCAGAATCAGCGCCACTTCGCCGTCGCCTAAGATTGTGGCGCCGCTGATGAATCTGCACTGCTTGATATATTTTCCCAAGGATTTAATAACGATCTCCTGCTGGCCGATCATATCGTCGATCACCAGTCCGGCCAGCCTGTCGCCTTTCTTGACGATCACTACTACCAGATGCTCATCCGAAGACCGGGTGCTCTCCGTATCCAGCACATTGGCCAGACGGATCAGCGGGATCACCGTACCTCTCAGATGAATTACCTCTTTATTCTGCACCAGCTTGATCTCTTCCGGGGCGATATCCTCAATGGTCTGAATGGATCCCAGGGAGATGGCGTATTTTTCTCCGCCCACTACTACCATCAGCGCCTGAATGATGGCCAGGGTCAGCGGCAGTCGGATAGTCCAGGTACTGCCCTCGCCCAGCTTGCTCTTAACTTCGACTTCGCCGCTCAAAGCTTCGATCTTGGACTTTACCACATCCAGGCCCACTCCTCTGCCGGATACATCCGTCACCGTCTTAGCAGTGGAGAAGCTGGGCAGGAACAGCAGATCAATGACCTCCTTGTCTGACATATTGGAGGCCTGCTCCTGGGTAATGGTTCCTCTTTCCAGCGCCTTGGCCTTTACCTTTTCCACATCAATGCCGTTGCCGTCATCCCTCACCTCGATGACTACGTTGTTGCCGTCCTGGTATGCATCCAAGAAAATGGATCCCACCTCCGGCTTGCCTCTCTGGATACGCACCTCAGCGGATTCCAGACCGTGATCAGCAGAATTGCGCAGCAGATGCATCAGCGGGTCGCCGATCTCATCCACCACAGTGCGATCCAGCTCGGTCTCCTCGCCGGTCATATACAGTTCCATCTTCTTATTCAGCTTCTTGGACAGATCCCGGATCATCCTGGGAAACTTGCTTACCACGCTCTCAATGGGCACCATTCGCACCTTCATCACAGATTCATGCAGATTGGTGGTCACATTCTCCAGATATTCAATCTGCTCATTGACGCCCTGATTCTGCCCCTGCACATGATTGGAGACGGATACCAGAGAGTTCTTCGCAATAATCAGCTCACTCACCAGGTTCATCAGCACATCCAGCTTTTCAATATCCACACGCACAGTGCGATTCACCACCGGCTTGCTGGCAGTCTGTTTCTTCTCGGATGTCCTGTTCTCCGCAGGAGCTCCCGCTGCGGGCGCTGCTGCAGAAGTCGCCGCAGTCTCTGCCGGGCTCATCGTCTGCTCGGGCTCGGGCTCCTTTTCCTCATATTTATCCCGGACGCCCATCTTTTCCAAATCAATCTCGTCACCCAGCACCGATGCAATCTCCGATACATTGGATGCCGCAAATTTGACCTCTTCCAGTGTGGCGTTGGAAATCACGATCAGACTGAAATCCAGTTCAAACTTCTCGTCCTCCACATCCTGGGCGGAAGGGCTGGACACGATAATTTCCGCTTTTTCCTCTATGGCTTTGAACACCAGAAATGCGCGGGCAGCTTTCAGAATGCAGCTCTCCTGCACCGTGATCGTCAGCCCGTAGATCTTCTTTCCCTGCTCCCTGGCCGCACTCAGCACCTTGCTCTGAGAGGAGTCCAGCCGAATCTTCAGCCACTTGCGGCCGTCCTCTGTCTCCTGGGGCTCCGCCTTTGCCTGAGCTGCGCTTTCCTGAGTCTTCTCCTTTTTCTCAAGTACACTGTTGAGCTGGCGGATCAGCGGCTCATTGTCATTGGTCCCCTCATCTGCGGATTCCTTGATGTTATTGACATACTCCTCCAAAGCATCCAAGCACTGGAATAAGAGATCCACCATGTTGGGGCTTACCTTGATATGCCCGTTGCGGACCTCGGAAAAAACATTTTCCATATCATGGGTCAATGTCTGCATCCGCTTATACCCCATGGTTCCGGCCATGCCTTTCAGGGAATGAGCCGCCCGGAAGATCTCATTGATCGTGTCCGCATTTTCCGGGTCAGACTCCAGATTCAGAATCTGGGTATTCAGATTCTGTAAATGCTCGTTGCTTTCATCAATAAAAATCTCAAGATACTGGCTTACGTCCATATTATTTTACCCCCACGTTTAGTATGATCTCCTGTGCGATCTGTTCCAACGGCACAATCTGATCGGCAAGGCCGGCTTTTGCTACACTTCTTGGCATACCATATACTATGCTGGTCTCCTGATCCTGTGCGATAACATGTACCTTTTTCTTGGTTTTCAGGTTCCTGATCCCTTCCGTACCGTCCGCACCCATTCCTGTCATGACCACACATACCGCCTCATCGTATCCGCAGTTCATCAAAGACTCATACATGTAGTTGGCACAGGGCTTTACGCCTTCCCGGCTGGGTTCGTCCGTGTAATGGATCACTGCCTTCCCGGCTGGGGTGCATTTTGCATTCATATGACTGCCCCCCATGGAGATGTACACCGTGCCCTCCTGAAGTTCCTCTCCCTCCTGCGCCTCTTTTACCCGCATCTCGCTGAGGGAGTCCAGCCGCTCTGCCATGGAAGCCGTAAAGCCCTTGGGCATATGCTGGACTACCAGAACCGGCGCATTAAGCGCTGCCGGCAGTCTGGGAATCACGGACTGCAGTGACTTGGGGCCCCCTGTGGAGCTGGCGACGGCTACGATCTTTCTGCCCGCCAGACCGGAGGTATGCTTTCTGGCAATCTCCACTACCTTCCGAGTGATTTCACGTGCCTGCTGCTTCTGCTGTCCGCTTTCAAAGACCGGCATACGGCTGTCCGCCACCACTGCCAGCGTCTGCAGGAACACCTTCTTAAAGTCTGCCCCCCGGCAGTCCACTGCATTGTCGGGTTTATGTACAAAATCAAGCGCTCCCAGTTCCAGTGCATCCAGCGTAGTCTGCGCCCCTTCCCGGGTATCCGTGCTGGCCATCATGATCCTTGCGGAAATCCGGGATCTGCGCAGTTCATTTAAGAGCTGCAGGCCGTTCATTCTCGGCATATTGACATCCAGCACCACCGCATCATAGGTCTTCTGACGCAGCAGCTCCAGTGCTTCCAGACCATCCCTGGCCCGGTCAGCAACCTCAAACCTTTCATCGCTATTAATTATATCACACATGACTCTTCTCATGAGTGCAGAGTCATCTACAACCAGTATTTTTTTCATATTCGATAAATCCCTTACCCCAGTCGTTCTTTTTTTCTGCTCTTTCTTTCTTCTTCAAAAATATATTTGATGATTTCTTCCCGTATGTCTTCATCAATATCCACATACTGCACACGGTGTTCATAGATTCCCGGACGTTTCTCCAACTCCTGGGCGCTCAGTACTTTGCCCACCAGCTCATATTCTTTTTTCCTGCCTCCTACAGCCAGATGGTAGCTGATATAGATCATGCTGTCCGGCTCATAGCGCTGGCTGGAGTGGAAACGCAGACCGCCGCCGCTGATATCCACGATGACGCTCCGCTTCAGGGGCAGTCCCGGCGTCAGGCTGTAAGGGTTCTTCTCCTCAATGGCCTGGATCTCCTTCTCCTCCAGGTTGCGGGAGCACATCTCCAGCGCACAGCTAAAGCGATAGTACTCCCTCCGCTGATACTTCCGCAGATTGCTGGTCATCTCCATTACCAGAATATAAGCCTGATTGCTCTTATAGCGGTCTATCACCTTGGCGAGGCACTGAAACAGGCCGTTTTCAGAGTAAACGACAAGATTATACTCCTGATCCACCGGCAGCAGGATCAGCCTGGTTTTCTCCATGGGCATCATGACTTCCATCTGGCTCTCCGACAAAATATCGTAGATCCGGCTTTCGTAGCTTCTGGGACTCTCCTTATCCCACTCAAGCGTCCCGATCTCCACCTTGTTGCCCGGCCCAATAAACCTCGAAATCATATTGTTCATGTTAATTCTTCCCTCTCTTTCCGGTTATCATGTGAGAAAAAAATGCCGCCATGCCCCGTCTGGGCTGCCGGGTACTCTCCTCCCGGTTCATCAGCTTCGCTGCGATCTGTTCAAAGGCCTGGGTGGATCTGGCGCCCGGACTCTGTATCGACACCGGCAGCTGCTGCATCACGGCCCTGGCTAGCTGCTGGTCCTGAGGAATGCTGCCCAGATAACTGATGGGAAGCTTCAGATACCGTGTTACCACCGCATTGAGCTTGTTAAAAAGCACTTCGCCTTCCGCTTCCTTCTCCACCCGGTTAGCGATCATCTTCACCGCAGTGTTGCCGCTGTCATATCGGGGATGATTGCTCAGTGCCTTCAGCAGGGAATAGGAATCCGTGATGGAGGTGGGCTCCGGCGTGGTCACCAGCAGGATCTCTCCGCTGGCCACCAGAAATTCCAGCACAGCATCGGAGATGCCCGCCCCGGTATCCACGATGATCACATCCGCAATGGCATCCAGCTCCGCCAGATTCCTGATAATGTATACCAGATAATCCCTGCTCAGATTGGACATGCCCACGATCCCGGACCCTCCTGAAATAAAGCCTACGTCCATGGGGCCCCAGGTAATGATCTCTTTGATATTTTTACCCTGATAGATCAGATCACACAGGTTATGCTTCGGCACAGTGCCGAACATGATCTCGATATTGGCCAGACCGAAATCCGCATCTAATATGATCACCCGCTGTCCCATCTTTCGGAACTGTATCGCCAAATTGATGGAGGTGTTGGATTTGCCCACGCCGCCCTTGCCGCTGGTAACGGTAATCACTCTGGCAAGCGGTCTGGTCTGCTGACCCGCTTTTATCATTCGTAATTGTTCTGCCTGGTCCATTTTGTTGTCCCCTCATACTCTGTAAGCTGCTATCTCTTTTTGCCGCCCAGAAGCTGCTTTACCGTCTTCTGGGGGTTGAACACTTCAATATCATCCGGCACATTCTGTCCACAGGTCACATAGGCAATGCCCGTCCCGGTGTGCAGCCGCAGATTCAGCAGATTGCCCAGCGTCTCCGTCTCATCCAGCTTGGTAAAGATCAGCTGATAATCCGTCAGCTGGCTGTAGCAGTCTGCAATTCTCAGAAGATCTCTGTATTTTGTCGTGGCGCTGAGCACCAGATAAAAACAGCATTCCGCAGACTGCTTCAAAAACCTAAGCTGCTGCTTCATATAGTCCAGTCTCTCCCTGTTTTGGGGAGAATGCCCCGTGGTATCCACCAGAATATAGTCATAATCATGGAAATCCTGCAGAGCTGTCGCTAAATCCTCCTGGGTATATATCACCCGGAAAGGCACCATCAGGATATTGGCGTAGGTGCGCAGCTGCTCCGCCGCTGCGATCCGATAGGTATCCGTGGTCAGCAGCGCCACCTTCTTTTTAGCCTCAACCACATACTTGCTGGCGATTTTGGCGATGGTGGTGGTCTTGCCCACGCCGGTGGGGCCGATAAAGGTTACGACCCGGGGGCCCTGGGAGGCTTCCGTGATCTCCTCCGCCTTACCGAATTTCAGAATCAGGCGCTGATAGATGCCGGCCAGCAGATAATCAAAGGGCATATTGGGCTTCTGAAGCTTCTCCATCTCCTCCATGACCGTCCCTGCGTATTTTTCCTCCACCTCGTTCTCCAGCATCGTATTGTAGATCAGCTTGCGGAACTTCATCAGCTCATCATCCGGCTCGGACTGCTCTGGTGCCTGAGCCGTCACTTCCTGTCCGGATGGCTCCTGCCGGCCATTCTCCACTCCGCAGGTTTCGGCGGGAGCCGTCTGCCGGTTCTGCAGCTGGCTCTCCAGCAGGGTCTGCAGATTCTCCAGCTTCTCCTCAATACTGCGGGTCTCCCCGGACAGAACGGTCTTTTTCTCCGAAGCCGACTGCTCCTGCGGTGCCGTCTGCATATGGTTCTGCGCCGGGGCGCTTTTGCGTCTCGGATAGGAGGTGCGCTCCGATTCCTCCTCCAGTGCCACCGTCACCTCCGTCAGTCTCGGTTTAAAAGCCGTCAGGAGCCCCCTGGCCTTTACCTGTCTGACATTCATGATCACCACACCGCTGCCAAGCTCCTTTTTGGCAGCCTCTGTGGCTTCTTCCTCTGTTTTTGCCGTATATTTTTTTATGATCATTATGCTGTCACCATCCCTACTGACTGTAATTCAATATTGGACTCAATCTCATTGTAGGATACCACGATCAGATCCTTGTAATAGTCCTCTGTCAGTCGTTTAAAGTACATCCTGACAATGGGGGACGTAATAATGATCGGGCTTTTCCCCAGGTTTTCCAGCTTCTGCAGTTCTTTCCCCAGGGAGCTGATGATTGCCTTGGAACGTGCCGGATCCAGATTCAGGAAAGCTCCCGTCTCTGTCTGCTTTACACTGTTCATGATCTCCTGCTCGATCTTGGGATCCAGTGTCACCACGCTGTTGGTCTCATGGGTGGGGAAAAATTTGCTGGAAATCGCACGTTTTAAGCTCTGACGGACGTACTCTGTCAGGATATCCGTATCCCTTGTGGTGGGCGCATAATCCGCCAATGTCTCCAGTATGGTCACCAGATCCCGGATGGATACACCCTCTTTCAGCAGATTCTGCAGCACCTTCTGAATCTCGCCGATGCCCAGCAGCTTGGGCACAAGATCCTCCACCAGGGAGGGATTGGTCTCTTTCAGATTGTTGATCAGATTCTGTACGTCCTGTCTGGTCAGCAGCTCTGAGATATATTGCCGGATGGTCTCTGTCAGATGGGTGGCAATAATGGACGGCGGATCCACCACCGTGTAGCCCAGGCTCTCCGCCCTCTCCCTCTGTCCCTCTGTGATCCAGATAGCCGGCAGATGAAAGGATGGCTCGAAGGTGGGGATACCGGTGATCTCCTCCTCCACATACCCGGGGTTCATCGCCATATAATGGTCAAACAGGATTTCCCCCTCACTTACCTGTATGCCCTTGACCTTGATAATATACTGATTGGGGTTTAACTGGATATTATCCCGCAGCCGGATAATCGGCACCACGGTACCCAGTTCCAGCGCCATCTGCCGCCGGATCATCACCACACGATCCAGCAGGTCGCCGCCCTGGTTCACATCCGCCAGAGGAATAATGCCGTAGCCAAATTCCAATTCTATCGGATCTACCTGCAGCAGGCTGTTCACATTTTCCGGCTGCCGGATCTCCTCCGCAGCCGCTTCCTCCGTGTCCACCGCCGTCTCCACGGCTGCCGTCTCCAGATTGGCGGCAACGCTGCGGCCGCCTACAACAAACAGAAGCCCCATACCAACGAACAGGATGGTATTCAAATCCGTAAAAAAACCCAATACCGACAGGGTGGCTCCCACAAAATACATGACCTTGGGAACTCCGAAAAGCTGCTTGATGATGATGGGACCGAACTCCGCTTCCTTTCCGCCCTTGGTCACCAGGATGCCGGTGGACAGGGAGATCAGCAGGGAGGGAATCTGGCTTACCAGTCCGTCGCCTATCGTAAGAATGCCGTAATTGTCCAGCGCTGTCGTGATATCCATGTTGCTGCGCAGCACGCCCATGGCGATACCGCCGATCAGGTTGATGGCTGTCAGCAGAAGTCCTGCCACCGCATCTCCCTTTACATACTTTACAGCGCCATCCATGGAACCGAAGAAACTGGATTCCAGCTGGATCTTGTCCCGGCGCACCTTGGCCTCCGCATCCGTGATGGCGCCAGTGTTTAAGTCCGCATCGATGGCCATCTGCTTACCCGGCATAGCGTCCAGTGTAAACCTTGCCGTCACCTCCGCCACTCGCTCGGAACCTTTGTTGATAACCAGGAACTGGATCATGATCAGAATGACGAAGATGATGGCGCCGACGATCAGGTCACCGCCGCCCACAAACTCGCCAAAGGTTTTTACCACATTTCCCGAAGTGCCGGTGGTCAGGATCAGCCTGGTGGAAGAAACGTTCATGGCAATCCGGAATATGGTGGTAAAGAGCAGGATCGTAGGAAAATAGGACAGATCCAGCACTTCCTTGGTGAACATGCACACAAACAGAATTGTAAAAGCTATGGCAATATTAAATGCCATAAACACATCCAGTACCAGCGCAGGCAGCGGAATAATCAGCATCAGGAAAGCAACCAGGATATAGACCGCCACCATGGCATCCGGCTTCGACATTCTTGCCACATTAATATTCATATCCTGTTCCTCCCTTCCTGCTCACTTTAGCTGCAAGGCCCTTATATCTTTCCCTGCAGCTTATAGACAAAGGCAAGCACCTCGGCCACCGCCTGATACAGCTCCGGCGGCACCTTCTGCCCCACCTCCACATTGGCGTAGAGCATACGGGCTAAAGGCTTGTTTTCCACAATCTCAATATGATTCTCCCTGGCCGCTTCCCTGATGCGGGCCGCCAGATGATCCGCCCCCTTTGCCAGCACCACCGGTGCATCCGCCTCATCCGGATCATAGCGGATCGCCACCGCATAGTGGGTAGGATTCGTAATCACCACATCCGCCCGGGGCAAATCCTGCATCATACGCCGCTGGGATACCTCACGCATCTTCTGCCGGATCTTTCCCTTGATCTGGGGATCTCCCTCGGACTGCTTGAACTCATCCTTGATCTCCTGCTTGGTCATCCGCATGTCCTGGCTGAATTTGAACTTCTGATAGATATAATCCGCCAGAGCGATCACCATGTAGACTGCTGCGATCCTGATCCCCAGATCCGTCACCGTCTCCCCCGCCAGTGCAATTGCCTGCATCAGCGGCATGTCATACAGGGAAAAGATCAGCGCCGCTTTATCCTTCAGATAGGAGTAAGCGATATAGATGATCAAAACAATTTTGGCGATGGACTTCAACAGCTCCACCAGCGCATTCATGGACAAAATTTTCTTAAATCCATTGACAGGATTCAATTTACTGAATTTGGGCTTTAGAGGCTTGCCTGTCACTTTCCATTTTACCTGCACCACGTCGGACAGGAATGCCACCACGCAGCCGATCAGCAGAATCGGCGCAATGATCAGCAGGATCTTTGTCATCAGCTGATTAAACAGCATCCGAATCTCACTCTGGGGCATATTCCCGCCCCAGAACGTCAAAGTCTCCGGAATACTGTTATAGCTGGCATAAAACATTTCCAGAAAGCTTGTGCCCATGGTCCCCACATAGAATTTCAGAATCAGGAACAGGCTTAACAGTCCCAGCCCGTTGGCAATCTCCCGGCTTTTGGCTACCTGTCCTTCCTTTCTGGCGTCCTGCAGCTTTTTCTCGGTAGCAGGTTCTGTTTTCTCTCCTCCCGGCCCGTCCTTGGCAAAAAACTGAAGATTATACTGCAGTATCACATCATGCCTCCCACTAATGCGGTGATGGTCTCCTTCATCTGCTGGAAAATAAAGTTTGCTGCGCCTGGCAGCATACCGGCAGAGAGAAAGAGCACCGCCAGCCCCACCAGAATCTTTAACTGAATGCCCACTGCAAACATATTCATCTGCGGGGATACCTTGGCCAGCACGCCCAGGATGGCGTTCAGCATCAGGATTACGCAGAATACGGGCAGACAGATCCTAAAACCGATAATGATATAACTGCTCATGAACTTTACGGCGGAGGACAGCAGGGAATCCATCTGAAAGACAGCCCCGTTTACCGGAATCAGGACAAAAGTATCCGCCAATGCCCCCAGCAGATAGCGGTACATGCCGCTGGCAATGAGCATCAGCATCACCACATACTGATAATACACACCGGTAATGCTGACATTCTCCCTGGTATTAGGATCAAACAGCGTCACCATGGACAAACCGGTCTCCATATCCGCTATATGTCCCGCAAAATTTACAATAGCGCTGCACAGGTTGACGCCCAGGCCAATAATCAGTCCGGCAACCGCCTCCTTCGCCACCACTGCTGCATAACCAGCAACCGTATTATACGCTACGGCAGGCGCCGGCGTCAGCGTCTGGTAGAGCAGCAGAGCAGTAAATACCGACAGGGCTATCCGCACATGTTTCGGCGTATTGTTCATACTGAAAAAGGGAGCCGCAAATACAAAGCAGCTGACCCTGGTCAATATCAGCAGAAAATATTCCAAATCGTACATTGAAAAAGATAAATTAATCATTCTGTCTTCCGGCCTAACCGCTTACATACAAACTGAAATTGGACCATAGCTGCCTCATGAATTCTACAAGCGTATTCATGATCCAGGGGCCTAACAGGATCAGGGTCGCAAACACACCGATAATCTTGGGCACAAAGGTCAGCGTCTGCTCCTGTATGGAAGTCACCGTCTGAAAAATACTGACCAGCAGACCGATAATCAGAGACACCAGCAGCACAGGCATCGACAGCTTGATAATCAGCCATAAGGTCTGGCTGGCAATATCCGCCACTTCTTCCACGGTCATCATAGTTTTTCTCCTCTTCCCTAATAGAACGTCCGAACCAGATTCATGATCACCAGGCTCCAGCCGTCCGCCAGCACAAACAGCAGAATCTTAAAGGGCATGGAGATCGTTGTGGGCGGCAGCATCATCATACCCATGCTCATCAGCGTGGAGGCAACCACCATGTCAATGACGATAAAGGGAATGTAAATGATAAAGCCCATAAAAAATGCCTGCCGCAGTTCTCCGATAATAAAGCTGGGGATCAGCACAGAGGTGGGAATCTCGCTTAAGGTTTCCCCATCCCACTCCGTTCCTGCGATCTCCATAAACAGATCCACATCCTGTACCAGCGTCTCCCCGTACATAAACTCCCGGAAAGGCTGTATTGCCGCCTCAAAGGCCTCTTCCTGCGTAATCGTTCCCTCGTCAAAAGGTATGATCGCTTCATTGTAGACCTGCTCCAGTGTGGGCTGCATGATAAAAAACGTCAGGATCAGCGCAATCCCGATCAGCACCTGATTAGGAGGCGAGGTCTGGGTGCCCAGCGCCGCTCTGGTAAAATGCAGTACAATAATCGTCCTGGTATAGGATGTGAGCATGATCAGAAGCGTCGGCGCCAGAGCAATCAGCGTCAGCGTGATCAGGATCCTGAGAGCACCGTTGATCTCGCCGTTGCCATTATTGATGGTCAGAGTAAAGGTATTCTGTACATTCAGTTCTTCCAGCTCTTCCGGAGTCTCGATCTCCCCCGCCCCATAGCGGATCGTAGACTCTTCCGTGGAGCCGGTGGCATTATCCTCCATGGCATGGGCACTGATGGGTGCATGAATACACAATATGCCCACCGTGATCAGCAGGCATATCAAACGCATAATTATTTTTTTTCCATTATGGTTACTGATCACAGCCATTCGTCCGTTCTCCCTCCGGCTCCTTTGAGGTCGCATCCCTGCGGCACAGATTACTCAGTAAGTCCCTGAAATTCGGCCCCTGCCCTCCGGCTGCATCCTTTGTGCTTATCTGGTCCTTCGGAACCTGACACAGCATTGTTACGGTATCCTTGCAGACGGCAATGGCCGCATAGGTTTCGCCGATCCGTACCAGCTGGATATACTTTCCCGTTGTAATCTGCCTGGTCTCCAGCACTTCAATATTGTCTCCTGAGTTCTGAGCCTTCTGGTATCTGGCAATATATTTGGTCACCAGCGCTGTAATCGCCAATACAACGGCAAAAATAATCAGCACTGTAATCAGCTGCGCATATCCGTCCATGCCCGTCAGCAGCATCAGCCCACTACCTTCTTTACCGCTTCAATTACCCGATCCGGCTGGAAGGGCTTTACAATAAAGTCCTTTGCGCCGGCCTGAATGGATTCAATTACCATAGCCTGCTGTCCCATTGCGGAGCACATGATCACCGTGGCTTGGGGGTCTGCAGCCTTGATCTTCTTCAGGGCGGCAATGCCGTCCATCTCCGGCATTGTGATATCCATCAGCACCAGATCGGGCTTTAACTCTGTATACTTCTCCACTGCCCTTGCGCCGTTCTCAGCCTCTCCCACTACGCTGTAGCCGTTCTTGCTCAGGATATCCTTGATCATCATCCTCATAAAAGCCGCATCGTCACAAATCAAAATATTCTTTGCCATATCTTCCTCCATTTTCCGTTGCATCTCCGGTTATTTGATTATTTCGGTAACTCTGATTGCAAAACTCTCTTCAATCACAACAACTTCGCCCTTTGCTACAAATTTGCCGTTCACCAGCACATCTATGGGTTCACCGGCGATCCTGTTCAATTCAATGATCGTACCCGGCGCAAAGTCCAGAATATCCGCAATCGATTTGGTGGTTCTGCCAAGCTCCACAGTAACCTCCAGCGGAACATCCTTGATCAGTCCGATATTCTCCTGGCTGACCATCGCGCCCACATCCGGGGAAAAGTTCTGGAACTGGGCCGGCTGGACATTCACGTTCTGCATCCCCATCTGCGTATATGCGGGATTGTAGCAATAGGGATTCATGCCCATCATCTGCGGATTCACGCCCATTTGCGGCTGCATTCCCATCATCTGCGGATTCACGCCCATCTGCGGCTGCATTCCCATCATCTGCGGGTTCATGCCCATCTGCGGCTGCATTCCCATCATCTGCGGGTTCACGCCCGTTTGCGGCTGCGCTCCCATCATCTGCGGGTTCACGCCCATCTGCGGCTGCGCTCCCATCATCTGCGGGTTCACGTCCATCTGCGGCTGCGGTTCCGCCTGAGGCTGGGGTGCAGCTGCCGGTTCTGCTTCTATGCTGCCCATCTGTACGCCGATAAAAGTGCTCACCAGACTTTTGGCAAATTCAATGGGGTACAGCTGCATGATCGTACTGTCCACCAGATCTCCGATCTGCATACGGAAAGTAATCTTTACAAAGGTGCCTCCCAGGAACGGAAGAACGGTGGAGCCGTCGGCATATTCCTCCAGATTCACCAGATTGGCATCCGGCGGGCTGATATCAATCACGGTTCCCAGCATTGTGGAAAGAGACGTGGCCGAGGATCCCATCATCTGATTCATGGCCTCGGAGATTGCGCTCAGATGCAGTTCCGTGATCTCTCCCTCTGCATTGGAACCGTCGCCGCCCATCATCAGATCGGTGATGATCCTTACATCCCTGTCTTTCAGTACCAGAATATTGGTACCGTCCAGTCCTTGGGTATATTTGATCTGAATAAACACACAGGGTCTCTCATACTCATCCAGCAGGCTGCTCCACTGAGCCATGGTTACCACGGGAGTGGTAATATTTACTTTTCTGTTGACCAGAGAATAAAGGGTGGTGGCCGATGACCCCATACTGATATTTGCCACCTCGCCGATTGCGTCTTTCTCCACCTCAGTCAGCAGTTCCTCCGTTTCGGGCGCTGCTGCGCTGCCACTATTTGCCCCTGGAGAGTCGGAGTATGCAGGGTCGCTGCTGGTATCCCCTCCGCCGCCGGACAGATCCATACCGCTTAACAGCGCATTGATCTCGTCCTGCGACAGCATTCCATCTCCATTCATGTCTTCCTCCATTCCGCCGCCCCTGCAGGCAGCTGTTTTCTATAGAAGCCTTCCCTTCGGTAATCAATCTTTCTCGTGAACCACCGTTGTCACCCGAACGGCATAGCGGTCATTGTTTGCACCGGGAAGCGCCGTGAATTTCCTGATATTTCCCACATATACATCCATCTCACTGTCCACCTTGGTATCAAGCCGGATACAGTCTCCTGCCTGCAGTCCCATAAAGTCGGATACCGAGATACTGCTCTTGCCCAGTATCGCCTTGACCGGGACATCCACCTTGCGGATCAGTGTCTCGATATTCTCCTCGTAATCCTGATCTCTATTCTCCTGCATCGTCGAATACCAATACTTGGTATTCAGCTTATCCATGATGTCTTCCAGTGTAAAATAAGGAAGACAGATATTGATATACCCTTCCACTTCGCCGATTTTCATATTCAGCGTGACAATCGCCGTCATATCCGTAGGGGCTACCACCTGTGCAAACTGCGGATTGGTCTCTATCCTGGTCAGCATCGGAGACAGATCCAGCACATTTTTCCAGGGATCCCGCATCAGTTGTGTAAACAGCACCATCATTTTTTGAATAATGGTCAGTTCGATCTCGGAAAATTCTCTGGTCTTATCCAGAGGAAGCCCGCTGCCTCCCAGCATACGGTCGATCATGGCGTATCCCAGATTCGAGGATAACTCCAGAATGATATTCCCGTTCAAAGGCTGAAAATTGATAATTCCCAGTATGACCGGATTGGATAATGCATTGCTGAACTCTGAAAAGGCAACCGTCTCAGAACTGGACACCATCACCTGCACATTCTTTCGCAGATACACAGGCAGATTGGTGGAAATCAATCTGCTGTAATGCTCATAGATAATTTCCAATGTTCTCAGATGCTCCTTGGAGAACTTGGCCGGGCGGTTAAAATCGTAATTTTTAACCTGTTTCTCATCATTATCCTGTATCTTATCTACATCCAATTCACCGGCAGAGAGAGCTGCCAGAAGATTGTCTATCTCGCTTTGCGATAATACCTCGCCCAAATTCCCTCACCTCCTGTCCGCTGCAGCCTCCGGCAGAAAGCCGTCACTGGGTCTGTATGCCGCTGATGGCCACACTGTAGATGAAGTCCTCGTCGAACAGATCCTGTACACTTTTCAGAATCTCCGCCTTGATGACGTCAAAATCGGCATTACATTCAGCCAGCGTGTATTTACTCACCGTATTGTTGATCACATCCTTGATGATGCTCTCATAGGTACCTGCTTCCACGTCCGCCCCATACTTCTTATAGCCCTTTGTTGTAGTGTCCATGGAAAAAGCCACCTCAAAAACAATATAATGGCTCTTGCCATCATCGCTCACCAGGGGAATGGTCATTTTATCGCTCAGGGTCCAGAAGGACAGATCCGCCATGGAAACCTTCTCCTCCTCTTCCTCTGGCTGCTCCAGCTCCAGACTCAGGATTGCCAAAACCTGATTTGCCAGGGCGGCAGTCTTTCTGTTGGTGCTCATAACGCTGAACATCATCACTGCCGATAAGATCACATTCACCAGCGCCAGAGCCAATATCAAAACTGTCAGTAAATTTTTTTTCATGATATTAACCGTACCTTTCCTCTCCTGCTGAGACTACGGATTGTAGATCCGAATCTCAACCCTTCTGTTTTTTGCTCTGCCTGCCTCTGTTGCGTTATCTGCCACGGGAACATATTCTCCCCTGCCGGAATACTTGATTGTCGCCGGATCCAGCGAGGTATTCTCTATCAGATAATAAAACACCGACAGCGCTCTGGCACTGCTCAGTTCATTGTTGCTGGCAAATTTGGAGCTGTGTATCGGCACATTGTCCGTATGGCCTTCAATCTCAATCGTGCTTTCCGCATACCTTTCCAGAATCACACCGACCCGGCTCAGGACAGGTTCCGCATCCTCCCGGATATCCGCCTTGCCGGAATCAAACAGGAACGCTCCCTTCAAAGACAGCAGGACATATTCCGAGGTAAAGTTGACCTCGATCTGATCCTCCATGCCGCTCTCGTTTACGGACTCCGTGATGCTCTCCGCCAATTCCTCATTGCGCCGCAGGTTTTCCTCCTTCAGGCTCTCCAGCATCTCTTCATAGGTCTGCTCCCGGGCATCGCCCTCTGCTTCAAACTCCTCAAATTGATCGGAATCCAAATCGCTGTCGGCATTCTTGCCGGTGCTGTTGATATACGAATCCAATTCATTGAGCTGGCTGATCCCATTGCTGATCAGAATGCCGTCCCCTATGGCCGTGGCGCCGCCGTCCAGAATACTGAAAGCAGAAGACATCGAGGCAACCAGCTGATTGTATTTCTCCTCGTCAATGGTGGACATGGAGAAGAGCATGACAAAGAAGCAGAGCAGCAGATTCATCAGATCGCTAAAGGTATTCATCCATGCCGGCGAGCCTGCTGGCGGATCTTCCTTTTTCTGTCTTGCCATTACTCCTCACCTCCCGCTTCCTCTTCTCCCTCCGTTCCTCTATCCTTCGGAGACAGGAAGGATTTCAGCTTTTCCTCAATGACACGGGGATTCTCCCCCGCCTGAATGGACAGAAGGCCTTCTATCATAATTTCTTTCTGCTGCATCTCCAGAGCGTTATTTTCCTTCAGCTTGCTGGAAATCGGAATGCACATCCAGTTTGCCAGCAGAGAACCGTACAGGGTAGTGATCAGGGCTACAGCCATGGCCGGTCCGATTACGTCTATATTCTGCATGTGATTCAGCATACTCACCAGTCCCACCAGGGTACCGATCATACCCCAGGCAGGTCCCATGGTGCCCAGAGTATCCCAGAAGCCCGTTACAGCCTTATGTCTTGCTTCAATGCTTTCCAGCTCTGTCTCCATGATGGCACGCACCAGATCCGGATCCGTACCGTCAACGATCAGCAAGATTCCCTTTTTCAAAAAAGGCTCCTCCAGATCCGCCGCCGCTTCCTCCAGGGACAGCAGGCCTTCCTTTCTCGCCACATTGGACAGACCAATTATATTCTTTATCATCTCCGAGGTATCCATGTCCGAAACCTTGAATACCAGACGAATACTTTTCAGTCCGTTGAGAAAATCCGTCAGGGATGTGCTGGTCAGTGTGGACGCCAGCGCACCGCCGAAAGTTATCAGGGCCGACGGTGCATGGAGGTAGGTCAGTACGGACTCTCCGTTAGACAGAATACCGAATATTAACATTACCAGTCCCAGAATGAGACCAATCAAAGAAGCTATATCCACAGAAATCACCGATCTTTTGCTGCTTACGTTTATGTATTTGCAAAAATATCCTTTCTAAATGATTTTACTAAATTTTTTATCTCTTGTCTACTTTCTTTTACAATTATTTTTTTCCCGGTTGTCAGAGTCACAACCGTATCCGGCGTTTCCTCCACAATTTCCAGTAAATCCGGATTTACCAGTATTTTCTGCCCGTTCAGCCTGGTTACTTCTATCATTTTTACCTCTCCCTGCATATCATGGGCTATGCCCATGATACTGCATCAATACGTATTTGGAAGTGAAACTTCACCCTCAAAACATGACTTAAGGGACCATGCGCCATGGCGCATAGTCCCTTTTTCCTATTTATTTACTTGTTTATCGCTTCAGATTGGTAAGCTCTTCCAGCAGCGTATCCGATACAGTAATAATACGACTGTTGGCCTGGAAGCCTCTCTGGGTAGTGATCATCTCTGTAAATTCGGTGGACAGATCCACATTGCTCATCTCCAGCTGTCCGGTGGACATATAACCGCCGTCCGCCGTGACATCCACGCCAATACCGTCAAATTCACCGGAATTGAGGGTTGCGGAGTACAGATTGTCTCCGTTCTTTTCAAGGCCGGACGCATTGGCAAACACTGCCGTTGCGATCTGGCCCAGCAGCCTGGTCATGCCGTTATCGTATGTAGCATAGATCATGCCGTTGTCCTGAACAGTCACGCCGATCATATCGCCCAGTCTGCGGCCGGCTCCCAGTCCATCCAGATCACCGCTGGTAGCGCTTGCGGTGGAAGTTCCCTTATTATCGTAGTTGGATGTAGAGGAAAGATCCACTGTAATATCAGAGAAATTACCGCCCAGCGCGCTGAAGTTCAAGGTGACCGTGCTGTTCGTCACAATTCCGTTAATGCCGGCAAATTTACCGGTATCCCCGTTATAGGATACGGTTGCGCCGTCAAAAAGGCGTCCATCCATCTCCGCGCTGGAATTGTCAGTTGTCAGCTGCGGGAATGCCGGCGTGCCGCCGGTCAGCGTGTTGTACAGCAATGTCGTCACCGGCACATTGGTAGTGGTGATGGAACCGTCCGCACTGGTCGTATTTTCAGCCATGTACAGCATGAGGAACTCGTCGGTTGAACCCTCGTAGCCATGAGCCTTGGCAATATTATCCAGTGCCTGAGAGATGGTGATGGTCTCGCCGTCCACCGTCACATTGGTATCGTCCATAGCTTTCAGATTGCCGTTGGCATCAAACATCGTGGAAAGATCCGCCAGCACCGTAGACGGTTCCGTAGCGGTCTTCAGTTGATTGCCCTCCCACTTATACGCTGCCGTGTCCATGCTGATGGTGGTAGCTTTCTGCTGGGCTCTCAGGGTATCCGACATGGTAACGGCGGAAATGTCGATCTCATTGCCTGCGGAGTCATAAAGCTTATCCAGCTCCAGACTGTACTCATGGGGATCGTCGGACTGCTTCATCACCAGCTTGGCTGTATAGCTGTAGCCCAGTGCATCATAAAAGTTCAGACTCATGGTCTTTCCGCTGTTGCTGGTCACATCACTGTCATTGCTGTCAATAATACCGGAGATGACGGCCTGAGAGGTTGCCTCGGGAGGATAGGTCATATTCGCGGTGCTCATGATCCGCAGGGCAGATACCGTATCCTGTTTGATGCTTCCAGTCTCCTCATCCACGCCCCAGCCCATAACATTGTAGCCGGTACTGGTCATAGCCAGATTTCCTGCTCCGTCCACATAGAAAGAACCGTCCCTGGTAAAATAATTCGAGACGCCGTTATTTACCACGAAAAAAGCATCTCCCGTGATCATGATATCAAAGGGATTGCCCGTGGATTGAGCGGAACCCTGCTCGGAAATATTGGTATTGATGGCTCCGCTTTTTACGCCCAGACCGATCTGTCTGGCATTCGTGCCGCCCACGCCGGTAAGCGCATTGGGGCCGCTGGCCTTCTTGGTGGTCTGGCTCATCAATTCATTAAAGGTGATGGAACTGGACTTATATGCGGTAGTATTCACGTTCGCAATATTATTGCCGATTACGTCCATCTTGGTCTGATGCGTCTTCAATCCCGACACGCCAGAATAAAGTGATCTCATCATAGTAAAATGACCTCCTATTTTTCTTGCCGCATCTCCCTCTGTCGTTCGGGAGATATTCGCCTCCGTTAAGGTCCGGCTACATAATTACGGCTCCGTCTATATTGGTAAATACATTTGTGACTGCATCCCTGCTGTCCATGGCAGTAACCACCGTGCCGTTGGGAACATTGACAATAAACGCCAGTTCATCCACAATCACCAGAGAATCCCTGATCCCCTTCTGTTCTGCCTTTCTGGCTCCGTCCTCCAGTCTTTCCAGCTGTCCGTCCGTCAGATCTATGCCTCTCTGCATCAGTCTTGTGCTGGCATGCCTGGAAAATTTCAGATTATTACCGGTCTCTGCCTTTTTCTGCAGGATCTCCTGAAAGGAAAGCCCTTCCTCCGTCAGATTCTGCCGGGATGTGATTTTTCCCCTCTGGCCCGTGACCTGTTCTTGCAGCTGCAGCGCAGTCAGGAATTCAGAATCCTGTATTCTCATTCCTTCCCTCATCCTTTCCGCCTCACGCATCCTAACGCCGCCGGCCTATTCTGCCTCTGTCTCATCCGCTGCATCACTGTCTTCCGAGCTCTCTGTCCCGTCCGCCGCAGCGCTTGCTTTTGCTTCCTCTGCCGCTTCAGCAGCCGCTCTTACCTCTTCCAGCCGTTCCACATAGGAATTCAGATCCTTCACCTTATCGCTGGCAATGAAAGTCTTCTGATAATCCGTCATGCTGTCGTAGGTCGCTTTCAGCTCGTCAATGGTATCTGCGTCACTCAAATCAATATTGGCTACGCTGGGGAGCTTATTCAGAGATACGATCCAGTCTACCGCCAGATTGTAAGCCTCCAGATATTCCTTATCCACCACGGTATCCAGATCGTCAATGGAGTACAGGGACTCGTCGATGGATACATACGCCTTGCCGTTCTCGTAAGCCACATAGTCCACCTTGCCCTCGACATAATTGGTATCCCCGCTGGAACTGGTGGTCTTGACCCGCACCGTCTCGCCTACCAGCTGGCTGGCTCTCTGCAGATCCATGCTGTTAGCCATATTCTGCATCTGCTCCACCTGGGAAAACTGTGCATACTGGGATATGTACTCCGTGTTGGAGGTGGGCTCCAAAGGATCCTGATACTTCATCTGCGCTACCAGAAGCTGCAGAAACGAATCCTTATCCATGCTGTCATTGTCAGAACCTGTCGTTCTCGATAAGGAACTCTGAGAAGCCGACTCCACGATCTTGCCGTCTTCTACCGCTGCCACTAAACTCATAATTTCACTCCTTTCTTTGGGATCAACAAAATACTACGCCAGGTAATCCACGGAATTGCCGTTTGCCGCCATCATATCCGTAAGGATCTGCTCGTTCTCGGTCAATTCTTCTCCCGGCTCCAGGCTGCTCAGATCCAGCCTTCTTCTCTTGGGCCTTCGCTCTTCGGTCTCTCCGCCTCTCTGGCGCCCCTGCTCCAGATTGCTCTCAAACTGGTGAGTCTCCACAGTCACTTCTATGGCATCCACCTTGATGTCCTGCTGCAGAAAGCTCTCCTTCAGCACCGTCATCTGATTCTCCAGCATCGTCTTCACTGCCTCGGAAGAAGCGGTAAAATGTGCCGCCATCACGCCCTCTCTTGCGGAAATCTGCACGTGCAGCGTACCAAGACTCTCCGGATGCAGCTGCATGTCTAAAACCGTATTTTCCGGCTTCATGGACACCTTCATGTAATCCAGGATCTGATTCATGACCTCCCGGGGATCCTGGGTATCCGCATAAGCAGCTTCCATATCGGCTGTCTGACTGACTGTCTGTCCTGACGCCTGTGCTTCATAGCTCTGATAAAAAATCTGACCGGCTCCGTTTGGGTTCTGCTGTCGGCTGTCGCTGTGTTCTTCCGCCTCCTGACCGCTCCGGCCCTGGCTTTCCGCCGCTGCGGCGGTCTCCTGCACGGGCTGGCTGTCCATGCTTTTCTGCAGGCTCTCCAGCGTCTTCGTCAGCCTTCCTTCCCGCTCCTGGGGCCCTCCTATCTGCTTCTCAAGGTCATTGGTAATCTCCTGATGCCCCTGGGAAATAATCTGCTGCTTGGCATACAGGCCTTCATCCATCACCAGCGCCAGAGGATTTTCCGCGCCTGCGGCATCCAGAATCAGCTGGTTTACCGTCTCCGGCTGCAGCAAGTCCGCATCGTTAAGACCCTCATCCTGCAGCAGCTGTTCCAGTTCCTGAGGCGTCAGATCCAGCTGCTGCATCAATAGGTTCTGAATCTGCTGGAGCGCACTTTGCAGCACTTCCATCAGCTCTTCCAATTCTTCCGCAGACAACTCTTCAGCAGGCATCTCTTTCGCAGACAGTTCTTCCGCAGACAGTTCTTCCGCAGACAGTTCTTCCGCAGGCTGCTCCAATGCAGGTACAGCAGCTGTAATTCGGTCTTCCTCCGCAGCTGCCGCAGGCTTATCCGGCGGCGCAACTGTCTCGCTGATGTCGTCTTCCTGCCCCTGGCCGTCCGTTACCTTACCGTTTTCTGTCTGCACCTCTTCGGGCTCTTTGGGCATCTGCGCATTTTCCTCGCCGGCAGCAGCCTTTTTTGTTTTCCCGATCTTGGAACCGCTCTCATTTGCCGGTTCTGTCTTCTGCCGATCCAGCACCTTACCGAAATCCTCTTTTGCCTCGACCGTCTGCGCTCTGGGGCTTTCCGTCCGGTTCCCGCCCAGATAATTCTGCACATTTGCAGGTATGCTCGTCATTCGCTTTACCTCCTTTCCTAATTTTTGTTCCGCAACCGTCCTTCCAAAGCCGCTGCACGCAGAGTAATTTCCGGCCGTTCTGGGCGTTCTGAAATTCTCCTTCTCCTGGCTCTGCCTGGGCCGTTACTGAGACATTATATTTATCGGCTGTTTCCCCGGGGTTCTTAACTTTCCGGATCCATTATTTTTGTCAGCTTTGCTGCAATATCCGGATCCATCTCCGCCATGACCGCCCCTCTGCTCTCAGCATCCATTGTCTTAAGGATCCGTGCCGCTATATCCAGATTGTCCTCCATAGCCTCCAGAATCCCCGCCGCCTTTTTGGGCTTCATCTCGGAGAACGCTGCCGCCCAGTCCTGCACCTCGCTGCTTTCCTGCAGCTGCACAATTACCTGCTTGTAAATATAGTCCGCTGTAGTGGGATCCATTGCCTCGTAATACTTTTGGAACGCCTCCGCTCCGGGGCCTTTTTCCGCATAGACCACCTCTTCAAAGAATTCCGTCTTGATCCGCTGGAATTCCACCTGCTTTTCTTCAAACTCCTGGAGCCGGACCACATTGGCCTTTAACTCGGTAATCTCCTCCTCCTTCTCGTTTAAAGCGGTCTGCAGTCTCTCCTGCTCCAGCTCCAGCTCCCGGATATAATCCACAGCGTCCACCAGACTGGTGTAACCGCCGTAGCTCTCCGGGTCATTGGTCTCCAGAATGGAATTGCCCGGCAGGATCCTGTTTATCACCGGCACATCCTGCAGAATCGGCGTCAGTACATTGCTGCCGAAGCCGCCCACATCCAGCTTGATAATGACAACAATCACCGCCAGCCATACCAGTACGATCAGAATCGTAGCCACAAGGGTGGTAAATCCGCCTCCCTCGTCCTCGTCCGCCAGCTCGTCCTCCCGTCTGGCAATCTCCCTGGCACGGCGCTTTGCTTCCTTCTTCTGCTGTTTCTGTTCGCTTTTCAGCTGTTTTTTCTCACTCCGGATCTGCTTTTTTTCCGCTTTTACTGCATCCTGTTGAAGATCTTCCTGTCTTGCCATAATTATCTAACTCCATCTGTGTTCCGCATCACGCTTCAGCACCGGTCCGGATCTTCTGCCGCCGACCATAGGTGTAGCTGGTCAGCTCATCTATTTCCTTGCTCTCCTGCTTCTTCTCATCCTGTAAAAACTGTTCAAAGGCTTTCTCTTTCAGCGTGTCATGGGACTTTCGCTCCATCATAACCTCCGCCAGCTTCTCCCTGGCCTGTTCCACTATTCTTTCCGCTTTTCGGATTTGTAGCCGCTGCAGCTCCATATATTCATCCATCCGCAGCAGCGCTTCCTTATTTTCCGCCATATCCCGGCAGTTTAAGGTTCCCACCAGCATGTTTCTGGCCTGCTGTTCGTACTGAGCTTTCCGTTCATTCAGCGCCTCCATCTTTGCCTCCTCCTCGTCCAGCCTTATCCTGGCCTCGGCAAATTCCTGTTTAGCCTGGGTCTCCATCTTCAGTTTGATATCCAAAATGCTCTGCATCCTGTAACGAAATCTGGCCATCGCTTATTTTTCTCCAAACATCTCTTTCAACCTTGCTACACTCTCTTCAAAACTGACTTTCTCGTCCACATCCTGCTGCAGGAAGCTGTTTACCTGCCGGATCATGGTGATGGCATAGTCAATATCCGGGTTGCTGCCGCTTTTATATGCGCCGATATTGATCAGATCCTCCGCCTCATTGTAGGTGGCAAGCACATTCTTAAGCTTTCCCGCCAGCTTTTTATGCTCCCGGGTAGCGATCTGGCTCATGCATCGGGAAATGCTCTGCAGCACATCGATGGCCGGATAATGATTCTTATGTACCAGCTTTCGGTTCAGCATAATATGTCCATCCAGAATACTCCGGGCCGTATCCGTGATCGGTTCGTTAAAGTCATCGCCGTCCACCAGCACCGTGTATAAGCCCGTAATGGATCCCCTGTCCGAACGGCCGGCCCGCTCCAAAAGCTTCGGCATCTCCGAATAGACGCTGGGAGGGTATCCTCTGGATACCGGCGGTTCCCCGCTGGCCAGACCGATCTCCCTCTGCGCCATGGAAAAACGGGTCAGGGAGTCCATCATCAGCAGCACGTCCTTTCCCTGATCCCGAAAATATTCTGCAATGGCCGTGGCTGTCAGCGCCGCCTTTTTTCTCTCCAGGGCCGGCCGGTCAGAGGTGGCTACCACCACAACAGAGCGCCGCATTCCTTCTTCGCCCAGATCCCTTTCAATAAATTCCCTTACCTCACGGCCCCGCTCGCCAATCAGGGCAATCACATTGATATCTGCTCTGGTGTTGCGGGCAAACATGCCCATCAGGGTGGATTTACCCACGCCGGAACCGGCGAAGATACCGATCCTCTGACCCTTTCCCACAGTCATGATGCCGTCCACCGCACGCACGCCCAGGGGCAGCACCTCGTCAATAATCTTACGGGATAAAGGATCCGGCGGAGACGCTTCCACCGGATAGCTGTTACCCTTAATCCGGCTGCCGTCCACCGGCTGTCCCAGACCGTTTACCGTCTTGCCCAGCAGTTCCTCGCTCACGGCAACCGTCAGAGGATAACCTGTGTTCTCCACTGAACAGCCCAGACCGATTCCCTCCACTGCGTCAAGGGGCATCAGCAGTGTCTTTCTGTCCCGAAAGCCCACCACCTCCGCCAGAACAGGCTCTGTCCCCGGTGAGTCGGGCACGATCCGGCACACGTCTCCCAGACGGGCATCCGGGCCTGCCGATTCAATGGTGAGTCCCACCACATTGACTACCTTCCCCAGCTTTCGGAAAAATACCTGTTCTGTCACGCTCTTATATTTTTCGATATCCAGCTTTTCTCTCATCAACTGTTTTCACTCTCATTCCTGTACGTCTGCCCCGTATAGGACAGCAGCATCAGTCTCTTGCGCAGCTCCTCCAGCTGTGTCCCCAGTCCGCAGTCAAAGATTCCGCCCTCCGTCTCAATCATGCAGGTATTTTTTTCCATCGTCACGTCTTCAATGATCTCCAGCGAGGCCCCTCCGGTCATGCCCGCCTGCAGCTGTCTTTTCTGCATATTCACATAAGGATAGTCCTCTCTGGACACATGCACCAGAAATTCCTTATTGCCATCCACCTTCCGCAGAGTGGACGCAATCAGATGCAGCAGAATTTCCCGGTATGCGTACAGCTCCACATGAAAAACATGCTCATAAATACCGGTTATAACTTCCACCAGCTGGGGCTCCATCTGTTCCAGAGCATCCTGATACTCTGTCTCCAGAGCCTTTTCCCGGGATTTCAGCTGCTGTCTCAGGCTCTCCGCCTCAGTCCTGGCCTTCTCACTGCCTTCCCTGTATCCATTCATCCGGGCCTCGTCCAGCACGGCTTTTTTCGAAATTTCCGCCTGCTCCAGGGCTTCCTTTACCAGCTGCTCAGCCTGAGCTTTCGCATCCTCCAGAATCTCCCTGGCCCGTCCCTTTGCTTCCTCCAGCAGGGCATCCGTGTCTATCCCCGGGGGTTCCGCCTTCAGTACCTGCCTCTTTCCATCCGTATCCTCGAGCAGGGCGGAGACGTCCTCCGCCCCCAGCCCCCGCACAAAGCCCTCCCGATCCTCTTCCCCCTGTATCTGACGATTTTCGGCCGCAGCAAGCTCCTCCAGACGTCTGGCTGCCAGCTCATTGGTATCGATAATCCGTTTCTCCTCTGTCCGGCTGACAGAATAACCATATCCCTGCTTCAGTAGATTACTAGACAACGATCTCGTCACCTCCGCCTCTGGAGATAATAATCTCTCCTGAATCCTCCAGCTTGCGGATGACATTGACAATCTTCTGCTGCGCTTCCTCCACGTCCTTCATACGCACAGGACCCATAAATTCCATATCCTCTTTGATCATTACAGCCAGACGCTTGGACATATTGTTAAAGATCGCATTCTGTACCTGCTCATTGGCGCTCTTTAAGGCAATGCTCAGATCGTTGTTGTCCACATCACGCAGCACACGCTGGATCGCCTTGTCGTCCAGCAGCAGAATATCCTCGAAAACGAACATCTTCTTGCGGATCTCGTCCGCCAGCTCCGGCTCCTCGATCTCCAGAGTCTCCATAATATGTTTCTCCGTACCACGATCTACCGTATTCAATATCTCCACCACAGCATCCACGCCGCCGATTATCGTATAATCCTGATTGACCAGACTGGACAGCTTGGATTCCAGTATCTTTTCCACTTCCTTGATTACATCCGGACTGGTGCGGTCCATCACCGCAATACGCCTCGCCACATCCGCCTGCCTTTCAGGGGGAAGCGCAGAAATAATCTGGGCTGACTGAGCCGGAGACAGATAGGACAGGATCAGCGCAATGGTCTGGGGATGCTCGTCCTGAATGAAATTCAGAAGCTGCGCCGCATCCGTCTTGCGCACAAATTCAAAAGGCTTGACCTGTAAGGAGGCTGTCAGCCTGCCGATCACGTCCATGGCCTTTTCATTGCCAAGCGCCTTCTCCAGCAGCTCTTTGGCATAATTGATACCGCCCTCTGCGATGTACTGCTGCGCCAGACACACCTCATAGAACTCATTGATGACCTCTTCCTTTACCTGGGGCGTCACGCTGCGGGTATTGGCAATCTCCAGGGTAAGTTCTTCGATTTCATCTTCCTTCAGGTGCTTGAAGACGCCTGCAGAGCGCTCGGGACCCAACACGATCAAAAGTATTGCAGCTTTCTGTAAACCGGATATGCCCTCCTCACCGGATTTATATCTGGACATGGCCTTACCCCCATTCTTCGTTTAACCAGTTGCGCAGCAGATTGGCAGCCGCCTCAGGATTCTCGTCAACAAACTTTTCAATCATCTTGCGGGTATCGGACTTGGTTTCCACCTCGATATCCTCCAGCTCGCCCTCCGGCGTAGACTGCAGCAGATCCTCCACGGAAAGCTCCTCCTCCTGCTCCACCTCTTTCCTGCTTCTCATACTCCTGAAGATCACAAAGGCCAGCAGAGCCAGGATAATCACGATCATGGCGACGCTCAGGACATCCGTCCAGTTGACATTCATGCCTTCTTTATCAAAAAACAGATTCTCCCGGTACGCAATAATGCTGATCTTGTCACGGGAAATGCCTGTGGCCGTTGCCACCGCATTGTAAAAATCCTCGTCCACATCTATCTTGACAGCCTCACTGTTATTGGCCTGGTATTCCTCCCAGCTGATACCGTCCAGCAAGCCCTGGCTCTCCAGTATCTCTTCCCGAACCACATTATAGCTTCTGGCCGTCACGGTCAGGGAGGAACCGTCATAATCAATAATCCCCGCAGGGGTAATGGATTTCAGGATGCTCTCGTCCAGTACCCGGTCCGTATCCCGGGTGCTGTAGCTGGACTGAGTAGTACCGTCCAGATCCAGCAGATAACCGTCCTCATCATTGGAATCCGTACCGGGAATACTGCTGGTGCCGCCGGTGCTCTCCCCCTCGGTGGTAGACTCATGGCCGATATAGCCCTCATCCCGTCCGTCCTGCGCTTCATATTTATGTACCGTCTCTTCATAGGTGGAAAAATCGTATTTCAGGAAAGCGGCAACCTCCACCATATCGAACTGCCCGGTATTGACCAGCGCCTGCTTTACCTTGGAACGGATATAGCTCTCCGCCGCATTCTGGGCTTCAATCTGACTGACGGTGGATCCCGTCAGAGAATACTCCTCGTCCCCCGAGAACAGGGTATTGCCCGCCGTATCGCTGATAAAAACATTATTGGTGGTGGAGTTGCCCACTGCCGTAGCCGCCGCCCGGGCCATAGTAGCTGCATTATCCGAAGAAAAGGGGCCGTTTAACTCCAGACAGATATAGACAAAGGATTCCTCCTTTTGGGAAATCAGAGTGCCATTCTGCTCCGCCAGGGTCAATTTTACTTGGCAGTCGCTGACGGAATCAAATTTTTTGAATGCAGCCTCCAGTTCCTTCTGCTGATAATCCTGCCAGAGCCTCTGCTTATCCGACTCTGTGGTCGACATCCCCGTATTGGTCACAGTACTGATATCCGGCGTTGTAGAAGTCAGCCCGGCCGCTCCCAGCGCTCTGTTTGCATCCGATATCTGATCCACATTCACATCAATATTCAGACCGTTATCCGATAGTTTGCAGTCAACCCCCGCCGATTCCAGCGTATCCATAATCGTAGATGCCTCGGTCGCCGTCTCACAGTTCATCAGTCTGGTATACTGCGGTCTGGAAAATACATAAATCAGGATAGCAAAGGCAAAGACCGCCACCGCCGCCACCGCAATAATGACCGTCTTTTGTCTGGATGTGAATTTATTCCACCATTCAAGCAATTTACCCTGAATCTCTTTCAGCTTGTCTAACATAATTTCCTTTCCAGGCATATCTGGGGCCCGGATTCACCGAGCTCCAGATATGCCTGCGATACTGTACTAATCCGTACTTTTCTGTAGCTGCAATACTTGTTGTATCATTCGCCGCTCACCGAACATGCAAGCATGTTCTTCTCGCTAACGCTCATTATATCATATCTGCATCTGCATAATCTGATTGTAAGACTCTAACAATTTATCCCGAATTGCCACGGTATACTGCAGGGCCGTAGACGCCTTAGCCAGTGCTATCGCCAGGTCATGGGTATTCTCTGTCTCTCCCATGGCAAATTTGATCTCTTCGTTTTCCGCATCGGAGAGATAGCTGTTCGTAGTGTTGATATTGTCAATGGCCGTATTCAAAAAAGCGTCAAACATGGTGCCCTCTGCCTGCTCGTCCTCCTGTACCAGCGCTCCTGTCAGCGTACTGCGGTTCGTTCCCGATATCTGCTCCAGTCCCAGTGCCGATATGCCATTGACTGCTGATAGATAATCCATATGTATTACTCCTTTATTCCGTATTTACTGCCGTGCTTTTTCCGGTTTACGCCTGTCCGATTTCCAATCCCTGCAGGGCCATGGATTTGCTGGCATTAAAGGCCGTTGCATTGGCCTCATAAGCCCGGCTGGCGTCAATCATATTCGTCATTTCCGTCACAATATCCACATTGGGATACAGCACATAGCCGTCCTCATCCGCATCCGGATGGGAAGGATCATATACCTTCTTCATTTCCGTTTTGTAATCCTCATATACGCCCGATACTTTTACGCCGCTGCCGCTGTAGCCGCTGCCGCTGTAGCCGATAGCGCTGTTTAACGCGCTCACAAAAGAACCGTTTCCTCCTTTTTCCGCAAAGGATACCACCTTACGCCGATAAGGGGTGCCGTTCTCCGTTCGGGTGGTGCTGGCGTTGGCCACATTCTCCGAAATGATGTCCATACGGTATCTCTGGGCAGTCATGCCGGATGCATTGATATTAAAAGCCGAAAACATATTCATATGTATACCCTCCCGTCATCTACTTCATTACCGCCTGCAGGTTCTGAAACTCCTGGTTGATACCGGCCATCAGCCCCTGATATTTCAGCTGATTCTCCGCCAGCATCACATTCTCATTCTCCGGATCCACATTATTGCCGTCCAGCCTATAGGACAGGCCGGAATAATCCGTATAAGCCACCGGATCCAGATCGCTGGCCTTCAGATTCCCGACCTTGGCATCCATGGATTCATGGGTGCAGCTGCCCAGAGCCTTCTTCAATTCCGACTCAAAGGCCACATCCTGACGCTTATACCCCGGGGTGGTCGCATTGGCAATATTGTTGGAGATTGCCTCCTGGCGCATCCAGGACGCATCAGCCGCCTTATCCAGCACATTGACGTAGTCAAATACATTGGTATTGATCATATTTCCCTCCATTATTACTATACCTTGTGTCTTTATTCATAAAGTATGCCCAATATATCTATTATAAATAAAATATCAAAAAAGCACAATAGTTACGGCGAAAAAAACAAAAAATAGGAAAAAAGGACCTATTGTTGTCTGCAATAAATCCTTTTATCCGCTTCTTATCCAGCATGTCCTTACGCTGTTTCTAACCTTTCTGATTCTGTTTTTTCAGCTCTTCAATCTCATCGAATACCACATCGTTCAGCACCTTGATGTAGGTCCCCTTCATGCCCGAGGATCGGGATTCGATGACTCCTGCGCTCTCAAACTTCCTGAGGGCGTTGACAATAACGGATCTGGTGATGCCCACCCTGTCAGCGATCTTGCTGGCCACCAGGATTCCCTCCATGCCGCCCAGTTCGTCAAAAATATGGGTGATGGCTTCCATCTCCGAGAAGGACAGGGTACTGATGGCTGATTTCACCACTGCCACCTTACGGCTCTCCTCGGCGCTCTCCTCGTTTACGGCCCTCAGCATCTCCAGTCCTACCACCGTGGTGCCGTATTCGCAGAGGATAATATCATCAATATCATACTGCTCGTCGCACTTGTAAATAAAGAGTGTCCCCAGCCGTTCTCCGGCAATCTCAATGGGGGAGATAATCGCCTGAAACCTGCGGATATCCGCATTCTCAAAGCCCAGAGTCTCCAGATTTACATTTTCCTTTGTAGACAAAACGCCCAGCATTCTCTCGTTCAGCATGGCATCTACAAAGCCGCCCACCGTCTCCTCAACCAGCTCCGGCAGCGGATCCACGTCATCACATTTCCCCACGCCCAGCACCTTACCCTTGCGGCTGATCACCAGCACATTAGAGCTTAGGATCTCCCGCATCACACGGCAGATATCGCTGAACACCACCTTGCTGGAATTATTGTTGTGTAGTAGCTTGCCTATCTTCCTGGTCTTATCCAGTAACTGTACACTGCTCATCATCATTCCTCCATCTTCAGCTGCAACAACACTTCCCTTTAATGCGTATTTTAGCACAGATGAAATCAGATTACAATGCATATTTTCTGTTTTTTTGCGAATATTCTGACATTATGGAACGATTCATAGCCCATTCGCGAAATCGCCTCTGCGAAACTTTCCCTTTGCCCATGAACAACTCAGAACCATCAGCAGGTTATTGACTGACTGCCATCACATGACCGCACTCCTCATTGCTGCACACCAGCTTATTCCCCTTTTCCAGCATGACAGAGCCGCACTGAGGACATTTCCGTGCTGACGGCTTCTGCCATACCATGAAATCACAGTCGGGATATCCGATACAGCCGTAGTAACGTCTGCCCTTCTGGGTCTTTTTCAGCACAATATCCTTTCCGCACTTCGGGCACATCACGCCGATCTTTTCAAAATAAGGCTTTGTACTGCGGCACTCCGGGAACCCGGGGCAGGCCAGGAATCTGCCGTGTGGCCCGTATTTGATGACCATCTGCCGGCCGCAGACCTCGCAGACCTCATCGGATACCTCGTCGGCGATATTTACCTTCTCCAGTTCCTTCTCCGCACGCTGTACCGCTTCCTCCAGATCAGGATAGAAATTCTCAATAATAGTCTTCCATTTTACCGTTCCCATCTCCACGCCGTCCAGCAGCGCCTCCATATTGGCGGTGAAATTCATGTCCACAATCGAGGGGAATGCCTCCACCATGATCTGATTTACCACTTCTCCCAGTTCCGTCACATAGAGGTTCCTGTTCTCCTTGGCTACATAGCGTCTGGCAAGGATCGTGGTGATCGTAGGCGCATAGGTGCTGGGACGTCCGATCCCCAGCTCCTCCAGCGCCTTTACCAGGGAAGCCTCCGTATAATGGGCGGGGGGCTGGGTAAAATGCTGCCCGGGCACCAGCTCCAGCAGGGACAGCCTGCTCTCCCGGGAAAGCTCATGGCTCGCGGCATTGTTTTCCTCTTTTTCCTCCTCCTGGGTATAGACGCTCATATAGCCGTCAAACACTCTGTTGGAGGCAGCCATGGTGAACTCATGTCCGCCCGCCTCGATCCGGGTGGAAGAGGTCTCATATCTTGCGCCGGACATACGGCTGGCAGTAAAACGTTTCCAGATCAGCTGGTACAGCCGGAACAAATCCCTGGGCAGCTGCTCCTTCACCGCAGCCGGGATCCGGCTTATATCCGTGGGACGGATGGCTTCATGGGCATCCTGGATCTTCTGCTCATTCTTCTTTACTGCCACGGTCTCAGCCGCATATTCCTCTCCGAACTGCTTCACGATGTATTCTCTGGCCGTCTTCTCCGCCTCTGCAGACACACGGGTGGAGTCTGTACGCAGGTAAGTAATCAAACCCGTGGTGCCCTCCCCTTTCAGATCCACGCCTTCATACAGCTGCTGCGCCAGACGCATGGTCTTCTGGGTAGAGAAATTCAGCACCTTGCTGGCTTCCTGCTGCAGGGTGGAGGTGGTAAATGGTAGCGGCGCTTTCTTAATCCGCTCACCCTTTTTCACTTCCTTTACCTGCCAGGAGACATCCTTGAGGTCAGACAGCAGGGCATCCATCTGCCCCCGGCTGCGGATTTCCGTCTTTTTGCCGCCCTCGCCGTGATATTTGGCCGTAACGGGCTTTTTCTCCCCATCCACCTTCAGGCTGGCATCCAAGGTCCAGTATTCTTCAGGAATAAAAGCGCTGATCTCCGCCTCTCGGTCACAGATGATGCGCAAAGCCACGGACTGCACACGGCCCGCACTCAGCCCCCGCTTTACCTTGGCCCAGAGCAGAGGCGAGATCAGGTATCCCACCATCCGGTCCAGAGCCCGTCTGGCCTGCTGGGCATCCACCAGATCCATATTGATCTCCCGGGCATTTTTCAGGGACTCCTTTACTGCGCTCTTGGTGATCTCATTGAAAGTGATTCGATAGACCTTCTTATCCGGCATCTCCTTCAGCTTCAAGGCATACATCAGGTGCCAGGAGATAGCCTCCCCCTCACGGTCAGGGTCAGTCGCCAGATAGATCTTATCGGCCTTTTTGACCTCTCTGCGCAGGCCGGCCAGCACATCCCCTTTTCCCCTGATGGTGATGTATTTCGGCTCAAAATCATGCTCCACATCGATCCCCAGACTGCTCTTTGGCAGATCCCGCACATGGCCGCCGCTGGCCGCCACCTCATAATTTGCCCCCAATATTTTTTTTACCGTTTTCACCTTGGCCGGTGACTCCAGGATAACCAGATTCTTTGCCATATTTTCTTATTCCTTGTTTTCTGAGGGCATCTCCGTGCCCAATTTAATAATCGTGAACCACTATACACCAATTTTTTTGCGGGCGCAAGTAAAAGTTTTGTGAACAGTTACGAAAGATACTCCTCCGCCGATGCGTCCGATGGCATGCGCCAGTCGCCCCGGGGGGACAGGCTGACGGAGCCCACCTTGGGACCGTCCGGCATACAGGAGCGCTTAAACTGCTGGGAGAAAAAGCGCCGGAAAAATGTTTCCGTGGTCTTCTCTATGGTTTCCCCATCCACCTGCGGGAAAGCCACCCGGGCCAGCGCCATGATCTTCCCCCGCTCGAAGCCGTTGCGGATAAAATGATACAGGATAAAGTCATGCAGATCGTATTTTCCGATCGTCTCCTCCGTGGACTGGCTGATGGCGCCGTCCGCCGCCAGGGGCAGCAGCTCCGGGCTGATCACGGTCTCGCAGATGCCGGTAAGCACCTCGGCAAACTCCGGGTGCATCCGGCCGTAGGCGGACACCAGATATTTTACCAGGGTCTTGGGGATCGAGATATTCACGGCATACATGCTCATATGGTCGCCGCTGTAGGTACACCAGCCCAGAGCCGTCTCGGACAGATCCCCGGTACCGATCACCAGTCCCCCCTCCTGATTGGCCACATCCATCAGGATCTGGGTGCGCTCCCTGGCCTGAATATTTTCATAGGTCACATCATAGACGTCCTCCGCATGGCCGATATCCTGCATATGCTGCCTGCAGGCGGCGGCAATGGGGATGGTGCGGGCGGTAACGCCGGCCAGAGCCATCAGCCGATCCGAATTGGTTTTGGTGCGTTCGGAGGTGCCGAAACCCGGCATGGTGATGGCGATGATATCCGCTGCAGGCCGCCCCAGCTTTCTGTAGGCCTCCAGGGTCACCAGCAGGGCCAGGGTGCTGTCCAGTCCGCCGGAAATCCCGATCACCGACTTGGAGATACCTGTTTTTTTCAGGCGCTCATACAGGCCGCCTGCCTGCAGCTCCAGAATCTCCTGGCAGCGGCTTTCCCGTTTCTCCTGATCCGTTGGCACAAAGGGATAGGCATCCATGTGCTCCGGCAGATGCCCGAAGCTGTCCCTTTCCAGTTCTACCCGGACATAGGCGTCCATATCCACGGCATCATTTTCGCTGTTCATCCGCATCCGGTCGTTCTGCAGCTTCTGCACATCGATCAGGGCCGTCAGCAGCCCCTCCTTCTCCCGATAGCTCTCCGCCTTGATGCTGCCGTTCTCCGCAATCATGCAATGTCCGGAAAACACCAGATCCGTGGTGCTCTCTCCCTCCCCTGAGGAGGCATAGATATAGCCGCACATGCACTTGGCGGACTGCATCTTCACCAGATCCTGCCGGTAGGTCTTTTTCGATACGGTCTCATTGGAGGCGGACAGATTCGCCACCAGATCTGCACCGTTTAAGCAATGGCGAATGCTTGGGCTGTCGGACACCCACAGATCCTCACAGATCTCCGCCGCCACCCGCACCTCGCTGCCCAGCTTCATCAGCACATTGGTGCCGAAGGGCACGCCCATCTCCGTATCGGCCTTGATCTGTCTGCCGGAGGCAAACCACCGTTTTTCATAAAACTCTTTATAATTGGGAATGTAGGACTTGGGCACGATCCCCCGCAGCTTCCCGTCCTGCATAAACACGGCACAGTTATACAGCCGCCCGTTATGGCAGAGCGGCGCTCCTGCCACTACAAGGCACAGGCTGCCGGCGGTGGCGGCGGCCAGCCGCTGCAGTGCCTCCAGGGTTTTGTTTAAAAGCCTTTTGCTCAAAAACAGGTCGCCGCAGCTGTAGCCGGTGACGCACAGCTCCGGGAATACCAGCAGCTCCACCTGCTGTTCCCGGGCCTGCCGTATCAGCCGGATCATATTTTCCACATTGGCGCTGACACCGGCTACCTGTATATCAAAGGACGCCGTCGCTACCTTTATATATCCGTATTCCATTCTTTTCCTCCTCTGCATGCATATCGCAAGCCGTGCTTGCGATACTGCACAAATCCGCATATGAAACACCAGTTTCATACTTCCGCAGGCTTTACCTGCGGCAATGCCCTGCCTTTCCGGTACTGTGCTTTTTATGCCCGGGCTCTCCTTCCTCTGCCTTTTCTAGGCTTCCCGGGAATCGTGCAGCAAGGACATCTTCACCTCATACATATCGGGGGTCATATCCAGATAATGGGTATGGGGATTCTCAAAACGCTGCTCCTCCTCCCAGATCTCTTCATTCAGCTGATGCTTTACATAATCGGCGATCTCCTGGACGTCGGGCAGATCATAGACCAGCTTACCCTCCTTAAAGATGGGCACCTGCAGCGCCTTCACCGTACAGTTTTCAAAAAAGCGGTTCTTCCATGGTTTTCTGGGATCCACATACCGATAGGGTGCTGCAAAATCCACTTTTTCATTCGCCAGAGCAATCAGATCTGCGATGGCTTTCCGGTTTTCATCATATACACGGTATACGGTTTTCAGACCGGGATTGGTAATTTTTTCTTCATTTTCAGAGATCTTGATTCTGGGAACAAACGCCCCGTTTTCCTCCACCGCCGCAATCTTGTACACTGCGCCGAATACCGGATCGGACTTGGAGGTAATCAGCCTCTCGCCCACGCCGAAGCTGTCGATCCTGCCGCCCTGAGCCAGAATGGAGGTAATGGTAAATTCATCCAGACTGTTGGAAACCACAATCCTGCAGTCCTCCAGTCCGGCGCTGTCCAGCATCCTGCGCACCTTTTTTGACAGATAGGCCAGGTCGCCGCTGTCAATGCGGATCCCCTTCAGGCGCTTGCCCATGGGCTCCAGCACCTCCTTCGCCACACGGATGGCATTGGGAATACCGCTCTTGAGGACGTCATAGGTATCCACCAACAGTACGGTGGAATCCGGGTAGTTTTCAGCGTATTTTTTAAAGGCGGTAAATTCATCCTTATAATACATCACCCAGCTGTGAGCCATGGTGCCGCTGATGGGAATGTCAAACATCCTGCCGGCCAGCACGGTGGCCGTCCCCACAGCGCCGCCGATATAGGCGGCTCTCGCCCCGTAAACGGCAGCGTCCATATTGTGGGCTCTGCGGGCGCCGAAATCGGACACGGCCCTGCCGTCCGCCGCCCGGACGATCCGGCGGGTCTTGGTGGCGATCAGGGACTGGTGATTGACCTCCAGCAGGATCGCCGTCTCGATCAGCTGGGCGTCGATCAGCGGCGCCACCACGGTGATAATGGGCTCATTGGGGTACATCACCGTTCCCTCCGGAAAGGCATACAGATCCCCCTTGAACCTAAAATCTGCCAGATAGTCCAGGAATTCCTCTCCAAAGAGTCCCTGCCGGCGCAGATAGTCGATATCCTCGGGATCAAAATGGAGATTCTCAATATACTCCACAATCTGCTCCAGGCCGCAGAAAATTGCAAAGCCGCCGTTATCCGGGTTCTTTCTGTAAAATACATCGAAGGCCACCCGGGTATCCTTATCCTGATCCTGAAAATAGCCGTTGCTCATCGTCATCTCGTAAAAATCCATCACCATGGACAAATTTCTTTCATGAAACTGCTTCATCTGCTCTCCTCCTGCTCTGCGGGTACGCCCGCTGTCCGTGTCCTGTTTTCTCCCGTATACCGGCTCCCCTATCTTATCTGGATCTGACAGGAGCGCATGGTGTTCAGCGCCGCCTCGTGGGCCTCGGGGGTCACGCCTGCGCAGCAGGCCGGATCCACATAGACGGGCACCTCCGGCAGATGGGCCTTGATCACCAGCGCATTGCTCACCACGCAGATATCCGTGCATACACCGATCAGTTCAATGGAAGTGATCGGCTCCTGCTCGTTTGTCCTGACCAGATCCCGGGCCAGCTCCGGGCAGCTGAAGGTCACCTTATCGTACACCGGCAGGTTCTGCGCCGCCCGGATCTCCTCTAAGGGCTCCATCAGCTGCCAGCCTTCGCTGCCCTGAATGCAGTGAGGCACAGGAAGATATTTTCCCTCCTGAGTCTCCAGATAATTGTCCTGGTGAGTGTCCCTGGTAAAAATCACTCTGCCGTCAAAATCCTGCACCTTTGCCGTCACTGCCGGCAGGATTCGCTGTGCCTCCGCAGTGCCCAGCACACCCGTTACAAAATCCTTCTGCATGTCTACCACGATCAGATACTTCATACATATCTCCTCCTTCTTCTTATTTTAAAGTTCCGCAGATCCCCCATCAGCGAGTTATCCTCTCCTCTGTCTATAGTACCAGGCAGGTTTTCCTGCCTTCTGCGGCTTGCATTTCTCCTGTGTCTGCTCCACCCATTTCTGCATATCCCTGCGGAAATTGGGGCCGTGAAGCTTCTCCTCCAGAATCGCTTCATAGAGCCGCTGCAGCTCGGGAAACGTAAACTTCTCCGGCAGCAGCTTAAACACAATATCCGTATAGAACACCTTATTTTTCATCCGTTCCAGCGCCAGCCGGATCATCCGGGCATGGTCAAAAGCCAGATCCTCCTCCTGCAGCTGACTGCTCTCATTCCACAGCCGGAGATGTCCTCCCTGCCTGCTGATGGAATACCAGGCCGCATTCGCCTCCGCTTTGCTCTCCGGAGACTGTCCTTCTTCCCCGGATATACCAATGTTGCCTTCCCCCGCCGCCGTCGTCAGCAGCTCCTTTGGCACCAGCGCCATGTAGGATACGGAAATGATCCGGGTACGGGGATCCCGTCCCACGTCCCCCCAGGTATAAAGCTGCTCCAGATAGATATCCCGGAGCCCCGTCTCCTCTTCCAGCTCCCGAACGGCAGCCTGGTCCACAGATTCCTCCATTCCCACGAAACCGCCGGGGATGGCCCATTTGTTCAGAAAGGGATGATCCTGCCGCCGAATCAGCAGGATCTGGAGATGGTAGTCCTCCGTACTCTTATCCACCGTGAAGATCAGCGTATCCACCGTGACCGAGGGGTGTTCGTATTTCCCCGGATTATACCGGCTTAAGAATTCCTGCTCCGTAAGCCCCTGCGCATTTCTCTCCTCCATCATTTTCCTCCCGGATTATTCTCATTTTGAGATATATTCCTGTTCACTCTATTATACTCATTTTGAGAATAATTGCAATACCTTTTTTCAAATTGATGTATTACCGTCGGCTTTAATCTGCACTTAGTGGACGCATATAAAAAATTTCTTCTTTTCAGTCCACTTT
>CAZFYD010000001.1:59170-74887 GCA_964523315.1 uncultured Acetatifactor sp.
GTCCACTTTAAAATGCTATCTTCTGCAAGGCATTGTTATGTCGGAATCGAATACCATGCAGAGACAGCAAAAAATAAGGAGCCTCCTGATAATCAGCGACTCCCCGATATCTTTCATACATTTTCCCTTATACCGGCTTT
The DNA here is from genome assembly GCA_964523315.1 of uncultured Acetatifactor sp. GTDB lineage: Bacteria > Bacillota > Clostridia > Lachnospirales > Lachnospiraceae > Acetatifactor. The sequence goes on from CAZFYD010000001.1 coordinate 59,311, forward strand.
TCCAGGAATCTGCGGATCTCCTCCAGCCGCCGCTCTGCATCCTGCCTGCCCAGCGCATACAGCGCTTTCAGCTTCTCAGGATGACGTTCCAGTCTGGACACCTTGATGCTTCTGCTGGGACGCAGCACCAGGGCCAATCCCTCCTTTTCCTGTTCCCTGAGCTGATCCAGGGTCTGGTTGTACCGGATATGCCGGGTCTTCATCGCCAGCGCCACTGCCGGATACTGACGGATCATCTGCTTTAACAGCAGAAGCCCCTTAGGCGGCTTCTTGCGGTATCCTTCGGGCCGGGTCAGTACCACAAGATTCCTGTTATAGCCAATGCTGCGGAACCAGTTGACCGGGATGGAGTCCGATATGCCCCCATCCAGAAGCCGCTTCTCCCCAATGGTCACCACCCTTGACACAAAGGGCATGGAGGCGGAAGCCTGCATCCACCGCAGATCCTCCCTCCCGCCGGTACACTTATGATATACAGCGCGGCCTGTCTCCACATCCGTACAGGTCACATAAAACTCCACCGGATTGCTGCGGTAGGTCTCCCAGTCAAAGGGATCCAGCTTGTCCGGCAGTTCCCGGTAACAGAACTCTTCATCATAAATATCGCCGCTTTTCAACAGAGAGCGCACGTCCCCATAGCGGTGATCCCTGCAATATGCGGTATTATAGCGGATGGTCCGGCCGATCTGCCGGGATTTGTAATTACAGCCGAACACGGCTCCCGCAGACACGCCGATCACGCCGTCCGCTTCGATTCCCTGCTCCATCAATACGTCCAGCACCCCTGCGGTATACATCCCCCGCATGGCGCCCCCCTCCAGTACCAAACCTGTTTTCATACGTCCTGTACCTCTCTCGTTAATTCTAAAATATCGGGCATCCACGGCACCCTTTCATATCCCGCACTCACACGGCTCCTGCAATCTGCCATAATGCCGGCCGGCTACGCCGCCGCTCTTCTGCCCGCCTGTTCCAGCTTTCCCCTGAGCTTGTATAGAAAAAGATAGCGGAACAGCTGTACCGCCAGAAATCCCATAGTCCCGGCCACCAGCACATCACTGAAAAAGTGGGCGCCTCCGGCCACCCGGAAAAAAGCCACAAAGCCCGTGTAGACAATAGGAACCACATAGGACAGCACCTTCCATTTCCGGGTCCGCAGCCCGGGAAACAGATCTGGCAGCAGAATCAGCAGGTAGGACATGGAACCGCAGAAGGTATGCCCAGACGGAAAGGACTTGAAAAAATCACGGTCCATCCCCATGCCGCTCAGCTGCTCCCTGGCGCTGCTGATCCGGTACCAGGGCGTATAGTAGGAATAATCACCGATCAGATGCATGGCACGGAAACGCATTCTACCCACAGGGTTCTTAATCAGTTCAATGAATAAGAAACAGCAGCAGGAACAGATGATCGCCAGAGCAAACGGCAGCATCTGCGCCATATGGGCTCGGATCCACTTACTGGCCAGCGCCAGAATCAGCGTTGCCACCGCCAATCCGAAAAGCGCCGTCATCGCCTTAACCCAGGGCTGCCCCCGCAGCTGCTCCTGTCCCAGAATCTGCAGCAGATACTTCATCATATCCTTCAGAAGGGAGGCTCCTGTAAAGATAGCCAGCCCATAAAAAAGGAACCACAGATACCTGGACACGCCCTTTTTCTGCTGAAAATAAACCGCCAGCACACAGGCGGCAAAGGTTGCCGAGCCCCAGATGGGCAGCATGGCGGTGACCTCCACCATGCTGCTCATAAAGCTGGTGGAAAAATACTGGCCCTCCCGCAGATTCGGTGCCGCCAGGATCTGGCTCACCTGCAGATCAAACACAGTAGCCAGCGCCAGCAATACGCCGAAAATCAGAACGAATCCTCCTACGGCTAAGAACGGCTTATTTTTATTCGTCATACAATTCCTCCTATTTGCATTTGCGATCTGCCTGTGTACAGACGGGACTTCACAGTATTTTCCGGGATCTGCAGCATCTGGGCGATCTGCCCCACGCTCTCTCCATGCATATAGTACCGCACCAGCACCTCCCGGTGGATCCGGGTCTGATGTGCCAGCGCATGCCGCAGCTCCTGCGTTTCCTCAGACTGCTCCAGCCTCCGCATCTGCTCCTCCCAGCTTATACATCGCTGTCTGCAGCAGCTCCTGCGCATATTCTGTCAATTCCTGTCTGTCCATAATGACTTCTCCATACCTATTGCCAGGTATACCTCATGGCTCTTTTTGAAAGCTTTCACTATATAGTCGCAGAAACCGTCAGCCGGTTCACCGCATTTTTACAAAAAATATCAATCCTCCAGTTCGATCAATTCATACTCCCTTACGCCGAATCCCAGGTCTGCCGCCGCTTCTATGGTGTGTACGCCGTTGCGGCTCTCAATCCGTTCCAGCAAATGTGCCTGCCCGGGATCCTCCCTGGCTGCATACACCAGATCGATGCAGGCCTGATCAATGGCAATGGGATCCGGAGACGCCAGCATCCCGATATCCGCCATACAGGGGTCCTCCGCCACTGCGCAGCAGTCGCAGTCCACCGACATATTTTTCATCACATTGATATACAGGGCATTGCTCTGAAAATAATCCACAACGGAGGATGCCGCATCCGCCATGGCCTCCAGAAAGGAATCATGGTCTGCCGTCCAGATCTTTTCCGGCTCTCCGGCGCCGTGGATATAAGCCTTTCCGTAGGAGGAAGCAATGCCGATGGACAGCTGCTTTAGAGCGCCGCCGTAGCCGCCCATGGGATGCCCCTTAAAATGGGACAGTACCAAAAGAGAGTCATACCTCTGCAGATTCCCGCCCACATAGTTTTTGTCGATGCGCCTGCCGTTTTTCACCGGCAGGATCAGATCCGGCCCCTCTCCATCCATGATATCCACCGGGAAATTGCTGCTCCAGCCGTGTTCCTCCATAGTGATCCTATGCTTCTTTGTGGTATTGCGGGAGCCTTCATAGGCGGTATTGCACTCCACCACAGTGCCGCCCACCGCATCAATCAGAGGCTTCCAGAACTCCGGCCGGAGGAAATTCTGGTTGCCCGTCTCCCCGGAATGCACCTTGATGGCGATCCGTCCCTGGAGTTCTTTGTCCGTCCGCCGATAGAGCTCCAACACCTTTTCAGGGGTAATTGTCCTGGTAAAATAAACCTTTGCTTTCATTTTGTCACTCCTTCTTTCCTGCCCTAATCATAATCCACCTGCACCATGCACAGTCCCTGGGCCGGCGCCGTGGGGCCTGCCTTCTGCCGTTTAGGATTCTCCAGCACCTCCCTTACCTGCTCCGGGCTCATGCGTCCATATCCCACCTCCAGCAGGGTGCCCACCAGAATCCGCACCATGTTCTGCAGAAACCCCGTCCCGTGAAAGGTGAAACGGATATAGTCCCCCTCCCGCTGTATGCGGATCTGATCCACCTTCCTCACCGTGGATTTCTTCATCCGGGGATTCACGCAGAAGTTGCGGAAATCATACTCTCCCTTCAGCACCTCCGCTGCCGCCTCCATGGCCGCAAGATCCGGGCGCTGCTCCAGCACATAGACATATTTGCGGTCAAAAACGGGCTTTACCGGACCGTCAAAGCAGGTATAGCAATAGGTCTTTCCCGTGGCGTTATACCGGGCATGGAACCGGGGCCCCGCCTCCTTTACCTCCTTAACGGCAATATCCTCCGGCAGGTAGCGGTTCAGATACGCCCGGATCTCCTCCGCATCTAACGCCGTATCCATCACCGCATTGGCCACCATATTCCGGGCATGTACCCCCGCATCGGTACGTCCGGCACCGATGACCTCCACCTGCTCCCCGCACATCCGCTCCAGCACCGCCTCCAGCTTGCCCTGGATCGTGTCATGCTCCGGCTGCCGCTGCCAGCCGTAATATCTGCTGCCGTCATACATAATGATCATTCTGTAATTGCGCTTCATGTCCCGCTCCTTCTTATCAAGGTAACCGTTCCGTCCTATGCATGCATAAAAGCGTATTTATCCTCTTATGGCCGAACGTTTACGAATAAACTCCTTTTTGATCGTCAGCAGCTCCTCCAGCTGCTTTAACAGATAAAAAAGCGCCGCTCTGGCCTCAAATTCCTCCCGGCTTTCCGGCAGAGGCTGTCTCTGCATATCTGCCAGAAGCTCCTGCAGCTGCCCCAACAGCCCTTCCACATTGTTATACCGGTGATATTCCTGCTGAATCTGCCGAAGCAGCTCCGCCACCTGCCCGGCCTGCCGGGGCAGATAGGTGATTCCCCGGATATTGTCATGGATCGCCTGTAAAACCACAGTTTGCTGCTGGCGCATCCGTACATACTCCAACTCATAGGTATCCCGGGAAAAAGGAGCGTTGCCGTAATTGGCCACAGCGCACTCCTCTGCCCGCAGCAATGCTTTTTTCAGCTCTGCAAAAGCAATCTCCCCACAGCCGGATTCGTTCTCCTGCGCCAGCTGCTCCGCCATATCTCCCAAAATCTCCTTGATCTGCCGGTCCACCTGATCGGAGAGCTCCGTAAACGCCTCTTTCCGGCTCCGCAGATGCAGGTTCACCGCTATGCCGAAGCCCGTACCGATCACAAAAAGCAGGATTTCATTGCCCAGCAGCGGCACAAAGCACTCTTGGCTCAGAAAATGGCCGATCAGCACCGAATCCATGGCAATGGCCTCCGGCCAGTTCATCACCAGACAGACCATAGCAAAGAGAAACAGATAGACCGCATAGGCCCACAGGGTATATCCCAGCAGCTGATAGCACAGCCCGGCGATGAGCAGGGCGCACAGGAAGGCAAGCGCCCGCTTCCCGGCAGTTTTCAGGGTCTCCAGCTTGGTGCCCTGAATACTCAGCACCGTGATGATCCCCGCCGCCAAAGCATACTGCAGCCCCAGCTCCCCCGCCAGCGCAATAGCCAGCAGCGCCGCCAAGGCAATTTTCAGGCTTTTGAACTCTTTTCTGATCAGATTTCCATCCATGTCTTCGCACTCTTTTTCCGCTCTTATTCCCGCAGGCAATGCTGCTTTCTTCTCAGATCCACATTCCGTAGGAGTTGGCATCTATATCATCCAGATTATAGGGCGTCACCTGGTACACGTAATAATTGAGCCAGTTGCTGTACAGGTTGTTGCTGTGGGAGCGCCACTGCAGCAGGGGCTTTAAGGTGGGGTCATCCCCGGGATAATAATTGTAGGGGACATGAATGGGCAGTCCCTTGTTCAGATCCCGGTAGTATTCATTATTCAATGTATATCGGTCATACTCGGGATGACCGTTGACAAAGATCTTTTTGCCTTCCTCGGCAATGGCCAGAAACACGCCGGCCTCCTCGCTCTCCGCCAGCACCGTCAGCTCCGGACAGGCATGAATAGCGGCTGCCGGGGTCTCCGTATGGCGGCTGTGGGGAGCTAAGAAAACATCGTCAAAGCCCCTTACCAGCGGAATCTTCCGATTGGACACCTTGTGGGCATATACGCCGAAAAGCTTCTCCGGCAGCAGCCGCTTATTAATCCCGTAATAGTGATAAAATCCGGCCTGGGCCCCCCAGCAGATATGCAGGGTGGAGGTCACATGGCTCTCCGCCCAGTCCATAATCTCGCAGATCTCGTCCCAGTAGTCCACCTCTTCAAAGGTAATATCCTCCACCGGGGCGCCTGTAATAATCAGTCCGTCAAACTTCTTCTGCCGCACCTCATCCAAAGAGGTATAAAATTTATTCAGATGATTGGCGGGGGTGTTGATGGAAATATGACTCTTGACATTCAAAAAGGTCACGTCCACCTGCAGCGGCGTGTTGGACAGAGCCCGCAGCAGCTGCAGCTCCGTGTCCTGCTTCACCGGCATGATATTCAGGATCATCACCTGCAGCGGGCGGATATCCTGATGCATCGCCCGGTTCTCATCCATCACAAATATATTTTCATTTTCCAGAATCTCCTTTGCCGGGAGATCACTCTGTGTCTTAATCGGCATCGCTTATACTCCTTCCTAAGTGACTCTTGATTCTTTATAGATATTTTGCCATAAAATCCTCTTCTGTCAAGATGGGAATCCCCAATTCCTTCGCCTTCTTGTTTTTGGAGGAAGCGGAGGCAATATCATTATTGATCAGGCACTCGGTCTTAGAGGTCACACTGCCGATCACCTTGCCGCCCTTTTGTTCGATCACGTCTTTCAGCTCATTGCGGCTGCTGTAAAATTTAAGGCTGCCCGTAACGCAGAAGCTCTTGCCCGCCAGCTTCTGGTCTGCAGATATCTCCACAGCCTGCAGCTGCAGCTCCGCCAGCAGGTTCCGAATCCGCCGCACATGTTCAGGATCCCGCATATGCTCCACAAAGGCATTGGCGATGACCTCGCCCACCCCCTCGATGGCGCTGAGTTCCTCCGCATTCGCCTGCATCATCCGCTCCAGGTCATAGTCAAAATGCCGGCACAGCATCTTGGCGTTGGCCACGCCGATATTGGCGATGCCCAGCCCATAGACCACCTGGGGCAGCGTCGTCCGGCGGGACTTTTCCACGCTCTCTATCAGGTTCCGGTAGGACTTTTCGCCGAAGCCTTCCATGGAAATGATCTGCTCCTGATAGCGGTCCAGATGATACAGATCTGCAAACTCATGCAGAAATCCCCGGCTTAAAAATTTCTCCAGCGTGGCCTCGGACAGTCCGTCTATATTCATGGCATCCCTGCTGACAAAGAGGGTAAAGGCCTTGATCTTCTTCGCGTCACAGTCCGCATTGGTGCAGTACAGGCTCTGGGCATCCGCCACCTGGCGGATCTGTGTCCTTGCGCCGCACACGGGACATACCCGGGGAATCTCCACCGTGCCGCTGCCGGTAAGATTCTCTGCGATCTGGGGAATGATCATATTGGCTTTATACACCGTGATCCGATCCCCAATGCCCAGCTTCAGGCTCCGCAGGATGCTGATATTATGCACCGAGGCCCGGCTCACCGTGGTGCCCTCCAGCTCCACCGGCTCAAAGATGGCCACCGGATTGATCAGGCCTGTCCGACTGGGGCTCCACTCGATTTCCTTTAACGTGGTCTCCCGCAGTTCATCCGCCCATTTGAACGCAATGGAATGCCGGGGAAACTTGGCCGTCCGCCCCAGGGACTGTCCGTAGGCAATATCCTCGTATGTCAGCACCAGACCGTCGGAGGGAATCTCGTAGGTCTCGATCCGATGGGCAAAATCCTCCACAGCGTTCAGAATCGTGTCCTCCGTCACCATCACCCGCTGCACCGTTTCAAAGCCCTGTTCCTCCAGAAAGGCGAACTGCCGCTCTCGGGAATTGGCGAAATCCACGCCCTCCGCCCGCACCAGCAAAAAGGCGATGAACCGCACATTTCTCCCGGCGATGATCTCGCTGTTTAACTGTCTCACGGAGCCGCTGCACAGGTTCCGGGGATTCTTATATTTCGCATCCACATCCTCGATCTGCCGGTTGATCTGTTCAAAATCCGGGTAGCTGATCACCGCTTCTCCCCGCAGCACCAGCTCTCCCTTAAACACTATATTTAGCGGCAGGTTCGTAAACGTCCTGGCGTTGGCGGTGATCACCTCCCCGATCTCTCCGTTGCCCCGGGTCACGGCTTTTGCAAGTTTTCCGTCACGATAAGTCAGCACAATCGTAAGTCCATCCAATTTCCAGCTTAAAATTGCAGGCTGTCCCTGCAGCCAGGAACGCAGTTCTTCACGATCCTTCGTTTTTCCCAGAGAAAGCATGGGGGATTCATGGGCTTCCTTGGGAAGCTCGTCCACGGCCTCATACCCTACATGTTGTGTGGGACTGCCTGCCAGAATGATCCCTGTCTCCTGCTCCAGCTGCTCCAGCTCGTCGTAGAGCCGGTCATACTCATAATTACTCATGATCTCCTGATCCTGCGCATAGTAAGCCCTGGAGGCTTTATTTAAAAGTGCGGTTAATTCCCTGATACGATCCAGTTTTTCGGCTGCCATAATGCATTTTCCTTTCCTGTTTCCTTCTGTTCCATTCTGAAATTCCTGTTTTTCCGGTTTCCGTACAGCTCCGGCAAAGGCTCCCTTACAAAGGCGGCTGCAGGCCCGCATCCCGGTACAACCGGGCCAGCTCCTCCTCCTGCACCTCCCGGTATTTTCCCGGTGCCAGCCCCTCAAGTCCGATGTTCATGACCCGGATCCGCTTTAACTGAGTCACCTCATAGCCGCAGGCCCGGCACATTCGCCTGATCTGCCTGTTCAGTCCCTGTGTCAGGATGATCTGAAAGGTATATTTCCCGGTCTGCCGGAGTTCACAGGGTCTGGTGGTCTGTTCCAGTTCCTTTAAGTACACGCCGGACGCCATTTTTTCCAGGAACTGCGGCGTGATCTCTCTGTTTACCTTGACAATATATTCTTTTTCATGTCTGTGGGCCCCCCGCATGACAGCCTCGATCAGATCCCCGTCATTGGTCAGCAGCAGCAGACCCTCCGAATCCTTATCCAGCCGCCCCGCATAGGTTACCCGCACCGGATAGTCCACGCAATCCCTGATGATCTTCTCTGCGTGCCTGTCCTGCTCCGTGCAGGTCACGCCCACAGGCTTATAAAAGGCCAGCACTACCTTATCCGGCCTGCCCTGTAGCTGTCTGCCGTTTACGGCGATCCGATCCCGCTGCGTCACCTTGCTGCCCACGGCCGCCGTTCGGCCGTTTACCGTGACTTTCCCCTGCTCTATCAGCTTATCCGCTTCCCGTCGGGAACATACGCCGCAGTCCGCCAGATATTTATTCAGTCTCACTTCAGCATTGTCCAAAGCTTATTCCCCCGCATCTTCACACGAACCGTCCGAATTCCGTTCTTTGCTGTGCGCATTAAAACTTCTTGCACGATGCCCACGGCTCCAGCTCCTCCATGAGCCATACCTCGGGAATCTCCTCCCGCTCTCTCAGACCGCTCTTGGCCAGCCGATCCGCCAGTTCATTATAGTACACATTGGTATGGGCCTCCACCTTGGTGAAGCGCATCTGAATACTGTCCATCCAGCGCCGCATGGCTGCCGCATACTTCCGGGTCAGCTCCGTCTTACTCTTCCACGCACCGGTCACCCATTTTTCAATTCCCTCATAATCATACCGCAGTTCGATCCGGGAAAAGCCGTTCCGGATGGCCCATCTGACCGCAAACATGGCCCCCAGCATCTCCCCGGAGACATTGCGGAGCTGGGCCGTATCCGGGTTGTCCCCGCTGCCGTTCTCCACATATACCGTATCATCCGGCAGGATAAAGACGCAGCCAAAAGCATATCTTCCGAGGGAATGGTCATAGCTGCCGTCCACATAGGTCACCAAGCCGCCGACAGGATCCCCCATCCCCAGAGGGCGCTCCTTGGGATCCGGCAGGCCGGCCCGGGCGCCGGAGACTCTGTTTCCTTTTTTCCCGGCGTTCCTCTGTACAACGGAAGCTTTGCTGCGCTTCTCCTGCATGCGGAATCCCTCCTGCAGGCCGCCGCCCTCCAGGTACGCCAGGGCCTGGGCCGGATCCTTAAAGCTCTTATACTCCGCTCCCGGATAACCGTCCACGGCTTCCTTACAGGCCTCCCAGCTGTTCAGAATCCCTGTGATTTTTCCTTTGCGCACTGCATATATCTTGCCTGCTGCCATCCCCGCCTCCATATTCCTTATTCTATACCGAAATCTCTCATAACCGCAATACAGAGCCACCGCCTTACCCGGGCTGTGGCTCTGTACATTATACTAACATATTTCCGGGGGTTTGTCCATGTCAAATGCATAGCACATCCCCTTCCTGTCCCACATACAATATAGTAAAAAATATGACAGGAATCTATTCATTATGTACTTTTTCCTCTTCTTTCTACTGCTGATCGTCCTGTGCCTGGGACTCCTCTACCGGCGCAGATGCAGCGCATTGAAAAAAGTCCGCTGCATGACCTGCTGTGAGAAGCAGCGGCTTCTGGATACCATTCTCGAGCCCTTCGGCTACTATTACGAGAGCAAGCAGGATCTGGTCTCCACACGCAATGACGCCTGGCAGCGTCAGGCCGGCTACACGGCGCTTTTTGACCGGGCAGCACTCTCCCTTCATATGGTATTTGATGCACTGCCGATATACTTTGACTATCAGGGCCGCACCTGGCTGATCGAATTCTGGAAAGGACAGTACGGCATCAATGCCGGGGCCGAGGTGGGCGTCTATTACGCAGACCGCCTGCTGAATCCCGAAGAATACGACACTGCCCGTTTTCAGGCCGTGGAGGACAACGACAGGCTGCCGGTTACCTTCAGCCTGTTTCGGAAAGAAACCCTGCTGGCCACCATGTCCCGACACAGCTGGTGGCTCACCGCCTTTCTGGTCGGCATGTACACCGATCCGGCACAGCTGTCCATGGAAATCACGATCCGCTTCCCCTCCCCGGAGATGCAGAGGCGCTTCCTGGAAGCCCTGAGCCGTCTCCGTCAGAAAAACGAAACGCTGAAATACGCCTGCTGCTGCCAGGGGCTGGGGGTACACATCCGCTACAGCTGCGGCTGTCCGGTCTCTCCCATCTGCTCCGAGCGCATTTCCCGCCTGCGCAGGCTGCGGATCCGCTGGGCACAGCTTTGCAACCGCTTTTTCTGCAGGCTGTACCGCCGGACCACCCGCCCCTTTACCTGTACACCGGACCGCATTCTCTACCTGTATGAGCTGCTGCCCTTTATTCTGCGCCGCATGCTCCGGCGCTTGAAAGGAGTCATCCGCACATGAGTTATACCTCCCGTCTCACCCATGCTTTTCAGAATGCCCCCGTGCTTCCTCTGGACAGCCGCAGCCGCTATGTTCTGATCAGCGACTGTCACAGAGGGGACGGCAGCTGGGGAGATAACTTTCTGAAGAACCAGACCCTTTATTTCACGGCCTTAAAGCACTATTACGCCCGGGGGTTCACCTATATTGAGCTGGGGGACGGGGATGAGCTATGGGAAAACAGGCGTATGAGCCAGATCATCGAGATTCACAATAATGTCTTCTGGCTCCTCTCCCTGTTTCACCGACAGGGGCGCCTCTATCTGCTGTACGGCAATCACGATATGGAGAAAAAGAAACCCCGCTATTCCGACCGGGTATGCTCCACCTTTTTCTGCACGGATTCCCAGTGCCGCCAGCCCCTGTTTCCCGGGCTGACCTTTTATGAGAGCGTGATTCTGGAGATGTGCAGTCGGGGAGAACGTCTTTACCTGACCCACGGTCACCAGGCGGATCCCCTGAATTCCACCTTCTGGCGGCTCTCCCGCTTTCTGGTGCGGTATATCTGGCGTCCTCTGGAGCATTTCGGCGTGCTGGATCCCACCAGCGCCGCCAAAAATTACACCCATAAGGATCGGGTGGAACAGCGGCTGTCCGACTATGCCCTGAAAACAGGCCGGATCCTGATCACCGGGCACACACACCGTCCCAGACTGGATCCCGATAATCCCCAATACTGCAACGCGGGCAGCTGCGTCCATCCCCGCTGCATCACCTGCCTGGAGATCGTGGGCACGGAGATGACGCTGGTGAAATGGACCTACGCCACTCGAAAGGACAATACTCTCTATGTCAGCAGGGAGGTGCTGTCCCGGCTGGAGCTGGAAGAGGCCTGACCGCTGCGCTCCTATACGGAGGTATCGATCAGGCCTCCCTCCGCCATTACCGGCACCTCCGCCTGGACGACCGGCATTTCCATCCCTCCCAGCTCCAGGGATACGCCGCCGCTTTCACTGCCGCTATCACCGCTGCTATAGCCGCCCGCAGCGCTCTCCTGCTTCTCCTGAGCCAGCTTCTGAAAATATGCTTTCAGATACAGCATATCCGCTTCCATAATCTCCCGCTGTTCCTCCAGGCGGTGTTTTGTTTTCAGTTCCTTTAACTCACGGAGATCCAGATCCGCAGCTGCCGTCCCGCCGCCGAGAGCATCAGTCAGCTCCTCTATACCGGAAAGATCAGCCAGCTCCCGCTGGGTATTTTCCATCAGTTCCTGCATGATTTTCTGCTGCTCCCGCATCATCTCCTGCTGCTGTTCCAGCTGCTCCCGCATCATCTCCTGCTGTCGGCGACTAATCTCCTGTCTGGTCTCCTGCTGCAGACGCTCGCTGTCCCCATTTTCCGGCGCTGTCTCCTCCTGTCCCATGGCCGGTTCCTCTTCCTCCTGCAGCGGCTCTTCCTGACAGAATCCGCCGTTGGCTGCCCACTCTTCTTCCTGCAGATGGCGCATTTTCTTTCTGGCGGCCCGCTCCATCTTTTCCGCATGTTCAATGGCAGCCTGCAGCTCCCGGTCATCATACTCCCCGCCCTTAGCCTTCTGTCTCAGCAAAGCCAGTCTGCCCTTTGCCAGGATGAGCACCTCTCTGGCGCTGCCGGAGTTCTGCGTCTGGAGAATTCTGGCGGAGATCTCCTTAAAATTATACTGCAGCTTTTTGGTCTTTTTCTTACTTGATTTTCGTATGGACATGGAACCCACTTCCATTCCATTGGCATCCTTAAAAACAATACGCTGTACATTGCCGTTTCCTGATCCGATCATCATTCCCATGTCCTTCTCCTCCCTGATACAGACATCTCTGTTATAGGATATATCGGATTACACGTGTAAATAATTAATCCCATGCCATTCATATCTTGCCGGAATTTACATTCCGTATGGCTGTTACACATAATATTGGGCCTGAGAGCTCCACATCTCATAGTACTTGCCCGACTGATCCCGTACCAGCTCCTCGTGACTGCCCTGCTGGATCAGCCTTCCCTCATGGAATACAACGATCTTATCGCAGAGCCGGCAGGTGGAAAGCCTATGCGAAATATAGATTGCCGTTTTATCTCCTACGATCCGGTCAAAGCTCTTGTAAACCTCATACTCCGCCAGCGGATCCAGCGCTGCCGTGGGTTCGTCCAGCAGCACAAAGGGCGCCGTCTTATAGATGGCCCGGGCAATGGCCACTTTCTGGGCCTCTCCTCCGGAGAACTCCACTCCGTCCTCATAATCCTTGTACAGATAGGTATTCAGCCCCCGGGGCAGCTGTTCCAGCCGCTCCCCTAAGCCTGCATCCTCCAGACATTTCCGCACCTTTGCCGCATCATAGTCAGCGGATACCGCCACATTCTCGCCCAGCAGAAAGGAAAACAGCTGATAATCCTGAAACACCACAGAGAAAAGTTTGCTGTACTCCTCATGCCGGAACTTTCGGATATCCACACCGTTTAACAGAATCTCCCCCTCATCCGGGTCATACAGACGGCAGAGAAGCTTAATCATCGTTGTTTTGCCGGAGCCGTTCATACCCACGACGGCCAGCTTCTCACCCACCTGCAGTTTCATTGAAAAATGCCGCAGGGCATAGTGCTCCGTGCCCGGATATCGAAAAGATACATCCTTAAATTCGATCTCATATTGATTGTCTCTGCGTTTTTCCAGGGGCAGCCTGCCTTTGTACATCTCATCCGCAATCTCCAGAAACTGCCATGTACTGCACTGCCGTCTTGCCCCCAGCGCCAGCTGCGGAAGCTGATAACACAGCCCCGATATTTCGCTGAAAATATTTTTCAGACATCCGGCAAATCTTACCACTTCTCCTATAGTCAGTACACCGCCCAAAGCCAACAGCGCCACAATCAGATACGCACCGCATTCTACGATTCCATTTGCTGCAGAACCGCAGAAATTGCCTTTGCCGCTGTTTACCGAGGCCTTTTGTATCTCCTTCCGCATTGATTTTCTGAGAAGCTTCTCCAGCGTCCAGTATCTGATCAGATCATAGCCATGATACAATCGAATATCCTTCCCGTCTCGGTAGCTGTAGCCATATCCGCATGCCAGATCCCAGGACAGATTCGCCCTCTCAATTCTCTCCTCATCCGTCCTATCCTTGTTCCCCATCATAAACTGCTGCAGCCGCTTCTCATAGCGGGCGCCCAGAACACTGCCTGCCGCCATCATCAGTATCATCCCCAGCAGTATCAGCAGGATGACACCGCTGCGGGCCTGCACCATATAGACCAAAACCGGCAAACCTACAATAACGGCGCCCACCAACCGGCATAAACCGTTCAGAATACTCATCATCTTCCAGTTTATGGTATTAATTCCCGCACCCCAGTTATTGTCCTGCCAGATCCGTTCCCGAAGCTTGCGGGTCTTTAGACTGTCGATTTTTGCAAAATCCATCTCCATGATCTTCTGCTCGGTAATACAGTCCCATTTGCAATAGACAATCTCCCAGCGCACATCCAGCCGGCTTTGCAATATGCCGCCTCCCAGCTGCAGAAAAAACAGCAGAATACAGGTAACTGCCGCCACCGGAAAACACTGCCGGAAATTCTCCCCCGCCGCCAGCTGATCCAGAATATACACGGACAGCAATAGCCCCATATAGGAAGCAACTGTATCCAGTATGCATTTTATCGTCATAATGGTAAAAAAGTGTTTATCCAGCTCCTGTATCATTTTCAGAATTTTTCTGATATTTTTCAGATGCTCCCGCAAGGGAAGCTTACTTGTCAGATCGGTTTCCATTTTCTTCTCCTCTCCGGTATCACAGCCGTACTGCATATTGCCTCTCTGCGATACCGCCTTCCCTGTCCGTTCAGGCCTCTATTGCTGCCGCATTACCGGTTTCCTCAGACTGCTCCCGGCCTTCATAATAGCTGCTCTGCACCTGATACATATGGGCATATACTCCCTGCTTTTCCATCAGCTGTTCATGCGTCCCTTCCTCTACGATCCGACCGTGCTCTATCAGGATGATCCGATCTGAAAACCGGGTGCTTGCCAGCCGGTGGGAAATAAAGATAGCCGTTTTGTTCCTGCTGTGTTCCAGATAGCTTTCATAAACCTGACTCTCTGCAATGGGATCCAGGGCGGCTGTGGGCTCATCCAGTACCAGCAGCGGCGCATCCTTATATAAGGCCCTGGCCAACATCAGCCTCTGCTGCTGACCGCCGGAAAGCTCGATACCCTTGGGCGATATGTTCTTTTTCATATAGGTATCCAGCGTAATCTTCTGATGGGCAAAGGTATCGGATAAACCGGCCCGCTCCAATGCTGCCCAGGCCCTTGCATCATCCGTATTCTCCCGGCGCTGCAGGGATATATTCTCCGCCATCGTTACCGGCAGAATCAGCTGCTGCTGGAAAACCACGGACAACTGCCGATACCACTCTCCCGGCGTCATCTCCTCCCTGCTCCTGCCATTCACCAGAATCCTTCCCTCGTCCGGCTGATACAGGCCGCAGAGAAGCTTCACCAGCGTGGTCTTGCCTGCGCCGTTTACCCCCACCAGCGCCAGCTTCTCGCCCGGTGCAATGGTCAGATTGAAATGCTCCAGAATCTGCTCTCCCGGGCTTCCATCCTCCTTTTTATATGCAAAACTGACATTCTCAAATACAACGCCGGGTGCGCTCTGCAGCGCCGGGCTGCTGCATTGTCCGTCAGCAGGCACCGTTGTCAGGCTTTCCTCCTCTGAAAGCTCCTCCGGCAGTTCCATATAGGCCCGGAAATAGTCCGTGGCATTGCGTGCCGACATCAGATTTCCTATCTGCTGAAGCATATCGGTAATAAATCCGGAAAAGCCTGCCACGGCTCCGAAATATAACACA
>CAZFYD010000002.1:0-72433 GCA_964523315.1 uncultured Acetatifactor sp.
GTAACAAGTATGAAACTGACGTTTCATATACGGATTTGTGCAGTATCGCAAGCACGGCTTGCGATATGCATGTAGAGGCAAGTTTGGAAGTTTCACTTCCAAATACGTATTGGTGCAGTATCATGGGCCCAGCCCATGATATGCATGGAGAGGTAAAGATGAGTCAGATACATGTACTGGATGCGGAAACTATAGACAGGATCGCCGCCGGAGAGGTGGTGGAACGCCCCGCCAGCGTAGTAAAGGAGCTGGTGGAGAATGCCATTGATGCGGGGGCGGATTCCGTTACCGTGGAAATCAGAGAGGGCGGGATCAGCTTTATCCGCATTACCGATAACGGTTCGGGAATTGAGAGAGAGCAGCTTCGCACCGCCTTTTTGCGTCATGCCACCAGCAAGATTGAAAATGCAGAGGATCTGTCCTGCATTGCCAGCCTGGGCTTTCGGGGTGAGGCCCTGTCCAGTATTGCTGCGGTGGCCATGGTGGAGGTCATCACCAAGACGGCTGATGCCCTGACCGGTACCCGCATGGTGCTGGAAGGCCCTAAAGAGATCGCCTTTGAGGAGGTGGGAGCTCCCTGCGGCACCACCTTTCTGATCCGTAATCTGTTTTTCAACACCCCGGTGCGGCGAAAATTTTTAAAAAGCCCCGCCACAGAGGCAGGCTATATCATTGATCTGATGGAGCATATGGCTCTGTCACGGCCGGATATTTCCTTTAAATTCATTGTGGGCAGCCAGACCCGGTTCTATACCTCAGGCAACGGGGAGCTCCGGGAGGTAATCTACCGCATTTACGGCAGGGAGTTGATTCAGAATCTGATTCCCTTTAACCTGGAGACGGAGGAATTGATTTTGGACGGATATCTGGGGACGCCGGCAGTAGTCCGTTCCAACCGCAATTATGAGATCTATTATTTAAACGGCAGGTATATCCACAGCACCCTGCTGAGCAAGGCTATTGAGGAGGGCTACCGGGAGTATCTGATGCAGCACAAATTTCCCTTATGCGTGCTGCATATCACGATGAAGGATATTTCCAAGGTGGATGTGAATGTGCATCCCTCCAAGATGGAGGTACGCTTTTTGGACGAACCGGGGATTTTTGAGGCGGTATCCGCAGGTATCCGGGAACGTCTGCGCAGCCGGGAGATGATTCCCGATGTGGAGCTTGAGGGAAAACAGCCCGCCGGCCAGACGATAGAGCTGCTTCGGGAGATGATAAAGCCAGGGCAGACCGCCGGGAATACGTCCGGGCCTGCAACGGGTCCCATGGTTCATACGATCCATGATCCCGCAAAAGCCAGGGAGGAGCTGCTGCAGAAGTCGGAAAGCGGTGGGATATCGGAGCTGCCGCTGGCGGAGAAAAAGGAGAAGCCCCCGGCGGCGCCGGAGCCCTTTGAGGAGAGCCGCAGCAGACAGTACCGGGTCATGGAAGAGATGCGGTACGAGGCGGATCGCCGGCAGATGCAGGATTACCGGCAGGGAGAATTGTTTGAGGATAAGGTGCTGACGCCCGAGAAGCGGGTATACTTTAAACTGATCGGTCAGGTATTTGACACTTACTGGCTGATCGAATATGAAGACAAACTGTTCATCATCGATCAGCATGCCGCCCATGAGAAGGTAAAATATGAGCGTTTTATGAAGCAGTACCATGAGAAAAAGCTGGTGACCCAGAACCTGATGCCGCCGATTATCGTCAGCCTTTCCGGGCAGGAGGAGACCGTGTACCGGGAATATGCGGAGGTTTTTGCCCAGCTGGGCTTTGAGGTGGAGCCCTTCGGCGGCAGCGAGTATGCCCTCCGCAGCGTGCCCGTGGATCTCTACGGCTGCCAGGAGAAGGAACTGTTTCTGTCGGTACTGGATGAGCTTTTGGAAGGAGGCATCCGGGGCGATCTGACCGCCGTGCGGGAGAAGATCGCCTCCATGTCCTGCAAGGCGGCGGTGAAGGGCAACAACCGGCTCAGCACCCAGGAGGCCCATAAGCTGATCGACGAGCTGCTGACCCTGGAGAATCCCTATAACTGTCCTCATGGAAGACCCACCATCATATCCATGAGCAAATATGAAATGGAGAAAAAATTCAAGCGATGAGACCCTTGATCGTACTGACAGGCCCCACGGCAGTGGGCAAGACGGCCTTGTCCATACGGCTGGCCAAGGCGGTGGACGGCGAAATCCTCTCCGCAGATTCCATGCAGGTCTACCGGGGCATGGATATCGGTTCCGCTAAGATCCGGCCCCGGGAGATGGAGGGCGTTCCCCATCATCTGATCGATATTTTGGATCCGGCAGAGGAATTTAATGTAGTGGTGTTTCAGCATCTCTGCAAACAGGCCATGGAGGACATCTATGAACGGGGACATATTCCCATCCTCACCGGCGGCACAGGCTTTTATATTCAGGCAGTGCTGAAGGATGTGGATTTTACGGAAAATCAGGAAAATACAGAGTACCGGCGGCAGCTGGAGGCACTGGCCGGGGAGGAGGGTCCCCAGGCGCTGCACCGGATGCTGGCCGCCGTGGATCCCGCTTCGGCCCGGGCTATCCATGCCAACAATGTCAAGCGGGTGATCCGGGCGCTGGAATTCTATCAGATGACTGGTCAGCCGATCTCGGCCCACAATGCGCAGGAGGCGGAAAAGGAATCCGCTTACCGCAGCTGTTATTTCGTCTTAAACGACAACCGGGAAAGGCTCTATCAGCGCATTGAACAGCGGGTGGATCAGATGCTGGCAGAGGGATTGGTGGAGGAGGTGCAGCGCCTGATGGATCAGGGCTGCCGCCGGAATATGGTATCCATGCAGGGCCTGGGATATAAGGAGATTCTGGACTATCTGTCCGGAGAAACCACGCTGGAGGAGGCCGTCTGCCGCATCAAGCGGGATACCCGGCATTTTGCCAAGCGGCAGCTGACCTGGTTTCGCCGGGAGCGGGAAGTGATCTGGCTGAATAAGCCGGATTACGGCTATGATGACGACAAAATCCTGGAGGCCATGCAGCGACATCTGCAGGCGGCAGGAATATTATGATAAGCTGCTTGCATCAGGCGGGGAATATTATGATAAGCACGAGAGGAAAAGAAAAAGATGGGATATGATATGTATGAGGCTCTGGGGATTTCCAGGGAAGTATATGAATACGGAGAGGCGGTGATCGACAGGCTCCGGGAGCGCTTTGAACGGATCGACGCCACTGCGGAATACAACCAGCTGAAGGTGCTGAAGGGCATGCAGGAGCATCAGGTCAGCGAGGCCTGCCTGCTGGGCACCACCGGCTACGGCTACAACGATCTGGGCAGGGACACCTTAGAGCAGGTCTATGCGTCGGTATTTCATACGGAGGACGCCCTGGTGCGGCCCCAGATCACCTGCGGTACCCATGCGCTGGCGCTGGCTCTGATGAGCAATCTGCGGCCGGGGGATGAGCTGCTGTCCCCGGTGGGAAAGCCCTACGACACGCTGGAGGAGGTCATCGGGATTCGGCCCTCCAAGGGTTCCCTGGCGGAGTACGGGGTGACCTATGCCCAGGTGGATCTGCTGCCGGACGGCAGCTTTGACTATGAGGGGATCCACCGCAGCATCAACCAGCGCACCCGCCTGGTGACGATCCAACGCTCCAAGGGCTACCAGACTCGGCCCACCCTGTCCGTGGCAAGAATCGGGGAGCTGATCGCTTTTATCAAGGGGATTAAGCCCGATGTGCTCTGCATGGTGGACAACTGCTATGGAGAATTTGTGGAGACCGTGGAGCCCAGCGATGCGGGAGCGGATATGGTGGTGGGCTCCCTGATTAAGAATCCCGGCGGCGGCCTTGCCCCCATCGGCGGCTATATCGCCGGGAAAAGGGAGTGCGTGGAAAATGCCGCATACCGCCTGACTTCCCCGGGACTGGGTAAGGAGGTGGGTGCTTCTCTGGGAGCGCTGAGCACTTTCTATCAGGGCTTTTTTCTGGCACCCATCGTTACCGCCGGGGCTCTGAAGGGCGCCATATTTGCAGCCAATATCTATGAACAGCTGGGCTATCCGGTAGTACCCGACGGCAGGGAGTCCCGACATGACATTATTCAGGCAGTGACCTTCGGCTGCCCGGAGGGCGTGATCGCTTTCTGTGAGGGCATTCAGGCAGCGGCTCCTGTGGACAGCCATGTGACCCCTGAGCCCTGGAATATGCCGGGCTATGATGCGCAGGTAATCATGGCGGCAGGCGCCTTTGTGTCCGGCTCCTCCATCGAGCTGTCGGCGGACGGCCCAATAAAGCCCCCCTATGCGGTATATTTTCAAGGCGGACTTACCTGGCAGCACGCCAAATTCGGCATCTTAAAGTCCCTGCAGTCTCTTGTCGACAAAGGACTGGTAACAGCAAAGAATGTCACAAAAGCGGGAGAAAAAGTGAAAAATTCCGGGTTATAAATCACGGATTAGGTGTATACAGATTCGCAAAAATATGATAAGATAAATAAGACGCTTTGCAGAGCGTATAAAATCAAAGATGTATGAAATTCAGAGTAATACAAAAGAAAGTTGAGGGAATACTTTGAAGAGGATCAACTGGGTATTTATCGTGCTGGTATTGATCGGATTTGTGATCGGCCGTTTTATCGGAACCTATTTCAGCGGAAGTTTTCTGAATTACGGTCAGACCTTCGGTCTGAGCAATCCCATTGTACTGGATCTGGGCTTTATCGTCCTGACATTCGGACTGCAGATCCAGATCACCATTGCCAGCGTCATCGGTGTAGCCATTGCACTGATTGTATATCGGTTCATCAGGTAGTCCTGCCGGAAGCCGCATATGGGAGAGGGCGGACAGGAGGACTATGAATCAATTAGAAAAAGTAAAACAGGAGGATCTGCCTTACGAGAAATTTCTTCGCTTCGGGCCGGAAAGCCTGACAGAGAGCGAACTGGTAGCCATTATTCTGCGGACGGGTACCAGGGATAAAAGCGCTCTGGAGCTGGCCCAGGAGGTGTTGGCTCTGGCGGATCCCTCCAGAGAAGGACTGCTGGGCCTGTATGACATTCCGTTGGAACGTCTGATGGAGATCAACGGCATCGGCCAGGTTAAGGCGGTGAAGCTCAAATGCATCACCGAGCTGTCCAAGCGCATTGCCTCAGCCTCCGCCGGGGAACGGATCTGTCTGCAGAAGCCGGAGACGGTGGCTGCTTACTATATGGAACAGCTGCGGCACCGTCGGACGGAGTGCGTGGTACTGGTCTCGGCGGATGCCAGAGGGCATCTGCTTCGCGATGCGGTGATGAGCAGCGGCAGCGCCACCATGGCGCTGATCTCTCCCAGGGAGATTTTCCTGGAGGCCCTGAAGCATCAGGCGGTCAACATTATCCTGATCCACAATCATCCCAGCGGAGACCCTTCTCCCAGCAAAGCGGATACGGAACTCACCGGACAGATCGCCGGGATGGGGCAGATGCTGGGGATCCCGCTGCTGGACCACATCATTATCGGAGACAATAAGTATATGAGTTATCGGGAATCAGGGCTTTTACCATAGATGAAATATTACGAAAATCCAGAAAGGGGCCTGTATTATGGCAAATAACGCATTCGGTATCGACCTTGGTACCAACAATATCAAGATTTACAGCAAAAATGATGATAAGATTTTTGTAGAAAAGAACATGATTGCCATAGAAAATAAAAGCACTCTGTTTGCTTATGGAGATTCCGCTTTTGAAATGTATGAGAAAGCTCCGGGAAATATTCACATTTCCTATCCTCTGTCCAACGGCGTGATTGCGGATATCAAGAACATGGAGACGCTGGTGCGGTATTTTATCGGGGATATCCAGAAAGGCAAGAGCCTGCCGGCGGAATACTTTATTGCAGTCCCTACAGATGTGACGGAGGTGGAAAAGAGAGCCTTCTATGATCTGATCAAGGACGCCAATGTGAAGGCCCGCAAGATCATGGTGGTGGAAAAGGCGGTGGCAGACGGCCTGGGAATGGATATTGATGTGAAGAATTCGCAGGGAGTCATCGTTGTCAATGCGGGCTTTGAGACCACGGAGATCTCCATTTTATCTCTGGGCGGTATCGTGCTGAGCCGTCTGATCAAAGTGGGCGGTGCAAAATTTGATGAGGCCATCCGTGCAGCCGTGCGCCGTGAGTTCAGCCTGATTATCGGCGGCAAGACTGCCGAAACAGTGAAAATGTCTCTGTCCGAGCTGGAAGAGGGGAATCAGGGCGCTGTGGTCTACGGCAGGGATATTGTGACCGGACTTCCGGTGGAGCGTGAGATTCCCACCAAGCTGGTAGTTGATTCCTTAGAAGAGCATTTTAACACGATCGTGGATAATGTAAAGGTGATTCTGGAGAGGACTCCGCCCGAGCTGGCGGCCGATATTTATCGCAACGGTATCTATCTGACCGGCGGCGCATCCCAGGTAAGTCATCTGGCGGATCGCATCAGCCAAGGGACGGGGTTGAAGGTCAATATCTCAGAGAGCCCGCTGACGAGCGTTGCTGTGGGATTATCCAGAATTATCAACGAGGACAACTATAAAACAGTAGCCTATGCGATTGAAGGGATGAGTAAATGAGCCCAGTTATAAAGAAAAAGGGGGGGAAATTTACGATACCCAGTAAATATCTCCTTTTTATTTTGACATGCCTGTGTACCGTACTGATGGGATTGACTTTCGGTACGGATATCTTTAATAAACCGCTGAATACGGCTGTGGGCTATGTGGTGGTGCCCTTTCAGCAGGGGATCAGCAAGGTGGGCAGCTGGCTTTCCGGACGGAAGGATGAGCTGAGCCAGATCCGTCAGCTTTTGGAGGAGAATGTGCAGCTCCGACAGCAGGTGGATGACCTGTTGGTGGAAAATACCCTGCTCCAGCAGGAAAAAGCGGAGCTCAGCCGCCTTCGGGATCTGTATCTGCTGGATAATCAGTATGATGAATATCACAAGGTAGGGGCCCGGATCATTGCCCGGGACAGCGGTAACTGGTATTCCGCCTTTGTGATCGACAAGGGAGAGAATGACGGTCTGGAGATCGACATGAATGTGATCGCCAGCGGCGGCCTGGTGGGGCGTATCAGCGAGATCGGTCCCAACTGGGCCAGAGTCACCTCCATCATTGCCGACAATTCCAATGTATCTGCCAAGACGCTGAATTCCTCGGATACGATGATTGTGTCCGGAGATCTGCAGACCATGCAGGACGGTGTGATCCGGTTCAGCCAGCTGATCGACAGTCAGGACAACGTGGCGGTGGGAGATAAGATAGTGACTTCCCATATCAGCGACAAATACCTTCCCAATATTCTGATTGGTACGATACATACCATCAATAAGGATTCCAACAACCTGACCAAATCCGGTTATCTGACGCCTGCTGTGGATTTTGAGCATCTGGAGGAGGTACTGGTCATTACGGATATGAAATGGGAGATGGAAGATGCTTAGAAAGATAACTCTGGCTGTGATGATCCTGTTCTGTTTCCTGCTGCAGACCACTGTTTTTCGCAGTCTGGCCTTTGCGGGGATCGTACCCGATCTGCTGATCGTGCTGACCTCTGCCTTCGGTTTCATGCGGGGAGAGAAGGAGGGGCTCTGGGTGGGCTTTTTTGCCGGGCTGCTCTGCGATATTTTTTTCGGGGATATTCTGGGCTTTCATGCGCTGATATATATGTATATCGGCTTTTTAAACGGCAAGTTCTGCAAGATCTTCTATCCGGAGGATATCAAGCTGCCCATTGCGCTGATTACGGTCAGTGATCTGTCCTACGGCATGATCTGCTATGTGCTGCTGTTTCTGCTGAGGGGCAGACTGGATTTCCTGTTTTATCTGAAAGCAGTGATCCTGCCGGAGACGGTATATACCATAGTTGTTACCTGTCTGCTCTATCCGCTGGCGCTGTTTGTCAACAACCGGCTGGAAGGCTTTGAGAGAAAGAGAGCGAAGAAATTTGTTTGATAAGCTGAAAGAAAATATGATTAATTTTTTCACCAGCAGGCTGACGCTCCTGACGGTTGTTTTCTGTCTGCTGGGGGGCGTGCTGGTCTATCGGTGCTTTGTGCTGCAGATCGTACATGGTCAGGAATATCTGGACGATTTCATCCTGGAGACAGAAAAAACCAGGGACATTGCCAGCTCCAGAGGCAGTATCCGGGACCGCGACGGCAATATTCTGGCTTATGATGAACTGGCCTATTCCGTCAAAATAGAGGATGTGTATGAGAACAGTTCCAATAAGAACAAGGAACTGAATGAGACGATCTACAAGCTGATTCATATGATTGAGAAAAACGGCGACCATATCATCGCCGATTTCAATATTGTGCTGGATGAAAACGGAAATTATACATACAATGTGTCCGGCACCAGGCTGCTCCGTTTTCTGGCGGATGTTTACGGATACACCACCATTGACCTGCTGAAGGAGGAAGAGCAGGCGGCCTCCCCCGAAGAGGTGCTAGGCTATCTGGGCAGGAAATTTGCCATCGGTCAATATGCCGTGGAGGGGGACAGCAAGAGTGAATTTCTGGCGGGAGAAGGCTATACTCCGGAGGAATTTCTGAAGATGGTCACGATCCGGTATGCTATGAATCTCACCAGCTACCGCAAATATATCGGCACTACGGTGGCTAAGGATGTCAGCGAAGAAACCGTGGCGGTGCTGATGGAGAACGAGTATCAGTTGGATGGTGTCTCCATCGTGGAGGATACGGTGCGTCGGTACAATGACAGTGAGTATTTTGCCCATATTCTGGGTTATACCGGCAAGATCGACTCCGAGGAGCTGACGGAGCTCAATGACGCCGATCTGGAAAGCGGCGGTTTGGGGGAGCGGTACAACAGCAATGATGTGGTGGGCAAAAGCGGAATTGAAAAGTCCATGGAGACCATACTGCAGGGCACCAAGGGCTATGAGACTGTATGTGTGGATAACATGGGAAAGGTGATCAGTATCCTGGACCGTCAGGAGGCACTGGCGGGAAATGATGTGTACCTGACTATAGACAGAAATCTGCAGATTGCCTGCTATCATATTCTGGAACAGCATATGGCCGGTATTCTGGTAGATAAAATCATCAATGCCAAGGAAGCGCCCTCTACAAGCAGCAGCGATATCAAAATCCCCATATATGATGTGTATTATGCCACGATCAACAACAGTGTCATTGATATCACCCGTTTTACGGAGGAAAACGCAGGGGAGACGGAGATTGCCGTTCATGAGAAATATCTGGAATATCAGGAGCAGGTATATGCCCGCCTGCGGGAGGAACTGCGGGAAAAGAAGACTCCTTATGATAAACTGACCCTGGAATATCAGATGTACCAGCTCCATATTGTAAATACGATCCTGCGGGGCAGCGGTATTCTGAATGCTGAGCTGATTGATGCGGATGACCCGGTACAGATCGCCTGGTCTGTAGATGAGACGATCAGTCTGTATGAATATCTGGACCACTGCATTGCACAGAACTGGATCGATGTGGACAAGCTGGAGCTGAAGCAGCAGTATGCCGATTCCGCCGAGATCTACGACAGGATCTGCGACTATATTTTGGATGCTCTGGACCGGAATCTGGAATTTCAGAAGCTTATATACCGCTTTATGATTGAAAATGATGTGATCAGCGGCAAACAGATCTGTATGATCCTCTGTGAACAGAATGCCATTGAGATTCCCGAGGAAGAGGAACAGATGCTCTACGACGGTTCACTGTCGGCATTCCAGTTCATGATCAACCGGATTACCAACCTGGATATCACCCCTGCGCAGCTGGCACTGTATCCCTGCAACGGCACGGTGGTGGTGACGGATGTGAACACCGGCGAGGTGCTGGCCCTGGTATCCTATCCGGGCTATGACAACAATAAAATGGCTAATTCCGTGGATCCGGAATATTACAGCAAACTGCTAACGGACAAAACCAGCCCCATGCTGAATTATGCCACCCAGTATGCGGCGGCTCCCGGTTCCACCTTCAAGATGGTGTCCGCCACGGCGGCGCTGATGGAGGGGGTAATCACCTTAACCGATAAGATTACCTGTACCGGAACCTATACCCAGGTAACGCCGTCCCCCAGATGCTGGCTGCGTTCAGGACACGGTTCGCTGAGTGTGACCGGAGCTATCCAGAATTCCTGCAACTTCTTTTTCTATGAGATCGGTTATCGTTTAGCTACTGTAAACGGCAGCTACAATGCTCAGGACGGTCTGGATATTCTGGCAGAATATGCCCAGATGTACGGCCTGACGGAAAAGTCGGGAGTGGAGATTGAGGAATCCCTGCCCTCCGTATCGGATGAGCTGCCCATTCCTTCCGCCATCGGACAGGGTTCCCACAGCTTCACTGCCGTGGGTCTGACCCGCTATGTAGCGGCCGTGGCAAATGGGGGCAGCGTTTATGATCTGACTTTGCTTGATCATGTGCAGGATACGGAAGGAAATATCCTGATGGAAAACGAACCGGTGCTGCATAACACCGTGGAGATGCCCGCAGAGTACTGGGATGCCATACGTCTGGGCATGCGCCGGGTGGTGGAGGGAAAGAGCTATTTTAACGGGCTGTCGATTCGGGTTGCCGGCAAAACTGGTACGGCGCAGCAGGTTGCTTCCCGTCCCAACCACGCATTGTTTGTGGGATATGCACCCTATGATGATCCGGAGATTGCCATTACCGTACGGATTCCTTTCGGTTATTCCTCCGACTATGCCGCTCAGACCGCTAAGGATATAATTTCATATTATTACGGCCTGGAGGAAGAAGAGGATATTGTCAACGGCGTTGCGGATACGCCGGAGGCAGGCGTTTCCAATAATGAAATATAAGCCGAAGCAATCTTGCAAAACGGAAAACAGGAGATTATGACAGTGAAAGATGCAGTGATAATTAAGAGCTATCAAAACGGTATTAATCTGATCCTCAGGGAGGATACTCCCTTTGAGGAAATTCTCAGTGAATTGTCTGCAAAGCTCAGCAGCTCCCGCAGCTTTTTCGGCAATGTGGATGTGGCCCTTTCCTACGAGGGGCGCCTGCTGGATCATGACCAGGAGGTAGCGCTGGTGGAGGCTATCCGCCAGTCCAGCGATCTGCATCTGATCTGTATTGTGGGCAAGGACGAGGAGACCAACAAACGCTATATCAAGGCGATACAGAAGGTGCAGGAGAAGTTCCCTGCCGGCAGCGAGGGACAGCTGCACAAGGGATCTCTGAAAAACAGCGAGGTGCTGGAGACGGAGAACAGCATTGTCATACTGGGGGATGTCTATCCGGGCAGTGCAGTCATGTCTTCCAAAAATATTATTATACTGGGGGGCCTCTACGGGGAGGCCTATGCGGGCACTGACAGCAGTGAGAAAGGGGCCTATATCGCAGCGCTTGAAATGGAGCCGGAAAGATTACTTATCGGCGATTTCAAATATAAAAGCAACAGCAAACAGACAAAATGGGGAATCCACGCTAAGGTACAGCCGAAAATT
Organism: uncultured Acetatifactor sp.; assembly: GCA_964523315.1. GTDB lineage: Bacteria > Bacillota > Clostridia > Lachnospirales > Lachnospiraceae > Acetatifactor. The sequence goes on from CAZFYD010000002.1 coordinate 11,463, forward strand.
GCATATGTAAAGAACAATAAGATTGTTATGGAACCGCTTACCAAGGAGATACTGGACTCCTTTTAAAATGAATTGAAATGGATCCGGGCGACGATTATGAGTGCTGTCATGCGGCGGCAGAATGGAGGAAATATGAGTGAAGTAATTGTCGTCACATCAGGTAAAGGCGGTGTGGGTAAGACCACCACATCTGCAAACGTTGGAACCGGTCTTGCAAAGGCAGGAAAGAAAGTATGTCTGATCGACACGGACATCGGCCTGCGCAATCTGGACGTGGTTATGGGACTGGAGAACCGGATTGTCTACAATCTGGTGGATGTTGTGGAGGGAAGCTGCCGGGTGAAACAGGCGCTGATCCGGGACAAGCGCAATCCCGGGCTATATCTGATGCCCTCCGCCCAGACCAGGGATAAAAGCGCAGTGACTCCCGGTCAGATGATCAAAGTCATCGAGCACCTGAAAGAACAGTTTGATTATATCATTTTGGACTGTCCGGCAGGCATTGAACAGGGCTTCCAGAACGCCATCGCAGGCGCAGACCGGGCGCTGGTGGTCACAACTCCGGAGGTGTCAGCCATCCGGGATGCAGACCGGATCATCGGGCTGCTGGAAGCAAATGGGTTCCAGAAGATGGATCTTATCATCAACCGGCTGCGTACGGATATGGTAAGAAAGGGGGATATGATGTCTGCCGCAGATGTGGTGGATATTCTGGCTATACCGCTGATCGGTATTATCCCCGATGATGAGAATGTGGTGATCAGCACCAATCAGGGTGAGCCCCTGGTTGGCAGCAGTACGCCGGCAGGGGCGGCATATTACAATGTATGCCAGCGAGTGCTCGGCAAGGAGATCCCTTTTCTGAATTTGGAAAAAAGCATATCCTTCTGGACACGGGTAAGCGGTATTTTCCATAAGATTTGAGAGGGGGCGCTTAGGTCATGAGACATTTGTTCAGAAAAAAGAGCTCCTGCGAAATCGCCAGGGACCGGCTGAAGATCCTGCTGATTTCCGACCGGGTTAACTGTTCCCCGGAGATGATGGAGTTGATTAAGACAGATATTGCCAGGGTGATATCCAAGTACATGAAGATAGATACCGGAAATATGGATATTCAGATCAGCAAGACGGGCAGCCTGGGCAAGCGGGGGACAAGGACCCCGGTGCTCAGCGCCAGCATTCCCATACTGGATCTGAACAAGCACTCATAAAAGAGGAGTACGATGTTTAACAAAGGCTATCACATCAGAAATTATGATTTTAAATTGGTTCTGCTGATTTTGGCAATTTCCGCCATCGGTGTTTTTGCGGTGGGAAGCGCCCAGCAGTCAGTGCAGCAGAAGCAGCTGCTGGGAATGATTGCAGGCGCCTTTCTCATGGTGGTCATTTCCCTGCTGGATTACAAGGTGCTGCTGAAGCTGTACTGGCTGATGTACCTTGGGAATTTAGTACTACTTTTACTGGTGAAGTTTAAGGGGGAAGAGACAAAGGGCGCACAGCGCTGGCTTCGCTTCCCCGGAGGTTTCCGTTTCCAGCCTTCAGAAACTGCAAAAATTTTGTTGATTTTATTCTTTGCACAGTTTATTATGAAACATATAGAGAAATTGAATACCTTCCGGATCATTGCACTGTGTGTGCTGCTGTTTGCCGCACCCTGGTATCTGATCTATGACCAGCCTGACCTGTCCACCAGTATTATGATGATTGTGCTGTTCTGCATCATCATGTTTTCCGGGGGACTGAGCTTCAAGGTCATTGCGGGGGTGCTGGCAGTCGCCATACCGGCGGCGGCTCTGCTGGTGGCCCTGGCGCTGCAGCCGGACAGCAAGGTACTGGATGAGTATCAGAGAGGACGTATCCTTGCCTTTATTTACCCGGAGCAGTATGCTACAACCACAGCCTATCAGCAGCTCAATTCCGTGACGGCTATCGCCTCGGGGATGCTGGACGGCAAGGGGTATAAAAACAATGAGATCACCTCGGTAAAAAACGGCAATTTTATCTCCGAACCCCAGACAGACTTTATCTTTTCCGTGATCGGAGAGGAGTTTGGCTTCAAGGGAAGCTTTGCGGTGATCGTACTGGAGATGCTGATCGCTTTGGAATGTATTCATGTTGCCAGAAAGGCCCGGGATCCGGCGGGTACGATCATTGCCGCCAGTATGGGGGGATTGGTTGGGTTCCAGTCCTTCGTCAATATCGGTGTGGCAACCTTCATCCTGCCTACCACCGGTCTGACGCTGCCCTTTGTCAGTTACGGGCTGACATCTCTGATAAGTCTGTTCATCGGTATGGGTTTTGTGCTAAATGTACGGCTGCAGGCGAGAAGATAAGAGCTATAAATTATGGGAGAGGTATTTTACAATGAATATTGCGCTGATTGCACATGATGCAAAAAAGAAATTGATGCAGAATTTTTGCATTGCTTATCGGGGGATACTGAACAAAAACGATTTGTATGCTACGGGCACCACCGGACGTCTGATTGAGGAGGTGACCAATTTAAATATCCATAAGTTTCTGGCCGGTCATCTGGGAGGGGAACAGCAGATCGGCGCACAGATTGAACATAATCAGATGGATCTGGTGATTTTTCTGCGGGATCCGCTGACGCCAAAGTCCCACGAACCGGATGTCAACAATGTGGTGAAATTGTGCGATATGCACAATATCCCTCTGGCAACCAATCTGGCTACTGCTGAACTGTTGATTAAGTCCTTAGACAGAGGAGATCTTGAGTGGCGTGAAATGTACAAATAACCATTGGATAAAAAGGATCTGTGTACTTCTGGCAGGGGTAATGCTCCTTGCCTGCACGGGCTGCGGACAGAGCGCCTATGAAATGCCCTATGATGTCGACTCCGTGATCAGCGGTTTCAATGTGATCAGCCGTCAGAACAGTAAGGCGGCCCACACCTTTGCTGAGGAGCTGTGCGTCGTAACGAAGGATGTGACTGATGATGAAAATCTGGACATGACCCAGGCGGAAGCAGCGATCCTGTTTGGTCTCAATGACTGTGAGGTGCTGTATGCAAAAAATGCCCATGAACGGCTGCATCCGGCCAGCCTGACCAAGGTGATGACAGCGCTGGTTGCCTTGAAATACGGCAGCATCGACCAGGTGCTGACGGCTACGGATGCCGTGACCATCACAGAGAGCGGCGCCCAGCTTATCGGCCTAAAGCCGGGAGATTCCATGACACTGAATCAGGCGCTGCATGTAATGCTGCTGTACAGTGCCAATGATGTTGCCATGCTGATTGCCGAAGGTGTGGGCGGCAGTACCGAGCACTTTGTGGAGCTTATGAACCAGGAGGCTCAGGAACTGGGAGCTACCAATACCCATTTTATGAATCCACACGGACTGACTCAGGAGGATCATTATACCACGGCATATGACCTCTATCTGATCTTTAATGAAGCATTGAAATATGAGAAATTTAATGAGATCATTCAGATGAGCAGTTATGAGACTACATACAGTGATGCTGAGGGAACGGTCAAGAGTTTAAGCATAATGAGCTCCAATCTGTTCCTGCGAGGGGATTATAAGCCCCCGGAAAATATTACGGTAATCGGCGGTAAGACCGGCACTACCAATGCAGCCAGGAGCTGTCTGATGCTGCTTTCCAGGGATGCCCAGGGTTCCCCCTATATCTCGATTATTCTGAAGGCGGAGACACGGGATGTGGTTTATGAAAAAATGATTGAATTATTAGAGGAAATACAGAATTAAAGGTTGTTTTTTGGCCTGAGATAAACTATAATAGTAATAGTTCCAAAACAATTTACTTTAGGAGGGTTACCAATGGTTCAGTTAATCGTAGGCAATAAAGGTAAAGGAAAGACAAAACAGTTACTGGATAAAGTAAATAGTGAAGTGAAGAATATCACAGGTAACATTGCATATCTGGATAAGAGCGCCAAGCATATGTACGAGCTTAACAATAAGGTGAGACTGATCGATGTATCACAGTTCATGATTGAGAATGCCAGTGAATTCCTTGGCTTTATCTGCGGCGTTCTTTCTCAGGATCATGATCTGCAGCAGATGTATTTTGACAGCTTTCTGAAGATTTCCTGCCTGGAAGGTGCAGATATTACCGACACCGTAGCCAAGCTGGAGAAGATCAGTGGGGCCATGGACGTGGACTTTATTCTCAGCGTTTCCAGGGATGAGAGCGAGTTGCCCGAAACGTTAAAGAAGAATATTATCATTTCTCTGTAAGCAGAGCATATACACGCAATAACAATTGTACGGATAAAAGCCTCGGATGAAAAACGGGGCTTTTTCTGAGTATATTCCCAGTTACGGCTTTGCGAATGGAGCAAGCCAAACTGTACTAATCTTAAGGAGGCAATCGGTGGCGAAGAGACAGCAGACTCCCACAAATATCAGGAAATACCGAAAACCCCTGAATCTGAATATCGGCATGATTATTTTTGCAGCCATCCTGATCTATGTGGTGTACTGCGTGATTGCGTCCCTGAAAACGGAACATATCACCCCCTATGAGGTCAAAGAGGGCTCTCTGGCCATGAATTATACCTTTCGGGGGCTGGCCATCCGTGAAGAAACAGTGGTCACTGCGCAGAAGGCAGGCTACATCAATTATTATGCCCGGGAGGGGGAGAGAGTGGCAAGCGGAGACCTGATCTATACGGTGGATGAGACTGGACGGCTCAATGATTACCTGCAGAGTACGGAAATGGAAGACAATGCTCTCAGCGAGCGGGAACTGGCGGAGCTGCGCAATGAAGTAGTCAGCTTTATCCATAATTTTAACGCTTCGGATTTTGACAGTGTATACAGCTTTAAGTATAGCTTAAAGGGTACGGTTATGAAGCTGGCTAATACAGGAGTGATGCAGAACATCAGCGATATTAACAACAGCAGTCTTACCGATATGGTGGACTTCTGCCGCAGCAGCGCCTCCGGGATCGTGACCTACTGGACGGACGGCTACGAGAGCCTGACACCTGAGATGGTTAATGCCGATATGTTTGAAGAAAAGAACTATGAGAAGACCCAGCTTCTGGAAAATGAACTGATTACCCAGGATGATGCGGTGTACAAGCTTTCCACAGACGAGAACTGGTCCCTGATCATACCGGTGGAGGAAGAGCAGAGCATCATGCTGCAGGACGAAGAATACATTAAGGTTCGATTCCTGAAGAATCAATATGAATCCTGGGCTGGTGTGCATCTGATCCAAGGCAGTGACGGGGAGTCTTATCTCCAGCTGGATTTCAATAACTCCATGGTGACCTTTGCCACCGAACGATTTGTGGATATTGAGCTGATTCTGAATGATGAGGTCGGTCTTAAGATCCCCAATTCTTCCATTGTCCAGAAGGATTTTTATCTGGTACCCAGGGATTATATGACCAAAGGAGAGGACGGGGCAGACGGCGTTATCTTAGAGCGCTATAATGAGGAGGGAACAATTTACAGCGAGTTTCTGGAGACTTCCATCTACAGCTATGATGCGGAGACCGGGGAATATTATCTGGACAGTGCGGCCTTAGAGATCGGTTCCAATATCCTGATGCCGGACAGCCAGGAAAAATATACCATAAGCCGCAGGGCTTCCCTGACAGGCGTATATAATATGAATAAAGGATATGCCGATTTCAGGCAAATCAATATTCTGTATCAAAATGAGGAATATGCGATTGTAAAGTCCAATACCCAGTATGGGCTGAATGTATATGACTATATCGTGCTGAATGCAGCGGCGGTAAACGATGACCAGTTTATTTATTAAAAGCAGGTGAATGTATGATTCGTGAAAATCTGGAGCAGACCCGGAAAAATATAGAGGAAGCATGTCGGAAGGCCCGGCGTGATACCGGAGAGGTACAGTTGATTGCTGTCAGCAAGACAAAACCTGTATCCATGCTGCAGGAAGCCTATGCTGCAGGCGTTCGGGATTTCGGGGAGAATAAGGTGCAGGAGCTGCTGGAAAAGCAGGAAATCCTCCCGAAGGATATCCGCTGGCATATGATCGGCCACCTGCAGCGCAATAAGGTAAAATATCTGGTGGATAAAGTATATCTGATCCATAGTGTGGATTCCCTGCGTCTGGCTCAGGAGATCCAGAAGGAGGCGGAGAAAAAACAGGTGGAGGTCAATATTCTGGTGGAGGTCAATGTAGCCGGGGAGGATAGCAAGTTCGGCGCCGCCTCTGAGGAGACCCTGCAGCTGGTCCGGGAGATTGCTTTGCTGCCCGCCGTTCATATCCAAGGGCTTATGACAGTGGCCCCCTATGTGGACGAGCCGGAAGAAAATCGCAGGATTTTTGCTGACTTGAAACAATTAGCTGTTGACATTATGCGAAAAAACATTGATAATGTGAATATGAATGTGTTATCCATGGGAATGACCGGGGATTATCAGATAGCAGTAGAAGAAGGTGCCACCTGTGTACGGGTTGGAACCGGTATTTTCGGTGAGAGGAATTATGGGAACAATCATTAAAGGAGAGACAATATAATGGGCGTAATGGACAAGTTTCTGAATTACATGAAGCTGAATGAGGATGAAGACGGCTACTACGATGGCGATTACTATGATGAGGAGGACGATATAGAGGAAAATCCTGCGCCGAAGAAGCTCAGCTCGGTGAAAGAGAACAATGACATCGAGGACAAGCCGATGAAGAGGTCTGCACCCGGCAAGGTGACGCAGATACGTCAGCCTGCGACCCGCAAGCTTCCCGGAGGCAGCGGAATGGAAGTATGTGTGATCAAACCCACCTCCATTGAGGATGCCCGGGAGATTACGGAGACACTGCTGTCCAACCGGACTGTAGTGCTGAATCTGGAGGGGATTGATGTGGATATTGCCCAGCGGATCATTGATTTTACTTCCGGCTCCTGTTTTGCCATCTCCGGCAATTTACAGAAGATCTCACACTACATATTCATCATTACTCCGGCCAGCGTGGACGTATCCGGAGATTTTCAGGACATTTTCGGCGGATCCTTTGATTCGCCGCTGAATACGGATTTATAGGAAGTGCATAACAGGAGATTTATGAAAGCGAGGATCACATATATGGCGCAGAGACTGCCCATACTATACCGGGACAAGCCCTGTTATGATATCTATATTACCAGAAATTTCACAGATGCTGCGCAGGAGTTTGCTCCCTTTATTACCCGGGACAAAAAGGTTTGCATCATTACGGATTCCAATGTCAGGGGCCTGTATGCGGATGCATTGAAAACGGAGCTTTACAGGCTTTCCGATAAGGTGGATATTTACACAGTGCCTGCGGGGGAAGAGCATAAGACGCTGGACAGCATTCGCAAGATCTATGCCTTCCTGATTCAAGAGGGCTATGGGCGCAGAGATTTGCTGGTAGCCTTGGGAGGCGGCGTGATTGGGGATATGACCGGCTATACGGCAGCTACCTACTTAAGAGGTGTGGACTATATTCAGGTGCCCACCACCCTGCTTTCCCAGTGTGACAGCAGCATCGGCGGCAAGACAGGTGTGGACTTTGACGGGTACAAGAACATGGTTGGCGCCTTTAAGATGCCCCGGCTGGTATATATGAATATGGATACCCTGCATACCCTGGAGGACCGCCAGTATTTTTCCGGCTTCGCAGAGGTGATGAAGCATGGTCTGATCAAGGATGTCAGATTCTATACCTGGCTGATCGATCAGATGTATGAAATCTGTGAAAAGGATCCGGATGTGCTGGAGGAGATGATCCTGCGAAGCTGTACGATCAAAAAACAGGTGGTGGAAAAGGATCCCACGGAGCAGGGGGACAGAGCTCTGCTGAACTACGGCCATACCATCGGCCATGCTGTTGAAAAGGCACGGAATTTCGAACTGCTGCACGGAGAATGCGTAGCGTTGGGGGCTGTGGCCGCCGCCTATATCTCCTGGAAGCGGGATATGATCTCCATGGAGGATTATTATGAGATCCGGGATATGTTTGTCCCCTTTAATCTGCCGATAACTGTGGAAAATATTGATCCCCGTGAAGTGCTGAAGCTGACACAGTCAGATAAAAAAGCTCAGGCCGGTACTATCAGGTTTATTCTGCTGGAGCGGATTGGCAAGGCCGTGATTGATACTACGGTATCGGAGGACGAGATCCTGGCTGCCATCCGGGAAATCTATTATCATGAAGGTGATACGTGTGAATAAGAAAAAAGCAATTCTGTTGGGAGCGGATCTGGTACTGGGGATCCTGCTGGTATGGTTTGACCAGTTTACCAAAAACCTGGCTATCGTGCATTTAAAGGGAAAGGAAGCCTATTCCCTGATTGATGGGGTGCTGGAACTGCAGTATCTGGAAAACAGCGGAGCCGCTTTCGGCATGCTGCAGAACCAAAAGATATTTATTTTATTTGTGGGTATTATTTTTATGCTGGTACTGCTGTTCTTTTTATTGAAAATGCCGGTTAATGCGAAGTTTGCGGTCGTACATGTGCTGATGGTCTGCATTATTTCGGGCGGGCTGGGCAATATGCTGGACCGTCTGCGCCTGGACTATGTGGTGGATTTTATTTCCTTTGTCCTGATTAACTATCCGATCTTTAATGTGGCGGATATCTATGTGGTCTGTGCCACCATCGGATTATTTATCATGTTTTTGTTTGTTCTCAGGGAAAAGGATCTGGAGTTCCTGAATTTCAAGCAGAATCGGTACAGGGAGATGTAAATGGATGATTTGTTTTTTTTAATGACAGAAGAATATGAGGGAGAGAGAATTGATAAATGCATGGCCATGCTGGTCGATTCCCTCTCCCGCAATTATATCCAGAAGCTGATCCGGGACGGTCAGGTTCTGGTAAACGGCAGTCCCGTACAGGTGAGTTATCTGGTCCAGACCGATGATGAGGTGTCTTTCACGCTGCCGCCGTCCCGTGAGCCAAATATCCGGCCCGAGAATATTCCTCTGGATATTCTGTACGAGGATGAGGATCTGTTGGTAGTAAACAAGCCCAAGGGGATGGTGGTTCATCCTGCCGCCGGGCATTACAGCGGCACCCTGGTCAATGGTGTCATGTATCACTGCGCAGGGAATTTATCCGGCATAAACGGGGTAATGCGTCCGGGGATTGTGCACCGGATCGACAGGGATACCACCGGTTCCCTGATTATCTGTAAAAGCAACAGGGCCCACAAGTATATTGCAGCCCAGCTGAAGGAACACTCCATCACCCGGCGTTACCGGGCGATCTGCTATGGAGTATTGAAAGAGGAGGAGGGCACTGTCGACAAGCCCATTGGCCGTCACCCTGTGGACCGCAAGAAGATGACAGTCAGAGCCGACGGAAAGCGTGCCGTAACCCATTACCGGGTGCTGCAGCATTTTCAGAAGTACACCTATATCGAATGCGAGCTGGAGACCGGGCGCACCCACCAGATCCGGGTACACATGGCCAGCATCGGTCATCCGCTGCTGGGGGACGTGACCTATGCTCCGGGCAGGAAATGTCCCTTTTCTCTGCAGGGCCAGACCCTGCATGCGATGACCATTGGATTTATTCATCCGTCCACCGGAGCTTATCTGGAGGTGGAGGCTCCGCTGCCGGAATATTTCACACATTTGCTTTCCATTTTGCAATAATTTATTGTCTTGCTGCAAAATTTGGTGTATAATAAAAACAGATAGATGATATTTCATTTATACTTTAAAAGGAAAGAGGGTTACTGTATGAATACTGTGATTACGATCGGACGTCAGTTCGGCTCTGCAGGACGGGAAATCGGAGAAAAGGTAGCGGAATATTTCGGCATCAAATGCTATGACAAGGAGCTGCTCACCAGGGCAGCGAAAGAGAGCGGCTTCTGCGAGGAAATGATCCAGAATCATGATGAACGCCCCACCAATTCTTTTTTGTATAACCTGGTGATGGATACCTATTCTTTCGGCTATAACGCCTCCTCCTTTTTGGATATGCCCATCAGCCATAAGGTTTTTCTGGCACAGTTTGATACCATAAAAAAGATCGCCGACGAGGGCAGCTGCGTGATCGTGGGCCGCTGTGCAGACTATGCCTTGGCAGATTATGAAAACTGCATTCATCTCTTTATCTATGCGGATGAAAGAACCAAGGTAAAACGGATTATGGAAAAATATGATCTGTCCGAGGATAAAGCCCGGGATATGATCGTCAAGAAGGATAAGCAGAGACAGAGCTATTATAATTACTATTCCTCCAAGAAGTGGGGCCGTGCCGACAGCTATGACCTGTGCATCAACAGCAGCGTGCTGGGGGTGGAGGGAACTGTCAAGCTTATCATCCAATATATAGAGGATTTTGAAGCAAAGAACCGGAAGTAATATACAGTTCAGCTCTGATTGAAAAATTTTGTTGACAAATAAGGCACCTCATGCTATGATATTTCAGTATGCCGCATAACGAGGTAGAAGTGTGTCGTTTTATCAGGATGATACCACCAAAGTTAGCGAGTAAGAACGAAAGTATTTTTTGCTGGAGTTCGTGAATAGGAGGTGCCTTATGTACGCAATTATTGCAACAGGTGGAAAGCAGTACAAAGTTTCTGAGGGAGATGTAATCAAAGTTGAAAAGATCGACGCAGAGGCCGGTGCTACTGTTACTTTTGACCAGGTGATCGCAGTAAGTGACAATACCCTCAAGGTGGGTGCAGATGTAGCAGGTGCTACTGTAGCGGCTACCGTTATGGAGCAGGGTAGAGGTAAGAAGGTTATTGTATACAAGTACAAGAGAAAAACCGGTTACCACAAGAAGAACGGTCATAGACAAGCATACACTCAGGTTAAGATTGATAAGATTAATGCTTAATTAAGTGAACGATTATGACGACAGTAGTGATTCGCAGGACGAAAGCACAGAGTTATAAAGGTTTTATCTGTATGGGACACGCAGGCTATGCCAAGCCCGGCAAGCCGGATATTCTGTGTGCTTCCATTTCTGTATTAGTTATCAATACAATCAACTCGTTAGAGGAGCTGGCCGGTGAACCGGTACAGGTCTCGACTGATGAGGAAACCGGATTTATCCAGTGCATATTTGAAGACGGCCTGCAGGAGAAATCCATCTTTCTGATGGATTCCATGGTTTTCGGTCTGCAGCAGCTTTCCGATCATTATGGGAAAAAGTATCTTACAGTAAAGTTTGAGGAGGTGTAACCTATGTTGAATATGAACCTTCAATTCTTCGCTCATAAAAAGGGTGTTGGTTCTACCAAGAACGGCAGAGATTCCGAGTCTAAAAGACTGGGTGCGAAGAGAGCTGACGGACAGTTCGTTAAGGCTGGTAACATTCTGTACAGACAGCGTGGTACCAAGATTCATCCCGGCGTAAATGTAGGCATCGGCGGCGATGATACATTATTTGCATTGGTGGATGGTGTTCTGAGATTCGAGAGAAAAGGCAGAGACAGGAAGCAGGCTTCTGTATATCCTGTTGAGCAGTAATGCCGATTATCGAACATAGTCACGAGAGGCTTCAAACATATTATTTTGTTTGAAGCCTTTTATTCACCACATGAACATTTAGGGAAAGAGGAGTAAACCGGATGTTTGCAGACAGAGCAACGATCTATGTAAGAAGCGGAAAGGGCGGTGACGGCCATGTCTCCTTCCGCAGGGAAAAATATGTGCCAAACGGCGGCCCCGACGGCGGTGACGGCGGTCATGGCGGGGATGTGATCTTTCAGGTTGACGAAGGATTGAACACTCTGGCGGACTTTCGCCATATCCGCAAATATCAGGCCCAGGACGGTGAACAGGGCGGCAAGAAGAACTGTCACGGAAAAAACGGACAGGATATTCTAATCAAGGTTCCGGCAGGAACAGTGATAAAAGAAGCGGAGAGCGGCAAGGTCATTACCGACATGTCCGGCAACAATAAAAGAGTGGTTTTGCTGAAGGGAGGCAGAGGAGGCAACGGCAATCAGCATTATGCGACCAGCACAATGCAGGCGCCCAAATATGCCCAGCCCGGCCAGCCGGCCCAGGAGCTGACACTGCTTCTGGAGCTGAAGGTGATTGCGGATGTGGGACTGGTGGGATTCCCCAATGTGGGAAAATCCACATTGCTGTCCCGGGTGACCAATGCCCAGCCCAAGATCGCCAATTACCATTTTACCACTTTAATCCCTAACCTGGGCGTGGTGGATCTGGAGGATTCCAGGGGCTTTGTCATCGCAGATATTCCCGGTCTGATCGAAGGCGCTTTTGAGGGAGCCGGTCTGGGACATGAATTCCTGCGGCATATCGAGCGCACCAAGGTGATCATCCATGTTGTGGATGCAGCAGGCACGGAGGGCCGGGATCCGGTAGCGGATATTTACACCATCAATAAGGAGTTAGAAAGCTACAATGCCGATATTTCCAAACGTCCCCAGGTCATTGCGGCCAACAAGATGGATGCGGTCTATAATGAAGGCCGAAATGACCCTCTGGCTGCACTGAAGGCCGAATTTGAGCCGAAAGGGATCCCTGTGTATCCCATATCTGCAATCAGCGGACAGGGGCTGAATGAGCTTTTGTATCACGTCAGGGAGATGCTGGATCAGATTGATGAGGAGCCAACTGTTTTCGCTCAGGAGTATTTTCCTGAGAAAGAGAGGATTTCTGACAGCGATATGCCTTATACCGTGGAATACGATGCCGAGGCGGATGAGTATGTGATAGAGGGGCCCCGCATTGAAAAGATGCTGGGCTATACCAATCTGGAAAGCGAGAAGGGATTTACCTTCTTCCAAAATTTTCTGAAGGATACAGGGATTCTGGATCAGCTGGAGGAACTGGGCATTCAGGAGGGAGATACCGTCAGAATGTACGGTTTATCCTTTGATTATTATAAATAATGTGAGGTGGTTACGGATGACAAGTAAACAGAGAGCGTATTTAAAAAGCCTGGCAGGCAGTCTGGATCCCATTTTTCAGGTCGGTAAATCCAGTCTGACCCCCCAGGTGACGGAAGCCATCGGCGAGGCATTCAACACCCGGGAGCTGATTAAGATTGCAGTGCTGAAAAGCTGTCTGGATGATCCCCGGGAGATCGCTGGGATGGTGGCGGAACGCACCCATTCCCAGGTGGTGCAGGTGATCGGCAAAAAGATCATATTGTATAAACCTGACCGGGACAACCCTAGGATACAGCTGCCATGAACAGTGGGATTGATGCTGTTGCAAACTGGAAAAAAACGGGGATTATGGGAGGCACTTTCAATCCTATTCATCACGGACATCTGTTGTTGGCCCAGTGGGCCATGGAGGAGGCTTCCCTGGATGGGGTGCTGTTCCTCCCTACGGGAAATTCCTACATGAAGGCAGGCAGGGAGGTCCTCTCCGGCCAGGAGCGGCTGGCCATGACGGAGGCTGCCGTTGCGGACAGGGATTGTTTTGTCTGTTCCGATCTGGAAATCGGACGCAGCGGGAACACCTATACCTATGAAACGCTGGAAGGGCTGAATCGGCGCTGCCCTGGCACCGAGCTGTATTTTATCATTGGGGCGGACTGCCTGTTTTCCATGGAAAAGTGGCGTTGTCCGGAACGGATCTTCCGCAGCTGTACCATCCTTGCCGCATCCCGCAGCGGGATACCCATGGAAAATCTGGAACAAAAACGCTGTGAACTGCAGAAACGGTATGACGCCAGAATCCGTCTGATTGAATTCCCTCATATGGAGATATCCTCCACAGATATCCGCCGCCGGTGCAGACAGGGACTGAGCATCCGGTATCTGGTGCCGGAAAGCGTACGGAAAGTAATTGAAACCAAAAATTATTACCGAGGATGAAGCATTGAAACCAATTGAACTGAGCAAATTAAGAAAAGAGATGGCAAAGATTCAGGACGGCAAACGCTATGAACATACGCTGAGTGTGGCCTATACAGCGGCGAATCTTGCCGCCTGCTATGGAGAGGATATTGATCAGGCCCTGACAGCCGGGCTGCTGCATGACTGCGCAAAATGCCTGTCCGATAAAAAGCTTCTGTCGATCTGTGAAAAGCAGAAGCTGCCGGTCAGTCCGCAGGAGGAAAGGAAGCCTTCCCTGCTGCATGCCAAAGTCGGCAGTTACCTGGCCCGTAAGGAGTATCATATTGCGGATCCGGATATCCTCAATGCCATTCATAATCATACTACGGGACGTCCCGGCATGTCCCTTCTGGAAAAGATTATTTTTGTGGCCGACTATATGGAACCGGGCCGCAAGCAGGCACCCCGTCTGGGACAGATCCGAAAAGCTGCCTTCACGGATCTGGATGGCGCCATGCTGATGATTCTGGAGGATACTCTGGTCTATCTGCAGGAATCCGGTTCCGTGATTGATCAGACCACCCGGGAAACCTATGAATATTATAAAAACGGAGGGAAATAGGATGAACACTTCTAAGACGGTAGCAAAGCTGGCTATTGAAGCACTGGAGGACAAAAAAGCCGAGGATATCCGGATCATCGATATCAGCAAGGTTTCTGTCATTGCCGATTATTTTATCATTGCCGGAGGCAGCAATCGCAGCCAGATCCAGACTCTCTGCGATAATGTGGAAGAGAAGCTGGGACGCGCCGGATATCATATCCGTCAGGTGGAGGGATATGATACGGCAAATTGGATCCTGATGGATTTCGGTGATGTAATCGTACATGTATTTGACAAAGAGAACCGCCTGCTTTACGATCTGGAGCGCATCTGGGGAGACGGCAGACAGGTGAAAAAGGAAGATCTGTAATTGTGATACACAGGGAATCATAAAAAACAGTGGCTATTCTCCAGTTCGGGCAGAACAGCCACTGTTTTCTCAATCAGGGACAGAGCATACTATGATGCGTCTCCACGGCCGTTTCCCAGATGCATATAAAAAGTAATCAGATACAGACCGCAGAGTCCCACCAGAACATAAATAATTCTGGACAGCCAGGACATATCCCCGAAAATAAAGGCTACCAGGTCAAATCTGAACAAGCCGATCAATCCCCAGTTAAGAGCACCGATAATCGCAATGGTCAGAGCGGTGCCGTCTAAATATTTGTTTCCCATATGAGCTTCCTCCATTCCATATAGTCACAATCATAGGATGAACGTATCCGATATCTATTGTGTCCAGAGAAACAGAGAACTATACCTTCACACTCATAAAGTGTAACAATATATCAGCGATAAAAACGGAAAACGCCGAATACCTTGCCGAGAATCCGGCAATCCTCTACAATGATAGGATCCATAGCGTCATTTTCCGGCTGCAGGCGAATATGTCCGTTTTCTTTATAAAAAGTCTTAACAGTGGCAGAATCATCGATCAGGGCTACCACCATATCCCCATTGGAAGCAGTACTGCAGCAGTTTACGAAGATCCGATCTCCGCTGAAAATACCGGCATTAATCATGGAATCCCCTTTTACCTTTAAAATAAAGGAATCTCCTTTCGGAACCACATCCGCAGGCACCGGGAAATAGTCCTCGATGTTCTCCTGGGCCAGAATCGGCGTGCCGGCAGCCACCTGTCCAACAACAGGGATGCTGACCATCTCCGTGCGGACAATCTGAAAACTGTCGTCACAAATCTCAATAGCTCTGGGCTTGGTTGGATCTCTCCGGATATAACCGTTTTTCTCCAGTGTTTCCAGATGGGAATGAACGGAAGAGGTGGACTTCAAATGTACCGTTTCACAGATCTCACGAACCGTGGGCGGATATCCCTTTTTCAGGATTTCCTCCTTGATATAATCTAAAATTTCCTGTTGCTTCGCAGTAATCTTACCATAACCCATGATAGGTCCTCCATTTCTCAGGGAAAATCAATAGTAACTTTAATTTATGTTAATTATAGCACAGCAAATCAAAAAAAGCAAACATATATTCCAAAAATATGTTCGATTTTTTCTTGACAGCAGAAAATATGTTCGCTATAATACAATCAGAAAGAACAAATGTTCCGAACGGAGATTCGAATTTCTATACGGAGGTTGTGTCACATGAGAGAAACTGTATATGGTTTTGACAGAGAGCAGAGGAATTATTACAGGAAACTTAGAAGGCAGAGGGAAATCAGGCGAAAGTTTATTCTGGCCGCCATTGCTGTTGTGCCAGTGCTGATTTTTACCCTTTCCTATCATGCGCTGATTTCCCACGCCAATACGGGAATGGAAGATGTTTCCTACAAATACTTTACCAGTATTCAGATCAAAGCAGGTGATACGCTGTGGAGTCTGGCTGACAGATATGCGGATGAGCTGCATTATGCCAGCCAGGATCAGTATATTGCGGAAGTGATGGAAATCAACCACATGAAGGATGAGAATATCTATGCGGGAAATTATCTGATCGTGCCCTATTACAGTGCAGAGTTTGTCAAATAAGCCTTTTTACGGCTATTTTTCCCGCAGCCGGACAGCATTGGCAGCCCGGCGTCTGCGCTCATCCTCCTGCGCAGCGTAGTGCTTTCTGGTGGTGTTTACGTCACTGTGGCCCAGCACATCTGCCACCAGATAAATATCTCCGGTCTCCTGATACAGGGAGGTGCCGTAGGTACTGCGCAGCTTATGGGGAGTGATTTTTTTCAGTGTGGTTACCCGGGATGCATATTTCTTTACCAGATTTTCCACCGAACGCACGGCCATGCGGCGGTTCTGCAGGGAGAGAAAGAGGGCATTCTCATGGCCCTCTGCCGGGATTATATGCTCACGCTGCTCCAGATAGTCTAAAAGAGCAGTTCCCACCTCATCACCAAAATAGATCACAGCCTCTTTTCCGCCCTTGCGCAGGATCCGAATCCCATAGGCATCAAAATCCACATCCTGCATGTCAAGTCCCACACATTCCGATACACGTATCCCCGTCCCCAGCAGCAGTGTGAGGATTGCTACATCCCGCAGCTTCGTTTTCCTGTGATATTCCTGCTCTTTTTTGGTCAGCTTGGTTCCGTCCTCCACCTGATCCAGCAGGATCGCCACCTCGTTGGGCTCCAGACGGATAATCTCCTTATCATGGCGCTTTGGCAGGGGCACCAGAGCTGCAGGATTCTTCTCGATTTTCTCCGTCTCATAAAAGTAATTATAGAAGCTCCGAAGAGAAGCCAGTTTTCGACATTTTCCCCGTTCATCATTGGTAATGCTTTTCCCGTCCTTCTGGTACAGGGAAATATACTCCAGATATTCCTCAATATCCTGGCGGGTGATCTGATTCAGATAATCCAGCGGGATCTCCGGGATATCCAGCTTTGCGCAGGCCCTGTTTTCTTCGTGCAGATATTCAAAAAACATCCGCAGATCATAGGCATAGGCCAGTCTGGTGCGGGCGGAAGTATAGGGTTCGATGCCCCGGAAAAATTCCTTGCAGAAGGGCGGCAGCTCCTCCAGTACAGCACGCATTTTCAGGATATTCTGCATTTTCTGTTCATCATGGTAACTGGCACCGTTAATATGATTTGCCAAAATATTCACTCCATCCTTTCAGGTTTCCGGTTCAAATGGCCGTAAACATACGATCCTTTACGCCGGGATTCCCCAGATTTTAGCTGCCGGATGACGGTCAGCCCGGTACGATCAGATAGGTTACCGGTCCCTTGCCACAATCCATTTTACCTTTTTTTGCGTCAGGAAACAATAGATTCCGGCATTTTTTTAAGGAAATAGCTCTTGTTATATGAACAAGATCAGTGTATGATGAATAAAGATGGACATTAGTGCGGTTATGAGATTGGCTTTCAGACTGCATGGGGTAGGAAAGGATAATTGGAAAATATGAGAATCAGATGGAATAATCGATATGTGCGATGGGGATTGACTGCTCTGCTTGTCATTGTGGGCAGCATTATGTTTTATTATCTGCTGTTTCACGGCTCAAATATCAAAACCGCATTTCAAATTATTATTGGCATTATGATGCCGGTGGTATTTGGATTTATATTGGCTTATCTGCTGACGCCTGTTCTGAACTTTATCGAACAGCGGATTCTGTACCCCCTCAGAAAGCGTCTAAAGTTAAAGGAGGGGGCTAAGACCCGAAAAAGAACCAGGGGACTGAGTATCCTGATCACAGCTTGTTTATTCTATCTTGTGATCCACACCCTGATCGGTATGCTGGTATCTCAGATCGTCCCCAGTATTGAGAGTATCATTTCCAAGTATGACACATATGTGAACAACTTTACCATTTGGCTGAATCAGCTGTTGGCTGATAATCCTGAGATCAAGAACTATGTCACGAATCTTGTGAACCGTTATTCCGCAGAGTTGGAGCGTTTCCTGAATGAAACTGTGCTGGTCAAATCCAGTGAACTCATTAAGACTGTATCGCTGAGTGTACTCGGTTTTCTTAAGGTATTGTGGAACTTTGTTATCGGATTTATTATTTCAATTTATATTCTGGGCAGCAAAGAGAAATTTGCCATACAGGCGAAGAAACTGGTTTATGCCTGCTTTGATTCGGATTCCGGCAATGTAATCATCAATAATTTCCGCTTTGCCCACAATACCTTTATCGGCTTTATCAGCGGCAAGATCCTGGATTCCCTGATTATCGGCCTGCTCTGCTTTATCGGAACCACAATCATGCAGACGCCCTATGCAGCCCTGGTCAGCGTGATTATCGGTGTGACGAATATTATTCCCTTTTTCGGGCCGTTCCTGGGCGCCATTCCCAGTGCCGTGCTGATTCTTGTAGTGGATCCCCTGCATCCGCTGAACTGTGTCTATTTTGTAATATTTATTCTGGTTCTGCAGCAGGTGGACGGCAACCTGATCGGACCGAAGATCCTGGGGAACTCCACCGGCTTATCCGGCTTCTGGGTGATTTTCGCCATAACGTTGTTCGGTGGGCTGTTTGGCGTATTGGGAATGATTGTAGGTGTGCCGATCTTTGCAATCATCTATACCGCAGTAAAGTCCGTTGTAAACTCCGCATTGATTAAAAAGAATATGCCCATCGAAAGCGATGTCTATAAAGACCTTGAGTGCGTGGATGAGGCCGGCATCCATTCCATCAATAATCAGGAGCGCCACCGGATCATCAAGGCCAAAAATGCTGCAGGGAAAGCCAAAACGACAGAAAAAGAGGAAAACAGTCACAATGAGCTGGTTTCCGGGATGAAGTTTATCAGCAGCACGGAAGAGTGGAAGAGAAGAATCCCTGTGTACTGGAACGATACAGATGCGCTTCCCAGAAATAGCACCGGCTTTACTGCTGCTTCTGCCAAGAAAGAAGAAGCAGCGGAAGAGGAGCAGACATCTGCTCAGGAATCCGACCAGAATAAGGAGTAAAAATATCTTATGAGAATTTTAATTCAAAGAGTTTCTGAAGCCAGTGTATCTGTGGACCATCAGGTTATTGGCTCCATAGGAAAAGGTTTTCTGGCGTTGATCGGCATCAGTCAGACCGATACCAGGTGCATTGCCGATAAAATGATTCGAAAAATGCTGGGACTGCGGATATTTGAAGACGCTAATGGCAAGACTAATCTGTCCCTGCAGGATGTAAACGGCAGCCTGCTTTTAGTGTCACAGTTCACTCTGTATGCAGACTGCCGCAAAGGGAATCGTCCTTCCTTTATCCATGCCGGGGCCCCGGATATGGCCAATGCCTTATATGAATATATTCTGGAGGAATGCCGCAGGCAAATGCCGGAACCGACTGAAAAGGTCCAGCATGGCAGCTTCGGCGCAGATATGAAGATTTTCTTGCTGAATGACGGACCATTCACCATATGGCTGGACTCCGAAGAAATAGGTTAGAAAAACCCATAACTATTCGTTAAACTTGTGTTTTGCGCATAGTTGCTGGTCTTTCTATTCTGCTCTTTCTACATCTCCTGACGCAGCTTTTTTAGCTTTTCCAGCAGCTCCAGATCATCGGCCGTGACTTTGATATTCGCCTGGAGCTCCTTGCCGTCCGGGGTTATGACCTTGCATTCCATAACCGTACCTTCCTGCAGACCGGCCTTTGTAAATGCCTTCGTAAACTGTATAAACTTCGGATGATTTTTCTTGAACTTTTCAAAATCATTCTTTAATCCCAGTAATGCCATAGGATTCATATCTCTGTACCTCATTAAATATCCTGTAAACGTTTGCCCTTTATTCCATGGCTTTTTTTATGGCAGCCATCAGTTCCTCATAGGTTTCGTATGCAGGCAGCTCCGGATTATCTGCTTTAATCTGCTCCGTGCTTTTAAATAAAAAGCCTGCCTTGCTGGCCCTGATCATGCCCAGATCATTATAGCTGTCACCGCTGGCAATGGTCTCATAACCAATGGACTGCAGCGCTTTTACGGTGGCGAGCTTGGAACTTTCAATACGCATTTTAAAGCCGGCGATCTCCCCATTTTCAGCCACCACCAGGGAATTGCAGAATATGGTAGGCCATCCCAGCTTCTGCATTAACGGGCTGGCAAACTGTGTGAAGGTATCACTGATAATGATGACCTGTGAAAAGGAACGCAGTTCATCCAGAAACTCCTTTGCGCCGGGCATGGGATCGATTCCGGCAATGGTTTCCTGGATCTCTTTCAGTCCCAGGCCATGCTCCTTTAAGATTCCCAAGCGCCACCGCATCAATTTGTCATAATCCGGTTCATCACGAGTGGTTCTTTTTAATTCAGGAATACCGCTGGCTTCCGCAAATGCAATCCAGATTTCCGGTACCAATACACCTTCTAAGTCCAAACAAGTAATATACATATCATTTTCTCCTCCTATATAACAGGATTATTGTACCACGTTCGCCATTCTTTCACAACAAAAATAAGCTCCTTAACAGTAATTCTTAACCTGTCTGATGGTAGTTGCTTTCTCTTTCAGAACCTGCATCAGACTGTCAAAGTTCTCATAGCTGTTCTTTAAAAGAAAAGTCATGAAGCCTTTATAGGGATAAGGAACCAGTTCATAGCTGACTGACAATCTGTAAAGGTCTTTATTATTCTTTATTAACAACGTGTTCACTGTGGAAATACGGCAGATTACGGAGTGCTCTGCCATACTCATCAAAAATGCATTGGGCAGCATGGACGGATCTGCCGATTCCCGCTTCTCTGGTGACTCCTGCAGATAAGCACGCAGTCTTTCATCCTCTCTTGCCAGGGAAATCAGATAAAGCTCATCCCTGTCCAAATAGAAATATCCATTTTCCACTGTGATTTTCTTCTGCAGCTTATAATGAACTCCTAAAGCTGCAATGGCCATGACCAGGGCTGACGCTATGGCCCATTTCACCCCCCATAATATGCAGACTCCCAGAAGGATCACGATTCCTGCTGCAGCCAGGCCGACCATCAGCTCTTTATGATCCTTCGGAATCGGTCTCCAAACGGTAATCGGTCGTTCTTCCTGTAAAAAATCTCTTTCTACCATCTTTACATCTCTCCTTGTACATATAGTTATAATTTATAAAAGGAAGACTATTCTTCCTTTCATTTAGTCCTTCTAAACTATTATATACAAAAAAAAGGAGGAATGCAACCCCTAAAGATCACATTCCTCCATAATATTATTGCTTTT
Organism: uncultured Acetatifactor sp.; assembly: GCA_964523315.1. Classification (GTDB taxonomy): domain Bacteria; phylum Bacillota; class Clostridia; order Lachnospirales; family Lachnospiraceae; genus Acetatifactor. Next base: position 32,926 of record CAZFYD010000002.1, read on the forward strand.
TACTTACTTATTGAAATAAGCAAAGAATACATCTCCCTCTGTGTTATCAGAGAAGAACTCCAGGTAAGATACGGAGAACTCTTTTGCCTCTGCAGGTACTTCATAGATCACATGATAGGTAACAGTATCCTTGTTTGCCAGACCATATTCGGAAGGCATAACGGTGCTGGAATCATCCATTTCGATGCCATAGTCGTAATCATCCTCTCCATTGCCAAGGTCATGCCACTGAATCTGGAAATCACTGTTGAACATAGGCAGTTCCTCACCAAAGGTATTCTTTACGGTGATTACACAATCCAGCAGCTGATATCCGTCAGCAGGTACATAGCCCTCATACTCGGAGGGGTAAGATACGGAATCCACACTCCAATCAAAGAAGACAGTTCTGAAGGTATCACCCACACCGCCCTCTGCATAGCCGTCTTCTGCGGATATCACGCTTTTTACTAAATTACCGCAGGCGGTAAACATCATGCATACCATCATCATCATTGCAACACAAACTACTACTAATCTCTTACTGGTTTTCATCATCTTTCTCCTCCACATAAGTTTATGTATTTTTGTTTCTTGTTTCTGAAAATCAGAAGCCAAAAAAAATTATAGTACGGTTTCCTCTTTTTGTCTACATCTTTTAGAACTTTTTATCCTTTTTATCCTTCCCCGTAACAAGGCTTCCCCGTAACAGTTCAGCCATAAGAGAATCTTCTCTGTGCATAGGTGCTTGCACACAATGCACAGGGATGATTCTCTTATGAGCAGAGCGCCCTCATAACCTCCATGCATTTGCAAACTATTCCTGCGATTTTTCCTCCAGACAGCCCTGGACAAAAAAGTAAGCCGCCAGCTGTGCCCTGGAGCTGAATTCTTCCCTCTGCAGAAGCCCACTAACCTCTTCCCGGGTATAAAACCGTGCTTCAATCTGTTCATTTTCCGAGGTATGGTCGGCCATCTCTCCTTCCGCATCCACTATGGCAATATAGGTGGTGGTATCGGAGATGGCTACCGCCGCATAGGAGGGCGGCAGGATCGCCCGAATCCGCCGGACGGAGAGCCCGGTCTCCTCATACAGCTCTCTCTGGACGCATTCCTCGATGGTTTCCCCCTCCTCCAGCATACCGGCGCACAGATTATAAATCGTTTTATTGATGCCCATCCGGAATTCCTGCAGCAGAAGCAGCCTGCCCCGGCAGATCGCAATGATGGATACCCCGCTGGGTTTAGCTCCCAGATCCTCCGGGGAGGAGAGCTCTCTGCGGCTGACGATCTCATATTTTTTCTCCTTGCCGGCTTTATTTAAATAAGTCAGTTCATAATTTTTCAGATATTTCCCGTCCCTGACCTTTTCCATTTTCAGAAGCTTCATATCCACTCATACCTTTCTGATCGTTCTACTGTCCCCCCTGCGCCCTGCGGCGGCCGAACTGCTCCAGCAGAGAAGGGCTCACCTTTTTCCGGGTGATCTCCACCAGGCCAAGAGGTGTCATGTCCACTACCCGCACAGTTACCGGATCCTCTCTGACCAGCTCCCGCAGATACGCCATCAGCTCCTCTTTCTGATCCGACGAGGCCATATTAATAAAATCCACAATGATAATGCCGGAAAGGTTCCGCAGCCGCAGCTGACGGGCCACCTCCCGGGCGGCTTCCAGATTCACCCGGCATATGGTCTCCTCCGCAGATTTCCTGCTGAGTCCGGCAATACTTTTTCCCGTATTCACGTCAATGGCAGTCAGGCTCTCCGTCTGTTCGATCACCAGATTTGCGCCGGATTTCATCCACACGGTTCTGCCCAGGGCCTCCTCCAGTCTGGCGGACAGGCTGTAAAGCTGATTTAGGGACAAACGCTCATCCTGATAAAACCGGAGCTTCTTATCCTCCGGAAATGCATTCTGCTCCTGCAGCAGTTTAAGCTCGTCATGGATCCCTGCCAGATCCGTTACCACTTCCTCGTATTCACCGGTCGGAAACGGTCTCAGCGCCTCCTCCAGGGCCGATCCGGCCTCCTGCAGACAGGTAAAGCAGGTACGGTGCCTTCCCTGCCGGAACAGGGCTGAAAAACGGCTGTACAGCTCTTCGTATTCCCGGTGCAAAAATTCTGCCGCTGCCGTTGCTTTCTCCGTTTCTTCCTGATCTTCCTCCGAGGCCTGCCGCAGCAGCTGCCCGGCCTGAGTGCGCACCACCAGACCGAAAGGCGGGATCCCCTCCTGCTGTACCGGCACGCCGTTTGGAGTTGTCACCTGCCATTCTGTCAGAAGTCCACGGATTTCTTTTCGCTGCTTATCCCCCAGCTTTTTAGATATCCCGACCCGCATTTCTCCGGTGGAAAGCACAAAATACTCTCCCCGCAGGCTGATCCTGGTGGTCACTACCGCCTGTTTGGTCTTGATAGCATCATACTCCAGCTGCACCAGCAGTTCATCCCCCTCCAAGATCCTGCCGTCATAGGCTCTGTTGGTCAAAAAAGGGGGATCCGTTATGCGATCCAGGGACAGAAAACACTGCTCTCGGTCTGCAATCTCCACAAAGCAGGCATTGAGATTTTTAACCAGCTTTTTTACCTTGCCCAGATAAATGGCTCCTATACGGCTTTTTCGGCTGAGAGAAAAGGTCTGCACTGCTGTCAGGCGATCCTGCTTAAGAAGCACGGCCATCAGAAGCTCCGGAATTGTCTCATTGCTCTGCATTCTGTTCCCGGGGACTCCCTGCTCGTTCGCATCGTCTCTCTGCTGTTTCCCAGGATCGAAAGGAACAGCGGTGATCAGTACCTTGCCCCGCTGCCGGTTCTTTCGCTGCTCTTCCCAATCCGAGCGATCCGTGAACTGCATGATTCCCCTGCTCATGGCTGCGTACCTGCTTCCCGAACCGCCTGTTTTTCCTCATAGCGGCGGGACTGCATCCATTCCTGCAGCTCCGCTTCTTTGGCGGCCATGGCCTCCTGACGGATGCGCTCCGCCTCTCTGACCGTCTCTTCCTTGCGCTGCTGCGCCTCCCGGGCAATCTGCAGCCGTTTCTCATCCACCATGGGTTCCAGAATCTGACTGCCGATGGCATCCATGGGCACCAGCTGTCGGGGCTCGCCCTCCGCTGCCAGATTCAGGTAGGTATCGTTGCGGTGCACGGTAAAAGCGTTTTCCGCCAGCGTTTCCCCGTGCAGAGCCGTATAAGCCTCCAGAATCTGCGACGGCTTGATATTGCCGCTGCTGGAAGCATCCACCAGCATATGGATGGTGCGGCTCTCCGGATCCGCCTGCAGCGCATAGATCCCCGGCCGGATATCCAGTGTCAGAGTATTTTTCTTGGTCTCCTTGGTAATCAGAATTTCGGGCCGGGCATAAAAATCCGCAAGCTGACCCAGATAGTCAAAGGAAGGTTCCCGGTTCTCCCGGAATTTCACCGTATAGGACGCTGCAGCCACACTGGCCATGGCATTGCCAGAATGCTCCGGCAGCAGCACCACGCTGACAATCTCAATTCCCGGTACACTGGCCCGGTTAAGGCGTTCCATCATATCTGCAGAGGTGGTGACGCTGTTGCATTCAATATCCATATATTCGCCGTCACTGGTCAGTCCCACGCCCAGGGGCGCTGCAAAGGTCATGATCTGGTGGGGGCTGTAGCCGGTAGTATAGGCCACATCAATTTCCGCCCGCCGGATGCATTTCTGGAAAAAACGCATCACATCCAGATGGCCGATAAAGCGCACAGGGCCGTATTTGCGAAATTTTACTCGTACCTTCATGTCATATTCTCCATTCTGATCCGAATCAGCATCCTCCGTAATTGCCCACTTCTCTGGGTTCAAAGCAGATGCCGCCGCCAAACCGGGTCACGCCGCAGCCCTGACACCGGACCTTGCAGTTCTCCGAGATCTGCTCCTTCTGCGCCTTCAGCCATTCCCGCTTCAGGAATTCCTTGGTTACGCCGCAGTCGATAAAGTCCCAGGGCAGGATCTCGTCCAGAGGCCTCTCCCTGTGGGAGTAAAATTCCGTGGTCAGGCCGTATTCCGCCAGCGTCTCCTCCCACACTTCATTTTTAAAATATTCGCTCCAGGCATCGTAAAAACAGCCCTTTTGGTAAACCCCAAGGATCACCTGGGCCAGACGCCTGTCACCCCGGGCCAGAACGCCCTCCCAGACACTGGCGTCAGCCTCGTGATAATTGTACTTAATGCTCTTCTGGTTCAGCTGCTCGGAGATACATTTCCGGGTGAAATAGGCTTTTTCAATGAACTCCTCCTTGGTACACTGGCTGGCCCACTGAAAGGGTGTAAAGGGCTTGGGCACAAAGAAAGAGGTACTGGTGACAATCTGCACCCTGCCGTTGATCCGGGCCTCCTTGGGCACCTCCTCAAAGAAGGTGGCGGCGATCTTGTTGGACAGCTCTGCAATCCCCCGCATATCGTCTTTAGTCTCCGTAGGCAGTCCCAGCATGAAATACAGCTTGACTCTGGTCCAGCCTCCCCGGAAGGCCAGGGTGGAGCCGTGGATAATATCCTCCTCGGTCAGCCCCTTGTTGATCACATTGCGCAGCCTCTGGCTGCCCGCCTCCGGGGCAAAGGTCAGGGAGGATTTGCGGATATCCTGCACCTTGCTCATGACATCCAGGGAAAAGGCGTCGATCCGCAGGGAGGGCAGGGAAATATTGATCTTTTTCTCCTTGCATTCCTCGATCAGGAAATCAATCAGCTCCGGAAGCCTGCTGTAATCGCTGGAACTTAAAGAGCTCAGGGAAATCTCCTCGTGGCCGGTGTTTTTCAGCATTTCCAGGGTGTAGCTTTTCAGGACTTCCACATCCCGCTCCCGCACAGGACGGTACAGCTGCCCGGCCTGGCAGAACCGGCAGCCCCGGATACAGCCCCGCTGGATCTCCAGCACCACTCTGTCCTGGGTCACCTTGATATAAGGCACCACCGGCTTCATGGGATAATAGGTATCGGACACCTGCATTTCCACTTCTTTCAGAATGGTACGGGGGATGCCCTCCTCCGTGGGCTCAAAGCTTTTGATGGTGCCGTCCTCATGATAGGACACCTGATAGAACCGGGGAGCATACATTCCCGGAAGCTTTGCCGCACGGCGCAGGAATTCCACCCTGCCGCAGCCCTCCTTTTTGCATGCCTTATACAGATCCAGCAGGTTACGGTACTGGGTCTCGCCCTCCCCGATATAAAACAAATCAAAGAAATCCGCAATCGGCTCCGGGTTGTAGGTACAGGGACCGCCGCCGATGACGATGGGGCAGTCCTCTCCCCGCTCAGACGCCAGCAGCGGGATCCGGGAGAGATCCAGCACCTGCAGGATATTGGTGTAACACATTTCATACTGTATTGTAATGCCCAGAAAATCCATGTCCTTGATGGGTTCCTGGGATTCCAGCCCAAACAGGGGGATCTGCTGCTCCCGCATGATGCGGTCTAAGTCCACCCAGGGGGAATAGACCCGCTCGCACCATACATCCTCCCAGCTGTTGAACATATCATAAAGGATCTGGATTCCCAGATGGGACATGCCAATCTCATATACATCCGGGAAACACATGACAAATCTTACATCCACCCGGGACTTGTCCTTTACTACAGCATTTACTTCATTGCCGATATACCGTGCAGGCTTTTCTATCTTCATCAGAATATCGTCTGACAGCGCCAGCTTTTCTGTCATCATCTGTTTGATTCCTTTCCGCCTTGAATTTCTGTCGTGATTGCTTTGCCCTATTAGTATACGTCATCGGGACGGTAAAAGCAAGTGAAATACCCCGCAGCGAGCCGCAGGGTATTTCCGCTTTTTATTGATTAATATTGTTCATCCAGATATAGCTGGACACGGTTCTGGAGAATGCGGGCCACTTCCCAGGGATCTTTGTCTTCCTGACAGTATACAGCCATCTCTTCTTCCAGAATATAAAAGATATCATCTATCTATCTGTCTGTCTGTCCATCGCCCTGCTATGCAGAATGACCTGGAGAAACTGCTCCGCTTCCTGTGGATCATAGGCTCTGGCTCCGTATGCGTTTTCCTCTTTCTCTGCCAAAGCCTTTGCCTGCGCAGTCAGCGCCGCCTGAAGCGCCTGCGTATTCACCGGAAGGCCGCTGCCCTCTTCTGCCATCTCCATCTGCTGCACCGGATCCAGAAGATATTCCAGAAAAGCTATCGCTCCTTCCTTACAGGAAGATGCTTGATTCACGGCGAAGCCGCTTCCAACCACATAACTGCCATTACCGTTTTCCATAGGATAACCGATTAAAACACAATCCTCACCCAGAATATTTAAATCATTATAGTAGCTTTCCAGAGTTACGCCGACAAGAGGCGCACTGATCAGAATATCATTGGCTGCAAACGCTTTGCTGAGGTCCGAAGAATAATATGAGGAAGCTGAAGAAGCTTCCATTGCCCTTGCAAATTTCAGCAGTTCTACAAATTCTTCCGTCTCAAAATGGCAGCATTTATTTTCCCAGTCGATATATGCAGGATTTTCTTCATCCTGCAGCAGATAAGCCAGAACCTGAGCAGCAGAAGCTCCCTGAAATAAAGTAGTTGTTTCACGGCTGCGTGCAGTCTCCAGCATCTCTTCCAACGTCCATCGGCTGCGTCCGCCTGCAATATCGCCCGTAGTAACCACTGTACATAATTCAACTCCAAAAGGGGCAATGTAATAATGTTCTCCCGCCCGGCTGTATTCCAACGCCTGCGGGAGTATATTTTTCTGATCCTGCAGCCAATCATCCAGCGGCTCCAGATAGCCTCTGCGGGCATAGGCGTCGATATCCAGCAGCAAACTGTCCACCAGGTCCGGAGCATTGCCGGCAGCAAACTCCATTTGCAGGCTCTCCCTGGCTTCCAATCCGGATTCCTGACTGAGCTCTCTTACGACAATCTCTTTTCCTGTTCCGGCAACGCATCTGCTTCTGCCCAGGTATTTTCCTGCCTGATCACGAGATGCATGTTCTCCGGCCTGTCCCCTTCTTCCACATAATAATAGGTGACATATATCTCTCCTGAGTCTGTCAGTCCCCAGCCGTTTATCGCCTTACCTTCCCTGCCCGGCAGAGCCGTAAAATCTATTTTCTCGGCAGACCAGACTTCGTAAGGAGCGGCTAAGATCTGCAGATAAATTTGCATTTGGTCATCTTCTCCCGTAACGGACACCAGACGATACAGGACATCCCACGCAAGCCGGTAATCAAGCTCCCGCAGATCCGATCCGGAATCTGCAAGTCCCGCATCCGGATCGGGGAGCTTCTGCATATGCACGGTATAGTGAAGCACAGAAGTCTGCTCCTCAGTATCTTTATCGAAAACTTCTGTCCCACAGCCTGCTATGCTGACCACAAAAATTATGATACATAAAAAAATTCGAAACCCTTTCATAGCTTCTCCTACACAGTTTATACCGCAACACTTGTAAAATAGCAGAGGCATTTTTGTGAAATAAAGCAGTTTCCCTTCTCATTCTAAAATAATATTAATTACGGCAAACAGTCGCAGCGGATATATTCCATGATCTGGCTGCCGGTCAGGCCGAACAGGGTGTCGCCACGGCGGTCGATCAGCACCAGCAGACATACCAATACCAGAGCCAGCAAAAGCCGCAGTCCCAGCGTGCCGCTGCGTCCGGCGGTTCCTGTGCCTCCATAGCTGTCTTCATAATCTCCTGCTCGGTCATCCTCCTCAAAATAGCTGAGAGGCCTGCCATAGAGCACCTGCTCCCGCTGTCCCAGATCCTGTCTGTCCTGACGATAGCGTTCCCTGACCTGTCTGGTTAACTGCAGCTTCTGCTCCGAGGAAATATCGCCCATTGTGTTCCCAACCTTTCACCGTTCTGCTATTTCATTGTATGAAATGCTTATCCTGCTTAGAACACACTGACATAGGTTCAAGCTTTGGTTACTGTTCCACAATCTTCTGAAAAAAGCAGCTGCGGGAGCCGGTATGGCAGGCCGCTCCCACCTGGTCGATCTTTGCCAGCAGGGTATCCCTGTCACAGTCCGCTGTCAGGGACTTCACATACTGATAATGTCCGCTGGTCTCTCCCTTCAGCCACTGCTCCCTGCGGCTGCGGCTGTAATAGTGCATCAGACCGGTTCGCAGGGTATCCGTATAGGCCTGCTCATTCATATAGGCCATCATCAGCACTTCGCCGTTTTCCGCATCCTGAATAATTACCGGCACCAGCCCCTGGGGATCCTTCTTCAAATCCTCCCAGGCAAGAGCCGCTGTCCAGGTGGGCAGCCCCTTGGGATTATCATATTTCATATTCATACCTATTACCCAGACCTAATGCAAACAGGGGTTACCAGTTCCTTTGCAGTATGTTTGCAATCGTTCCTTTCTTCCATTTTCTCTTGTTGCTGCACCCGGCATCTACAGACTTCCCTTGGTGCTCAGTACATCCGTGCTCCGGGGATCCAGGCTGGTGGCCTCGTCCAGTGCCTTGGCAAAGGCCTTGAACATGGCTTCGATCATATGGTGGTTGTTGCCGGTCTGCAGCATCCGCAGATGCAGATTCATTCCTGCGCTGTAGGATACCGCATAGAAAAATTCCTTTACCAGCTCCGTATCCAGCTCTCCCACCCGTTCCGCCGTAAAATCACAGTCAAACTGCAGATAGGGTCTGCCGCACAGATCCACAGCGCACAGCGCCAGGGATTCATCCATGGGCAGAATGAAGAAGCCGTACCGGCGGATGCCCTTCTTATCCCCCGCCGCCTCTCTGATGGCCTGACCCAGCACGATACCGGTATCCTCCACGGTATGATGTCCGTCCACCTGCAGATCGCCCGTCACCTGACATTTCAGGTCAAAAAAACCGTGTCTGGCAAAGCCCTCCAGCATATGATCCAGAAAGCCGATGCCGGTATTCACTTCCGCCTTGCCGCCGCCGTCCAGATTGAGCGTTATGGCAATCTCCGTTTCTCTGGTCTTACGATTCACTGTACTGATGCGTGCCATAGTAATCCTCCTTCGTTATTCTTCAAAACGAACCTTAATGCTGTTGGCATGGGCGGTCAGTCCCTCGCTCTCTGCAAAACACTCAATGTCCTTATGTACAGCCTGCAGCGCTTCCCGGGAATAGGAAATGATGCTGGTCTTCTTCAGAAAATCATCCACATTTACCGGGGAGAAAAATTTCGCCGTGCCGTTGGTGGGCAGAATGTGATTGGGGCCTGCAAAATAGTCTCCCAGAGGCTCGGAGCTGTACTCTCCCAGGAAAATCGCTCCCGCATTTCTGATCCGTGTCATGGTATCAAAGGGATTTTTGGTCAGAATCTCCAGGTGCTCCGACGCAATCTCATTGACCGCTTCAATGGCGGCCTCCATATCCTCAGCCAGCAGGATGTAGCCATAGTTCTCCAGAGACTTGCCGATAATCTCCTTACGGGACAGCTGTGCCGTAAAAACGTCCACCTCTGCAGACACCTGCTCTGCCAGCTCCCTGGAGGTGGTGATCAGGATGGCGCTGGCCAGCTCGTCATGCTCCGCCTGGCTGAGCAGATCCGCCGCTACATACCGGGGATTGGCCGTCTCATCCGCCAAAACCAGGATCTCGCTGGGACCGGCGATGGAGTCAATGCTCACATAGCCGTATACTGCCTTTTTGGCCAGAGCCACAAAGATATTGCCGGGGCCGGTGATCTTATCCACCTTGGGGATGGACTGTGTCCCGTAGGCCATGGCCGCAATGGCTTGGGCACCGCCTGCCTTATAGATGGTGCTGACGCCTGCAATATCCGCCGCCACCAGGGTGCCGGGATTTATCCTTCCGTCCGCACCGGGAGGCGTGGTCATAATGATATCCGTCACTCCTGCAACTTTGGCAGGCACCACATTCATCAGCACGCTGGAGGGATAGGCCGCCTTGCCGCCGGGAACATAAACGCCCACACGGCCGATGGGGGTGATCTTCATCCCCAGTATGGTACCGTCCTCCCTGGCGTCAAACCAGCTGCTGCGCAGCTGCTTCTCGTGAAAGGCACGAATATTGGCTGCGGATTTTCTGATGACCTCCACCAGCTGAGGATCCATCTGGGCGTAGGCCTCGTCGATCTCCTCCCGGGTCACCCGGATATTCTCCGCAGACAGCGGGAATTTATCAAATTTCAGGGTATAGGCAAACAGCGCCTTGTCGCCCTCTGCCTTCACCTGGGCCAAAATCTCATTTACGGTCTCCTCATAGCCGGAGTAATTGTTGGGGCTTCTCTTCAATAAATCGTTTAAAACATTTTTACGGGTACTTTCCGTCAATGCTACAATTCTCATTTTTACCTCTTTTCCGCATATCCGGCGTTTGGACAGCCAAACTTCCGGAACGTCTGCCATATTGTATGAATCCTTTCCTACACTTTAAAGCGTCCTACGTTTCCTGCTGCGCCAGCTGTTCCCGCAGTCGGTGAATCAACTGCTTGATCCGTTCCGTTTCCATCTGCATGCTCACGGGATTGACGATCATCCGGGCGGACAGGGGACAGATCTCCTCCAGCACCTCCAGACCGTTTTCCCGCAGGGTGCCCCCGGTCTCCACAATATCCACAATCACATCCGACAGCTCCACCAGCGGCCCTAGTTCCACGGAGCCATTGAGCTTGATGATATCCACGGTCTGCTGTTTTTTGTTATAAAAATATTCCCTGGCGATATTGGGATATTTGCTGGCTACCCGGATCCGCTCATGATGCTGCAGCAGTTCCTGCGCACAGTGGGGACCACAAACGCACATCCGGCATTTTCCAAAGCCCAAATCCAGCACCTCATAGACATTCCGGTTCTCCTCCATGATGGTATCTCTGCCCACCACGCCGATATCTGCGGCGCCGTACTCCACATAGGTGGGCACATCCGGCCCCTTGGCCAGGAAAAACCGGAGCTTGAGCTCCTCATTGACAAAGATCAGCTTTCGGGAGCTTTTATCCTTCATCTCCTCGCAGGTAATGCCGATCTGTTCAAACAATTCCAGGGTTTTGCTGGCCAGACGGCCCTTCCCCAGTGCAAATGTCAAATATCTCTCGTCACTCATATTCCGCTCCCTGTCTTAAGCATTTCTTCTCTGCCAACGAATAGATTCTCTATGCAATAATGCATTGGCTCCGTATCCGGCGCATTCCTGCGCCTTGTCATGTTTCCCGAACCAGCAGGGTAGGAATCCCCTGCCTGCGGCTCTCCCTGGCCTCCTGCAGCTTCTCGGCGTAATTCTGATCCGTGTAGGTCAGTATTTTCCGCTCCGTACCTCCGGGCAGCTCCGCCTTCTGATACTGCACTGCTTCCAGCACATCATCAATGACCATGGCAAATCCGATGGCCGGCGCATCCTTGCCGAACTGCTGCAGCAGCTTATCGTAGCGGCCCCCCTTGACAATGGGCGCTCCCACTCCATAGGTAAAGGCCTTGAAAATGATCCCGGTGTAATAATGGTATTTGCTGAGCATGCCCAGATCAAAGGACACATACTCCTCCACCCCATAGAGCTTCAGCACCTCATAGATGGCCTCCAGACGGTCGATGGCCGCCAGGGATCGGCTGTTATGGACGGATTGTCTGGCCTCCTTCAGGGAATCAATGGAGCCGAACAGATCCGCCGCCTTCAGCAGGGTGCTGCAGTAAGGCTCCGGCACCTCCTTCTGGGACAGCAACTCCTCTGCGGCAAAATAATTCTTGCCGGAGATATACTCTCGCAGCTGCTCCTCCGTCTCCCCGTCCAGCCCGGCCTCCTGACAGATTCCCTTGAAGTATTCCACCTGACCCACGCTGACCTGAAACTGCTTCAGCCCGGTGCTCTTCAGCGCCTCAATGACCAGACTGATCATCTCCGCATCCGCTTCCACGCTCTCCTCATTGATCAGCTCCGCACCGATCTGGGTCACCTCCTTTAATTTCCCCTGGAGATTGGAGGTATTGGTAAAGGTATTGCCCAGATAGCAGAACCGGATGGGCTCCTGAGCCTCCATAAAATACTTGGCCGCGCAGCGGGCTATGGAGGGGGTAAAATCCGGCCGCAGCGCCAGCGTATTTCCCTCCTTGTCAAAGAACTTATACAGTTCCCTGGAGGGCGTAGTGCCGATTTCTCTGGAAAATACGTCAAAATATTCGAAGGTGGGTGTCTGGATATCCTCATATCCATAGCTGATAACGGTATCGTGAAGCTTCTGCTCCACATACAGCTTTCCTGCATATTCTCTGCCATAAATATCTCTTACGCCCTCGGGCGTATGCAACAGCTTCTTGCTCATATCCATAAACCTTTCTGTCAAGCTCATTATATGAACTTCATCACTGTAAAGTGCTAATTGGGTAGCATGTGAAAGAATCAAACTTCTTGTAGTATAACGAAAACCGGTCTGTCTGTCAACCCCTAACTTTCCCGCCGCTCCAGATCCAACTGCAGCATATCCAGATAGGGCACCAGGATCCCATGTTTTTTCGGCAAAACAAACCTAGGATCCAGCTCTTCATGGCGGAAGCTTTTGCGTCCGCCATCCCTGGCCCGTTTCCAGAACTTAAGCAGATCGGCAAAAGGCAAATAATACAGCTGATCCCTGTGGGTATAATAAATCAGGAAAAAAGCCACGCCCCCCTGCCGTTCAAAGCGCTCCATAAACTGTACCTGATGCTCATGGATATTATGCAGGGAAAAGGTGTCCACGGCACATTCCTTAGCATCAAAACACACTGGAATCCCCTGGACCGCACCGATATAGTCCACTGTACTCTTCTGCTCAAAATACGCCAGAGTAATATGCCGGGTCGCCTGATCCATCTTAATAGGGGTGATGGGGGTGGGAATCTTCTGGATCAGAGCCAGTCCACCCTCCGCATACCGTTCATTGGTGCGGTTGACCATATCCTCCAGTGTGGAACCTCTGAGGCCCCGGGAATTCCATGTTGCCATTGCTTTCCTCCTGCGCGTTTGTTAATTTCCATTTTCCACGGCCTGCATTCCTGCCAGAATCCTCTCATAGAGCCCGGGCAGCGGGGCCTGGATCTGTCGGCCGCTCAGGGCAGCCAGAGACCCTTCCAGGGGCGGGAATTCCAGGCGCTGGGCATGAAGCAGCTGCCAGGACAATCCGAATTGCTGCCGAAACAGCTGATTCGTCCGCTGATCTCCATATTTGCCGTCCCCGATCAGGGGATGGCCTACGGATGCCAGATGGGCACGGATCTGGTGGGTCTTGCCCGTGATCAGCTCTACCTCCAGCTCCGTAAAGCACAGAGAGCGGTCAAAGCCCTGCACGCCCTTGCGCAGGCTCTCCGGCAGCAGTCTATAGCAGCCCAGCGGCAGATAAGCCGTGTCAATCCGCTCTCCTGGGCCATGCTCACGGACCGTTACCTGATTTGTTTTTGCATCCTTCTGCAGATAGGCATGGAGCTGTACAGGACCCTGATCCCGCAGATCACCGAAGCTCTCTAAAGGCATCTTAGAGGCTGCAGGGTAAAATTCCCCCACACAGACGGTCCGGTAGAATTTGCGTACCGACCGGCTGCGGATCAGCTCACTGAGAGCCTGGCTTCCGGCCAGGGATCTGCCGCAGAGCACCAGTCCGCTGGTATTGCGGTCCAGCCGGTTGCAGACCGAGGGACGGAACAGCCGCAGCTCCTCCGGCTGCAGAATACCATTCTCTAACAGATAGCCGATCATCCACTCATTAAGACTGAGATCCCCCTCCTTAGCCTGCTGGGTCAGCACCCCGGCAGGCTTATTCAGGATCAGTACATGGGGATCCTCATAGAGTACCTCGATGCCCTGAAGCCGCCTAAAGGCCCGCTGATATAATGATGTATCCACGCCGCCATTGCAGTCCGGCAGATAGCCGCCGAATTTCCGGATGGTTTCCTCAGACAGATACAATGTCACATGATCCCGCAGTCGCAGGATCTCCCGGCCCTCCGCCTTTTTGCCGTTCAGCGTGATATTTTTTCTGCGCAGCATCTTATAAAAGAAACTGACAGGCGCCCCCGGCAGATATTTCCCCAGAAATTTGTCCAGCCGCTGCCCTGCATGATTGTCTGCAATTTCCAATGTTACCATGGATAATCCCCCTGCCTGTAAACTCCGTGCCGGTCACCCCGGGCTGTGCCGCCGCAGGTTCGGCGGTCTTCCTTTTCTTCTTACAGCACCACCGATTTCAGCGTATGGGCAATGCCCGCCGTATTGCCCTCCCCTGTTTCCAGCCCCTGCAGCTGTTTCAGCCGCTCCTTATATTTGTCCAGATCCGTAAAGATCTTCACCGACACGTTTTTGTGATTGTCCGCCTTTAATATAGGCCCTAAATGGGCCTGAAAGTCCTTTTCCGGGAAATCCTTCTTCTCACTGTAGCCGCAGACGGTATTGCCCTTCACCGCCATATGTCCCACTACAAAAGTATAAGAATAGGAAGTAAACACCATGTCGTACAGGCAGGTCAGCTCTCCCTCGAAGGGAGCAATCCGCGCCGCCGCTTCCTGACTGAGACCTTTATACCGCAGAAACATAATCATATTTACTGCACTTTTGCTGGCCGGCAGACAGCCCAGCACAGCCACGATGGTCAGCAGATTCAGCTTATCCCCGGTGGCAAAATAGCCTGCGGCAAACAGACTCAGAGAGATTCCGAAATACAGCACCGTCCGAAGGATCTCATACCTTCTCTGAATCCGCAGATAGTCCCGGCTTCCCTTATATGCTCCGGAAGAGAATATCCTGCCGATCTTTTTTATCCCTTGCATACATCGATTCCTTTCGTCCTTTTATCCTTATCTACATGCATATCGCCGGTTTTACCTGCGATACTGCACAAATCCGTATATGAAACGTCAGTTTCATACTTTCAGCATCCGTATCACAGCGGTAAGCATCGTATGAGGAAGCACCTTGCATGCGCCCTCAAATGCCTGTATGGGAAGGCTGCAGACCGAACGGGCACGCCTATGGCAGGCATCCCGCAGCGCTTTTTGCACCACCTGCTTTGCAGGAACCATTGTCAGCTTCTTGACGGACAGGGTGGAGCCATGCTTCTCCGCCGTATCAAAGAAAGGGGTATCCACCGGACCCGGACATACGCTGGTCACATAGATCTCCCGCTCCTTCAGCTCTTCCCGCAAAGCCAGGGAAAAGCTGTCCACATATGCCTTACTGGCAGCATAGACCGCAAAACCCGGCTGGGCCACAAAGGCGGCGCTGGAGGCCATCTGAATGATCCGGGAGTTTCTGGTCATATAGGGCAGGCAGCACCTCGTCACTGCGGTAAGCGCTTCACAGTTCACCTGAACCATGCCCAGCTGTTCCCGGAGCGTCAGCTTCGCCACATCCCCGATGATACCGTATCCGGCGCTGTTTACCAGCATTCTGATCCGGCAGTGTTCCTCCTCCAGCATATCCCGAAGCCTGTCAACCTGTGCACCCACGGTGATATCCATGGCAAGGACCCGCACATTGTTGCGCAGCTGTGACGCTAAGGTTTTCAGTTTCTGTCTGTTTCTGGCGATCAGCCAGATCTCATTCGTCTTGCGCAGATGGGCATCGATCTGCAAGGCAAATTCCATGCCTATGCCGGAGGATGCTCCTGTAATAATCACAATACTCTTTGTCATAGTCTGCTTTTCCTTTCCTGCTGAGAATTATCTGTCTTTTTCTTATGGATATTTCCTCATGACTTTCTGTTTATCCGAATATATTGAGACAAAGCCTCTTTTTCTGCGGTGCCTCCATGCTGTATACTCTGTGTTTTTTGCTGCTTTTTATACTGATTCTGGTTCAATCCCAGGAGGCGGCGGCTTTTGCCGCCCAGGGCTTTCTGCTCTGGTACTCCAAAATGATCCCCTCCCTGCTTCCCTTTATGATCCTGTCCGGGCTCATGATCCGTATGGGACTGTCTGAAAGGCTGGGAAACTGGTTTAAGCCGGTTCTCGGGCCATTGCTGCGCTGCAGATCCGAGGTAAGCTACGGGGTTCTCATGGGCTTTCTCTGCGGATTTCCCATGGGCGCCCGGGTGGCGGCACAGCTGTATCAGTCCGGAAGGATCAGCCGCAAGGAGGCCCGCTTCCTGCTGGCCTTCTGCAACAATATCGGTCCGGTGTATTTCTGCAGCTTTGTACTGCCCCTCTTAGGGCGCAGGCTGATCCTGCCATATATCCTGGGCATGTACGGAACGGCTCTGCTCTACGGCATTCTCCTGCGCCGGACGCTGTTTCGAAGCCTGCCGGAACCTGTTTCTGATAAGAGGACCTTACAAATGCCGACCTCTGTTCCCGTCCCGAAGTCCTCCGGTTCCAGTGGCCTGCTGGCCCATCTTGACGCTGCGGTACAGGCCGGGCTGCAGAGCATTATCAGCCTCTGCGGCTATATGATCCTCTTTAATCTGCTGAATCTGATTCCCCATCTTTTTCTGCCCCGGATCAGCTGCTGGATCTCTCCGCTGCTGGAGATCACGAGCGGATTAAGCCAGCTGGGACAGCGCTGTCCCCTGTACGCCCTGATGATCCTGCCTTTCGGAGGACTCTCCTGCATCGCCCAGACCTACAGCATGATCCGTGACACCGATCTGCCTCTGGAGGAATATGTGATCCATAAGCTCATTCTTACCGCCGTTACCGGCTTGTACTATCTGGCCTGGCGCTGTCTTTTTCCTCATCTTTTCCTGTTATGACGGCGGCGGGATCTTTTCACCGCCTGCAGGATCTGCAGCGCCATGATCAGCAGCAGAAATACCAGCGCTGCCAACAGGCTCACCAGAATAAAGTCCTGTATACTGATCCCCCGGGGCTCCCCATTCTCCTGCTGCGTCTCCTCCCGGACGCCCAGCCAGCCTCCGGCAGAGGCCTGCAGGCTTTCTTCGGCAGGCTCCTGCGATCCTCTGACCGTCTCCCCAGAAGCAGCCGGGCTCTCTTGCTGCGCCTCCTCCCGGGGCTTCTGAAAGACCGAATAGCCCTCCAGCACATTGCTGTCGGTATAGGCCTCATACTGGTTATAGGCCCTGATGCAGATCCGGGGTATGATGCCTTCAGGGATTTCCAGCGTCACCCGGAACACATCCTGATATTCTCCGGTCAGCGTATTACAGCCGGGCCAGGGCTGTCTGGAGGAATAGGTAAGTCCGCCGTCCAGACTATAGGCATAGTACATCAGGGGACTGTCATAGTCTGCAGCCGTCACCTGGATCTCCGCCTCCAGTCCCTCATAATCTTCACGTAATCGTTCAATGCTGCAGATCTCCGGCGGCGTAGTATCCGGCAATGTGGACTGCACTACCTTGTCGGGATCCAGGGCATATATCTTCTGCAAAAAAGGATCCTCCGGCTCCCCACTGTAGTCCGTTCCCAGGCTCTCGCTGGATAATCCCAGAAACATGGCAATAGCCTCCGCATCCTCGCAGCCGAAATCTTCCCACTCTTCCCGGCTGTCACAGTAAGGAGAATCCCGTACCTCGTCCACATGACAGTGTTCAATGAGCACCGCCGGGATATCCAGAGCCACTGCCTCCCGGAGAATCCCATAGTAATCCCCGTTGTCGCCCCGGCGGGTTTTGATCCCCCGGATAAACAGGCCCATATTCTGGAATCTGGTCAGCAGGGTACTGCCGAACTGGTAGCCATAGGCGTTATAGGGAGCTTCCAGCGGCACCCATACCTCCGAACCGAACAGCTCATGATTCTCCGACGCATTATAGTGGATGCTGAACAGGAAATCCGCTCCCACTGATTTCGCATACTCCGCCCGCTCTTTCAGAGAAAGTTTTGTATCATCGGTGCGGGTCATATACACCTGTACCCCGTCATAGCGGGACAGCACCTCATAGATTGCCTGGGCGGTCACCAAAGTCATCTCCTTTTCACAGAATCCGTTTTCTTTAGTGCCCTCATTATTCCCGCCGTGTCCCGGATCGATCACCACCACAATATCCCGATCCTGCTGACGGAATGCATATGCCGCTTCTACAGGCAATATCCGGGAGACTGTCAGAAGCACAGTCAGCAGAAATACCATGAATGCAGAAAAACCGGTTTCAAGGGGAAACCGGTTTTGTTTTCTTCTAAAGTTCCGCATCTGTATCCTCAACCTTCTCCGACAACACCACATCCTCATAATCGTCTGCGGGATGCAATTCATTTCTGTTGGATTGGATAATATCCCGGTACTGATTCATGGATCCGATCAGGTTCTCATAATTGGACGCAGCTGATTGGGTAGCAGAAAGGATAATGTTCTCCAGATGCGCCAGCATATCATCCATGTACTGCATTGCTGCGGCCCTCACATTGTTGGCCTCTATCGTGGCATTGTCCAGAATCTCCTGAGCCTGCTGGGTAGCCATAGTCACCACCTCATTGGCCTGGGCATAGGCCTGCTGCATAATCTCATGTTCATTAATCAGTTCATTGGTATGTATGGTTGCCTCATTGATCAGAGCCTCCGCCTTGGCCCGGGCATCGTTGAGTATCGCCTCCTTGTTGCTGATAATCTTCTGATAGCGCTTGATCTCATCCGGCGTCTTCATCCGCAGATCCCGCAGCAGTTCATCGATCTGCTCCTTATTTACAATGATCTTGGTACTGGATAAAGGCTGGTACTTACAGCTGTCAATATACTCCTCAATTTCATCGATTAATTGTTCTATTCTGCTACTCATGTAATCCTCCAAACCCATCCGGCTTTTTTTTAGGCCGGACACCTGATTTCACCGTCCTGTCAGCGGTAACCATATTTCCGATAGATCAGCTCTGCCTCCCACTCAGGAACACACTGAGAGATGTCTCCGTTAAAGCTTGCAAATTCCTTCACGCTGGTGGAACTCAAGTAAGCATACTGCAGACTGGTGGTCAGGAATATGGTATCCAGCGCATCATTGGACATCATGCGGTTCGCCTGGGCAATCTGCAGCTCGTACTCAAAGTCCGTGATTGCGCGAAGACCTCTGACGGCAATTTGGAACCCTTTTTCCCGGCAATAATCGATCAGCAGCCCGCTGAAGCTGTCGACTTTCACATTCGGCAGATCTTTGGTTGCCTCCTCTAATATCTTAACACGTTCTTTTACAGAAAACAACGGTGTCTTTTGTGTATTATCCAAAACTGCCACAGTCATCTCATCAAACATGTATGCCGCC
The DNA here is from genome assembly GCA_964523315.1 of uncultured Acetatifactor sp. GTDB lineage: Bacteria > Bacillota > Clostridia > Lachnospirales > Lachnospiraceae > Acetatifactor. The sequence continues at coordinate 52,004 of CAZFYD010000002.1, forward strand.
CGCCGGATAATATCCAGATGTCCAAAGGTCATAGGATCAAAGCTTCCCGGATATACTGCCTTCTTCATAATTACCTCTTTCCCGCAGCTGCTCTGCGCAGAAATATATGTTTATTGGTCTTATAGATTTTTTCCCGAACCACACAGAAGCCAAGCTCCTGCGCATAATCCATATGGGTTGCCAGGGAAGCCTCCACAATAATCAGGGTATCTCCCGTCACATAGCGCGTGTCCTGCAGTGCTTCCAGTACCCGCCTCTCCTGCTCCTGATCATAGGGGGGATCCATAAAAAGGATATCCACTTCTTTTTCCGATATGCCGGATAATGCTGCCACGGCATCCTGCCGCAGGATTACGGCCCGATCCTCAAAGTGGGTAAATTTCAGATTTTCTGTGATGCAGGCCAGGGGATCCCGGGCATTTTCGATAAAATAAGCCCTTTTGGCTCCCCGGCTCAGGGCCTCAATCCCGATTCCGCCGCTGCCGCTGAACACATCCACAAATACACTGCCCGGAATATCATTCTGCAGGATATTAAACAAAGTCTCCTTGATTCTGTCCGTGGTGGGGCGGGTTCCCTCCCCCAGGGGAGTCTTTAATGGCAGACTCCTTGCCGTACCTGCGATCACTCTCATTTAGTCTCTCCTATGCTTCTTCAGGCTCTCACTTTGACTCCCTTGGTGTCCCGTTTGCCGAGCTTTAAGCTGTTCAGCACCAGGTTCTTACTCTTATAGGGAATGGAAGCCTCCACTGCATTCTGGGTATAGTATACACCCTCTATCCTGTCCTTGTCATCTAATTTCATACCACGGACGCCCAAGGCGCCCTTTTTCTTCTCTGGTATCTCCTCCAGCGCAAACCGCAGGAAGTATCCCCCCCTGGACTGCAGCACGATATGCTTCTGATCATGGAGACAGACGATGCTTACCACCTTATCCCCCTCCAGCAGCTTTGTGGCAGCCACCGTGCGCTTGCTCACATCAAACTCTCCGCCGTCCACCACCTTCATCATGGACTGAGCTGTGACAAACAGCACCCTGCAGAGATTCAGCTCCGTCTGGCTGGTCAGGAAAACGATCTCTTCCCTGTCCGAGCTGTAATTGCTCACATTGTCGATGGGCGTACCCTTATCCCGGAATTTTCCGAAGGGCAGATCCATGACCTTTATGGTGTACAGCTGCCCGGTGTCTGTAAACAGACAGACCTTACCCGTGTTTTTACACCGGAAAACATACTTATTCTCGGCATCCGCCGCATCCCGGTTGCGCTCGTAGGTGGTCAGATCGATGGTCTTGGCATAGCCAAAGCGGTCCATCAGGAACATAATTTCCATCTCTTCGATTTCTTTTTCCTTATAGACAGCCTCCTGGGCATTCTCGATGACGGTGCGGCGCTTGCGGCCGTATTCTCTCTTGATCTCCTCCAGCTCGTTGATAATGACCTGAGCCATGGAATCCCTGCGGGCCAGAATGTCCTCATAGCGGTAGATATTGGCCATGGTCTCCTCGTGCTCATGAATCAATGCTTCGATCTCCAGACCGATCAGCTTATACAGACGCATCTCCAGAATGGCGTTGGCCTGTTTCTCGGTGAACATCAGCTGAGCCGCCATGATTTTAGATTCCCTGGACTTGAATTTGATGCCGTCCACCACGCCGTGTACCAGACATTCCTTGGCCATGTTCCGATCCTTGGAGCCCCGCAGAATCTCAATGATCAGATCGATCACATTGCAGGCTTTGATCAGACCCTCCTGAATCTCCCTGCGCTCCGTCTCCTTGGCCAGCAAATTGGTGTACTTGCGGGTAGCAACCTCATACTGGAAATCCACTGTCGCTTTCAGCACCGCTTTCAGGCCCATGATCTCCGGCCTGCCGTTATAGATGGCAAGCATATTGACGCCGAAGGTATCCTCCAGCCGGGTCTTTTTATACAGGAGATTCACAAAGTTTTCCGGATCCGCATCCCTGCGCAGTTCGATCACAATGCGAATGCCCTCCTTGGAGGACTGGTTGGAAATATCCACAATATCCTGGGTCTTCCTGCTCTCCGCCAGGGCCGCTACGTCCTGAAGAAATTTGGAAATATTGCTGCCGATCATCGGATAGGGAATCTCCGTTATAACCACATTGGTTTTGCCGCCCTTGGATTTTTCAAATTCCACCTTTCCCCGGATCTTGATCTTGCCCGTGCCGGTCTCGTAGATCTCCAGCAGGTCGTCCTTGTTGGTGACAATGCCTCCTGTGGGGAAATCCGGGCCTTTGATATGGCGCATCAGCTCCCGGGTCGTAATATTTTCATCCAGCATATAGGCTTTCATGGCGTCGATGACTTCTCCCAGATTATGAGGAGGCGTACTGGTAGCCATACCCACCGCAATGCCCTCGGAACCGTTAATCAGGAAATTGGGAATCTTTACCGGCAGAACGGTGGGCTCCTTCTCCGTCTCGTCAAAGTTGGGCATGAAGTCCACCACGTCCTTGTCCAGATCCGCCAGAAACGCTTCCTGCGTGATCTTCTGCAGTCTGGCCTCCGTGTATCGCATGGCAGCCGCTCCGTCCCCCTCGATATTGCCAAAGTTGCCGTGGCCGTCGACCAGGGGCAGCCCCTTTTTGAAATCCTGACTCATCACCACCAGGGAGTCGTAGATAGAGCTGTCGCCGTGGGGATGATATTTACCCATGGTATCGCCCACTATACGGGCGCTCTTCCGGTAGGGCTTATCGTATCGGATCCCCAGCTCATGCATATCGTACAGGGTTCTGCGCTGCACGGGCTTTAAGCCGTCCCGCACATCCGGCAGCGCCCTGGCGATAATGACGCTCATGGCATAGTCGATAAAGGACTTCTGCATCTCCTCCGAATATTCTGTTCTGATGATTCTGCTGTTGTCTTCCATATTTCCCTCTCCGTATTCCCAAATTATATCAAAATGAAACATAAAATCAACACTTATCTTCCCACAATGATGCTGTCCACTGCATTGCAGGTCATCTGAAAAATAATTCCCAATACCAGCGGTATCGTAAAACTGATCAGTATGGGGGAATTTGCCCTTCCCTCAGATCCTTGGTCATTAACAGTACCTCTTGAAGGCTTTATTCCTAAAATTCGGGCAGCTCCGTAAAGACCACCTTTTCACCGTCGGCGATTCCCTCCTTCAGATCGGCGAAATTTCCTGCTCCTCCAGCGTAATCCAGTATCTCTGTTCGGTCACGCCGTCCTCTGTGATTTCATTTTCCAGGATACCGCCGTTACGGATGATGCTTTTGGCGGAACCGATATTCTCCTTATCACAAACCATCAGGACTTTGCTGATGCCCAGTTCCCAGCATTTCTGCAGTGCCAGTCCGATCATCTCCGTGGCAATCCCTTTTCGCCGTTCGGAAGGTCTGACGCCGTCGCCTATGTGCCCGCCGTTTCGCAGCAGGGCGTCATTCAGTTCATGCCGGATATTTACGGCGCCCACCATCCTGTTTCTCTCTTCATCCAGACAGAAATAGGTGGAATCCGGCACCAGTCCCAAACTTTCCTCTGAATGCATATCGCAAGCCGTGCTTGTGATACTGCACAAATCCGTATATGAAACGTCAGTTTCATACTTTGTATCGGTAATATCCAGGTTCCGGCAATAATAATCAAAATCATGATAATCCAGACGCCGGATCGCATAGGGAATGATCTTCTCCCCGGAGGCATACCACTCTTCCAGCATCTCGGTGATCTGGGGCCGATATTCCTCTGCGGCCCTCACTAATTTCAGTTTCATAAATATATACCTCGTTTCGGCTTATCCCTTATAATCAATATGCAAAAAGCTATATTTGCTCTTACCAGTGCATTTCTGAAATACCAGGAGGTTTCTTTTCTGTTACAGGGCATTACCGGCGATGCTGTGAATCGTTCTATGCATTATAATCCAGCTCCGCATCCGTGGCGTGGTCGTAAATAAAGGCTTTGCGGGGCGGGACTTCGGTTCCCATCAGGGTACTGGTAATATCGGAGGCCAGGCGGGCATCCTCGATCTCCACCCGCTTCATGATCCGGGTAGCAGGATCCAGCGTGGTCTCCCACAGCTGCTGGGCGTCCATCTCTCCCAAGCCCTTATAACGCTGCAGCGTAAAGGGGCCCTTGTGGGTCTTGCGGTACTTTTCCAGCGCCTTGTCGTCGTAGAGATACTCCTCCTTGCCCTTGGACGGCATGGCCTTGTACAGCGGCGGCATGGCAATATATACATGTCCCTCAAAGATCAGCTCCGGCATGAAACGGTAGAACAGCGTCAGCAGCAGATTTGAAATATGCGCACCGTCCACATCCGCATCCGCCATGATAATGATCTTATCGTAGCGCAGCTTGGTGATATCGAAATCATTGCCGTACCCTTCGGAAAAACCGCACCCAAAGGCATTGATCATGGTCTTGATCTCCGCATTGGCCAGCACCTTGTCTATGCTGGCCTTCTCCACGTTCAGAATCTTGCCTCGGATGGGCAGAATCGCCTGAAAGCTCCGGTCCCGGGCTGTCTTGGCGCTGCCCCCTGCGGAATCGCCCTCCACAATAAAGATCTCACATTTGGAAGCGTCCTTGGACTCGCAGTTCGCCAGCTTTCCGTTGGAATCAAAGGAGAATTTCTGCTTGGTCAGCATATTGGTCTTGGCTTTCTCCTCCGTCTTGCGGATCTTGGCCGCTTTTTCCGCACAGGCAATAATATTTTTCAGGGTCTCCAGATTTCGGTCAAAATACCGGACGATCTCCTCGCCGGTCACCTTTGCCACCACCTTGGCAGCGTCCTGGTTGTCCAGCTTGGTCTTGGTCTGTCCCTCAAAACGGGGATCCGGATGCTTGATGGACACCACCGCCGTCATGCCGTTTCGCACATCCGCTCCCGTAAAATTCACATCCTTTTCCTTCAAAACTCCCAGCTCCCGGGCATAGGTATTGATTACATTGGTAAACTGGGTCTTGAAGCCGGTCAGGTGGGCACCGCCCTCGGAATTGTAGATATTGTTGCAGAAGCCCAGCACATTCTCATGAAACTCATTCACATACTGAAAAGCCACCTCAACCACGATGCCTTCAGATTCCCCCTTAAAGTAAATACAGTCATGAACCGGCTCGGCGCCTTTATTCATATCCTTGATAAAGCCCGTTATCCCTTCCGGTTCATGGAAGGTCACCTGCTCCGGCTCCTCCTTGCGCTTGTCCTCGAAAATAATGGTCAGATCCGGATTCAGATAAGCAGTCTCATGCAGGCGGCTCTTCACCTCGTCCTCTTTAAAACGGGTCTTATCAAAAATCGTATCATCCGGCAGGAAATTAATCGTTGTCCCGCTCTCCCGGGTCTTGCCGATGATCGGAAGCAGACCGTTTTCCAGCTCCACCACCGGCAGGCCCTTCTCATACTGATCCTGATAAATGCACCCTCCCAATTTGACTGTAACAGTCAATCGATTGGAAAGTGCATTCACCACGGAGGAGCCCACGCCGTGAAGGCCGCCGCTGGTCTTATAGGCATTATTATCGAATTTGCCCCCTGCGTGCAGCGTGGTAAACACCAGGCGCTCCGCACTGATTCCTTTTTCATGCATCCCCACCGGGATACCTCTGCCGTTATCGCTTACCGTAGCCGATCCGTCCGCCTCCAGAGTCACCCGGATCGTGTCACAATAACCGGCCAGATGCTCGTCCACGGAATTGTCTACAATCTCATAGATCAGATGATTCAGTCCCTTGGTGGACACACTGCCGATATACATGCCCGGGCGTTTCCGTACCGCCTCCAGACCCTCCAGCACGGTTATGCTGGATGCATCATAATTACTTGCTTTAGCCATAAATTACCTCTTTTTTAAACATATATAATTAATTATACCATATATTTTGTGGTCAGGAAAGGAAAAAGTACCATATTTATGAAAAAATCCTGCATACCTGACGGTATGCAGGACTGCAAAACAACCATTGCTGCGAGCAGTTAGAAGCTCTTCTCACACATCGATCTTCCGACAGCAGGCAAAGGCCAGTGCGCCGGGGCCGATATGGCAGGCTACGCTCAGGGAAAGGGGATCTATATGGATATCGTAGCCGGGGAACTGCTCCAGAATCTCTTTTTTATAGAGCTCCGCCGCTTCCGCATTGGCAGTGTGCGCAATCTGCAGCCAGATATGCTTATCCTCGGTCATGCCGCCGAAGCGGGTCTCGATATCCTTTTTAATGGCATTGATCATAATGGATTTGCCCTGATTGATCGTACGGGCCTTTGCAAAGGCGTCCAGCTTTTCTCCCTGAATCTGCAGCACGGGCTTGAGCTTCAGCAAAGTCCCCAGCGCTGCCGCAGCCGGGGTAATGCGCCCGCCCTTTTTCAGATAATACAGGGTGTCCAGCATAATATAGATACTGCTGTTGAACTTATCCTTTTCCAAAAACTCCTTGATCTCTGCGGCATTCATGCCCTTTGCCGCCAGCAGCTTTGCGTCCAGGGCGGACTGTCTCTGGGTTACCGAGATCCGCTGGTTGTTCACCACCTGCACCTTTCCGTCATAGTCCTGGGCCAGCATAATAGCGCTCTCACAGGAACTGGACAACCCGCTGCTCATCGGGATATGCACAATCTCATCATATTCCTTCAGCACATCGTCCCATAGCCGCATCACCGAATCCGGTGCGGGCTGACTGGTATGGATATCTGCACCGTCCTGCAGCTTCTCGTAAAATTGCTCCTGCGTCAGATTAATATCCTCAAAATAAGACTCTTCATTGATAAAAAACGGCATCGGCAAAACAATGATTCCCATTTCCCTTGCCTGTGACTGGGTAATTCCACTATTGCTATCTGTAATAACGGCAACCTTCGGCATCGTCTTTTCATCCTCCCTGATCCATTAAACTAATAGTCAAATTATACATTTAAATCGTCCTAAAGTCAACCTGACTGTCCGCATCGGCATGCAAATACGCAACCAGTTCCCGATATTCTTCATTCTGGGCAGCAAGGACCTCTTCCACCGCCTGACTGGCTTCCTTCAACAGTTCCGCATCGGTATAGATATCCCCCATCCGAAAGGCAAAATCGCCGCTCTGACGAATGCCAAACAAATCTCCCGGCCCCCGGAGCTTCAGATCCTCCGAGGCGATATAGAAACCGTCGTTGGACTGGTTCAGGATCTCCAGACGCTCCATGGTCTCCTTATTGTCCTGGGTGCTGATGAAAATACAGTAGCTCTGGTATTTTCCGCGCCCCACACGTCCCCGGAGCTGATGCAGCTGCGCCAGACCGAAGCGCTCTGCATTTTCCACCATCATTACCGTGGCATTGGGCACATTGATTCCCACCTCGATGACGGTGGTGGAAACCAGTACGTCAATATTATGCGCCGCATACTCCTCCATGATACGGTTCTTATCCGCCGCCTTCATTCTGCCGTGCAGCGTGGCCACCTGGATATCCGCAGGCAGCGCCGCCTTCAGCTTCCGGGCGTAATCGGAGACATTTTCCAGGTCGTCCATCTCCCCCTCCTCCACCATGGGGCAGATCACATAGGCCTGGCGGCCGCTGCGCACCTCCTTCTCAATAAACTGATAGGCCTTGGGCCGATAGGATGTATTGACCACGCAGTTTTTTATAGGCAGACGATTGGCAGGCAGCTCGTCGATAACAGATACCTGCAGATCCCCATACAGAATGATCGCCAGCGTGCGGGGAATCGGGGTGGCACTCATCACCAGCACGTGGGGATTGTGTCCCTTTTCCGCCAGAGTCTCCCTCTGCCGGACGCCGAAGCGGTGCTGCTCATCCGTAACCACCAGCGCCAGCTTCTGAAACTTCACCTTCTTCTGAATCACCGCATGGGTGCCGATTACCAGATTTGCCTCACCGGAAGCGATCTGCGCATAGGCCTTTTTCTTTTCTCCCGCCGTCATACTTCCCACCAGAAGCACCGGCTTCAGGGCCACATGGTATTTTTCCACATACTCGCAGATACCTTCATAATGCTGCGCCGCCAGAACCTCCGTGGGGGCCATCAGCGCCCCCTGATAGCCGTTTGCCGCACACATCAGCAGCGCCAGCACTGCAATAATGGTCTTGCCGGAGCCCACATCGCCCTGCACCAGCCGGTTCATGCACCAGAGGGAGGACAGATCCGTGCGAATCTCCTGCCAGGCCCTCATCTGCGCCCCGGTCAGCCGGTAGGGGAGCTGTTCCAGCAGCCTGCCGGTGTCCGCCGTCTCGATCATCCGGTATTCGTTTTCCAACAGCCTGCTGTGCTCCTTATTTTCCCGCAGGAAATACAGGAAGGTAAAAAATTCCTCAAACACCACCCGTCTGCGTGCCTTTACCAGTTCCTCATAGTTTAACGGAAAATGCATATTGTTTATGGCTTCCTGCCGGTCCATCAGTTCATATCTGCGCCGCAGCTGCTCCGGGTAGGGATCTTCACCGAAAGAATAAGCGCTAAGCGCCTGTCGGACCGCCTTCTGCACCGCCTGATTGGTGAGCCCTTTGGTCAGCGCATAGTGCGGCTGGATGGAGGTCAGATATCTGCCGTATTCCTCCTGCCCGTAGAATCGGGGCTGCTCCATAATCAGCGCCGCTCCCCGGGACTGTACTCTGCCCCGGAAAATAAAACGGCTGCCGGGCTTCATCACATTTTTCAGAAAAGTCATATTGAAAAAGGTCAGCTGCATTCCCCCGGAGGCATCCTTTATCAGGATCTGCAGGATGGTCAGACTGCGTACCTTCTTCACATTTACCGTACTGCAGACCGTCCCCTGCACAGCGCAGATATCCCCCACCTTTGCCTGAGCAATGGGCACGGGCTCCTGAAAGGTCTCATAATCCCTGGGATAATAACGGAGCAGATCCCCCACTGTACGGATATTGACCCTGGCAAAGAGCTTCTGGGTCTTCTCTCCGATTCCCTTCAGTTCCAAAATGGAAGTAGCGTCATCCATAGCGTTTCTCCTTAAAAGCGGTTGTAAAAAGGGCAGGCAGCTCCTTTTCCGGCAGCTCCCGCCCTCTCTCAGCTTTTTTTATTCCACGGAAATCACATAATAGTAGATGGGCTGGCCGCCGTACTGCAGTTCAATATCGCAGCCAGCATATGTCTCCTCCAGTTCCTGACGAAGCCGCTCTGCCGCTTCCTCCTGAACATCGCTGCCGTAATAGATACTGATCAGCTCGCTGTCCTCATCCACCATGGCCTCCACCATTTCCTTGGTGATCTGCAGCATATCCCGACCCACGGACAGGATTCCCTTATCACCGATGCCCATGTAATCTCCCTGTTTGATCTCCTTATCGTCGATCGTGGTATCCCGCACGGCATAGGTCACCTGACCGGTCTTTACATTGCCGATCTCCTGCATCATGGCAGCTTCGTTATTTTCCACAGACAGCTCCGGCACATAGTTGATAACCGCCGTAATGCCCTGGGGAATGGTCTTTGTGGGGATGACCAGCAGATTCTTATCCGTCATCAATTCCGCCGCCTGATTGGCTGCCAAAATGATATTTTTGTTATTGGGCAGGATGAAGATGGTCTCTGCATTCACCTGATCCACCGCATCCAGAATGTCCGCCGTGCTGGGATTCATGGTCTGTCCGCCCTCAATAATGTAATCCACGCCCAGACTCTTAAAAATCTCGTTCACACCGTCCCCTACGGAAACTGCCAGAAATCCTACGGGCTTCATGGGCTCCTGCGGGGCCGGCGTCTGAGCCGCCTGCTCCTGCCTTTCACTCATTTTAAACAGCTTTTCCTGATGCTCCAGGCGCATATTGTCAATTTTCAGATTGGACAGCTGGCCGTATTGCAGCGCTTTCTGAATGGCCAGACCGGGATCGTTGGTGTGCACATGTACCTTTACCACATCCTCATCTGCCACGCAGACGATGGAGTCACCGATGGACTCCAGATATGCCTTGAAGTCCATTTCATTTTTAATGTTAAAATTTCTGCTCAGCATAATAATAAACTCTGTGCAGTATCCGAATTTAATCTCCGCCTCGGCCTGCGCCTGATAGCCGGAGGATTTGCCTGCAGCTGCGCCGCTGCTGTTTCCCTTAGGTGCCTCGGCAATCGTATAATCAATCTCCTTGCCCATAAAGGAATCATAAGCGCCCTTCAGCACCTCTACCAGACCCTGTCCGCCGGAATCCACCACACCGGCCTGCTTTAATACAGGCAGCAGCTCCGGGGTCTGACTTAAGACATATTCCGAATGCTCAATCACCTGGGAGAGGAACTGCTCCATATCCTCCATCCCGCCTTTGGCCAATTCTCTTCCCTTTTCCGCACCGCCCCTGGCCACAGTCAGGATCGTGCCTTCCTTAGGCTTCATTACCGCCTTGTAGGCAGTCTCCACAGCCTTGTCAAAAGCATCGGTCAGATCGGAAATACCCAACTCCGCCTTGCTGCTTATGCTCTTGGTAAAGCCTCTGAGCAGCTGTGACAGGATTACGCCGGAATTTCCCCGGGCGCCTCTTAAGGAACCGCTGGAGATGGCTTTGCACAAAGCTGGCATATCTGCATTTTCTCCCAGTGCAGATACTTCTCTGGCCGCAGACATGATGGTCATCGTCATATTGGTGCCGGTATCCCCGTCAGGTACGGGAAATACATTCAGTTCATTAATCCATTCTTTCTTGCTTTCCAGGTTTTTTGCGCCGGCTAAGAACATCTTTGACAGCATCTTAGCGTCGATTGCATTTGAAGTCACAGATCTTTCCTCCTTAATCAATCACTCTAACACCTTCTACAAAGATGTTGATTTTTTCAATCTGAATTCCGGTAAACTCTTCCACCTTATATTTAACACTGCTGATCAGGTTGTCGGACACGGCGATGATGCTGACACCGTAGGCTACGATCACATGGAAATCCAGCGTCAGTTTATTATGGTTCAGACTGACATTGATCCCCCGGGTCAGGCTGTCCTTTTTGAGCAGCTTTGCCATACCGTCTTTCATGCTGACGCCCGCCATCCCGACAATCCCAAAGCACTCTACCGCTACGCTGCCGGCATACTGAGCGATAACTTCGTTATCTATCACAATATTGCCCATATGTGTATTCATAGAAGAACCTTTCATATAGTACCTCCTTGCTATACAAACTAATTAATCATCATTATACATGCTTTTAGAAAAAAATGGAACACCCAAAACAAAAATTTAAAAAAATCATTTTTTTACTTGCTTTTCCTGGTTTTTTCTGTTAATATATCAATGTTGCTAATTTTTATGCAATGACATGAGGAAAACAACAAATGCTGAGGAGGTGTCAAGATGGCTAAATGTGATGTATGTGGTAAGGGCGTTCATTTCGGTAATAACGTAAGCCATTCTCATAGAAGAAGTAATGCAATGTGGAATTCCAACGTTAAGAATGTGAAGTGCATGGTAAATGGCGCTGCTAAGAGATTACATGTCTGCACCAGATGCTTAAGGTCCGGCAAGGTTGAGAGAGCCTGAGAACTGATTCATCATGTATCATGTTTTCAGAGGATTGCTGTTTAATGCAAATGAAAACCGGTTCGTATGAGCCGGTTTTTTGTTGTGCCTCTATTCTTCTCTGCGCCGTTGGAATTCCCTGTTGATATACTGCATCAGCTCTGCATCTCCGCAGAAATTATCGGGATGAAAAATTTTCAGGAGATCCCGGTAGCGCTTTCGCAGAGCCAGAGGATTACCCGCACTGCGAAACAGTACACTGGCGATATCCTCTCCCTGACGCAGGTTCTCCGTCCTCTCCCTCTGGTTTCTGCCGGTCTGTTCCAGCCTGCGTTTTTCCGTTTCCAGGAACTGCCTGTCCTCCTCAAGCTTACGGAAACCGTCCTGCAGGATAGCCAGTTTCTTGTCAAAGAAAAGATTCTCCTCCCGCAGGCGCTTCTGCTCCAATACCATACGGTGATTCAGAGTATCCATTTCATCACGAAAACGAACCTTCTCCTGAATAAACTTGTCCCGCATATTTTCCAACTCGCTGCGTTCATTCTGAAGACGGATATTTTCCTGAAACAGCCACAGCTTCATTTTTCGCAGCTCTTCCTCACTCTGTGCCCTATCCACTTCGTCCCAGTTCATCTTGTCTTCCATCTTTGCTTATCATTCACCATACTTCCATGCGTCCTGCCCATGCCAAGGCTCCGAAGGCAGAGTCTTACAGATCACAGCACAGGCAGCAATAACCCAGTAAAAGCAGAATGGCAATAAGAAAAAGTCCCATCAGCCTGCTGGTCATAAACAGCATAATCAGCATTCCCAAAGCCACGAAAAAAGCAGCCAGTCCGATCAGCTTAAAGATCTTCATATCCGTTCCGTCACTTCCACAGCCCTTATGCTACTATATGCGGCAGGGGACGGATTGGGAACCCTGTGCGGGCTTACTCTTCCGTTTTCTTTTCGGGAAAAGCAATATTTACCGCCTCTGTATCGTCAATGCCAGTCTCTTTCCTGCCGGTAAATTTATCCACCAGATCCGGCAGCATATCCAGCAGCTTGGTCACAGTGTTCTGATCCTTTATATTGACCAATCTGGTGGTACCGTCCTTGATCACCAGCACAGCGCTGGGAGACATCTTGCCGCCCAGCCCTCCGCCGGCCCTGGCGGAATGCTTATCGGCTTGATTGCCGGCGCCGGCGCCGAAACCAAAGCTGACGTCCACCAATGGAAGAATCGTCACATCGCCGACCTGAGTTGGCTGTCCCACCACTGTTTTTGCTGACAATACGGTATCCATCCCCTGCAGGAGAGAATCAATTACCCCCTGAAATTCCTGTTTATCCGCCATAATACATGTCCTCCTGTTTTGTTCCGCAGATATCCTGCCGCCATATATTTTATAAGCTTTGTAATTGTCCAAACAGTTTTCGCAGTCTCTTATCCACTACCACCCGCACCACCTGATACAGAAGTACCGCTGTTATCATACGACCCCGCAGAACTACATTTCCCTCCAGGATCTGCTGTTCAAAATCCGGTGTGACTGTAATCCGGCAGTTTTTCCCGAGGAAGGGCTTTAGCATCCAGTAAGCTCCATACAGATATCCCGTAGTATCCGGCTCTCCCAGACCCACCACTGCCTCGGCCCGCAGCTCCCGGGGACGAATACTCTTTATAATCTTTCCCAGACGGCTCAGCGCATGTTTTACCAGATCCTGATTCTCCCGATCCTGCGCAACGGACAGGTATCGCTGCAGTCTGTTCTTTGGACCTGCTCCTTCCCTGTCCTGTGCCTGCTCCTTAGCCTTTTGCTTCGTCGTTTTCAAAGGATCCGCTGCATCTGCCGCGGTTTTTGCATTTTCCCCTGCCGTCTCCTTCAACGGCTGTCGTGCAGCGGCTCTCTGAGCCTTGCGGGGGTTTTCCTGCTTCTCTCTCCGTTTTCCGCCGCTGTCAAACACTGTCAGCCACAGCGCCTTGATTCGCAGGGTCTTGCTGAGGGGATAAGCAAACTCCCCCCGCACCAGTCCAAACAACCATCTAAACCGGAAACACGCCGCATATTCTCCGTCATGAGCCCTTCCGCTTCCCCGGTATATCACGGGCGCAAACAGTACCAGAAGCAGTACCAGAAGCAGAAATCCCAGCAGACACAGCAGGATGATTCCCAATATACTAAGTATTTTTAATACCACACTCCACATCCGCGCTCTCCATGCCTGCCAGCAGATATTCCTTCAGCTGCGCATCTCCCCTGACGGCCCAGGCCTCCCTTACAATTTGCTCCACGATCTCCACCGCCTTCTCATAATCCTCTGCGATGCCGATGATATAGGGCGAATGCTTTTCATAATATTTCTGCTGCAGATATTTTGACGCATAGATATCCAGCTGGTCTGAGGCATTGCCTGCCAGTGTCAGCAGATATACATCAGCCTTTTTCGGCCTGACGGACAGCTCTCTTTTCAGTTTTTCCAGTTTATCCCTGTTTATGCCCTCACTCAGATAGAGCCGGGGATAATATTCCGGCTGCAGCATGCGCTCCTCCTTGGATTGTCCGAAAGCCCCTCCCTGACGGGCTGAACCTTTTTACTGGCATTTTGCCTAAAAATATTTTTTGCTGCCCCACAGATTATTCTTTTTCAGTTCCAGATATTCGCCGTACGCCTTTTCCAGAATCTGCTTTTCATTGGCAAATTTCAGCAGATGGTACGCTTCATGGTACTTGTAAAATCCTGAGTCTACAAAAAATTCCTCTCTTTGTGGTTTGCTGTAATAACTGTCCGCCATCATCAGATACCAGTGGACGTCCTTCGATACCACATCCTCCGGCACCGTAAACGTATATTCACTTTTCCCGATATACTTTATAATGGACGCTTCTGCTCCGGATTCCTCCAACACCTCCCGCAGGGCGGTCTCTTTATATTCCTCTCCCTCCTCCACGGTGCCCTTGGGCAGAACCCAGCCTTCGTATTTATTCCTGTAGTTTTTATACAAGAGTAAAATCTTGCCTCGGAAAATTACCACACCACCACAGCTCGTTGCTTCAATCATTGCAATTTCCTCCGAACGGTGTGCTGTATTGACTACTGTAAGTATAGACTAATTTCCCGTGAATAGCAACTGAAAAATCAAAATATACTTATGGGAATATACCCCTGGAGAACCAGGCATCAAAAATGCGTTTGGCCACAGGCGCCGCATAGTCGCCTCCCGAGCCTGCCCCTTCCAGAATCACGGTTACGCAGATCTGGGGATCCTCCGCCGGAGCAAAGCCCGTAAACCAGGCATGAGAATCCCCCTTTTGGTTACTGTACTCCGCAGAACCGGTCTTTCCGGCCGCCGTATAATTCTGCCCGGATAACACACTGGCAGTGCCGGATTCCACTACCTGGGTCATCAGATGACGCAGAATCTTTGCTTCCTGCTCCGTCATCAGCTGTCCATAGCTTTGTTCCTTATATTTTTTTATCAGCTTTCCGTCCTCAGTCTGCACCGAATCAATAACATAGGGAACCATCAGTTCACCGTCATTGGCAATGGCGCTGCACAGCAGATGCAGATGCATCGGCGTCATCTGTGTCCTGCCCTGGCCAATGGCCGTCTGCATCATTTCCCCGTCCGTCATCTCCTCAGACACCTGTACGCTGCTTCCGGCATAATTGATTGAAAGGGGCAGTTTCTGGTCAAACAGCAGCTGGTTTAGGGTCTCCCGGAATGCATTCCGGTCCAGCTCCATCCCGATATTGGCAAAAGAGGAATTACAGGATTTGGCAAAGGAGGCCATAAAATCCACCCTTCCATGGCGAATCCCGTGATAGCAGCTGATGGAAGTGTCGTCTGACTGATAGGAGCCGCTGCAGTCATAGACATAGCTGTCATAGTCCTCCGGGTGCTCCCGGATATACTCCAGCGCTGTTACGATCTTAAAGGTCGAGCCCGGCGGATAAAGCCCCTGGGTCGCACGGTTCAGCAGGACGGTGCTGGATGTATCCTCCACCAGGTCATCCCAGATCTCTGAAATCTCGTTGGGATCAAAATCCGGCCCGGAGACCATGGCCAGGATTCTGCCGGTATCACATTCCGATACAATAACAGCCCCCTTATAAATTCCCAAAGACTTTCTGGCGATCTGCTGAAGCTCCACGTCCAGCGTAGTATATACATTGTCTCCCGGGTTTTTGATGTCCGCCGCATCATTGGCCGCTTTCTCCGTCAGAGAGATATTGGAGTTGATCAGGTAATAATTGGCTTGGGCCTCCACCCCAGTCCTGCCCCTGGTGGAATACCCCACCACATGGGCAAACAGATTGCCGAAGGGGTACTCCCGGGTCTCATTCCCCTCCTCATCCAACAGCGTCCGGGCCAGCACCTGCCCGTCCGCACTGTAAATGCTGCCCCGATAATTCCGGGACCGGAGGATCTCCTGGCGGGAGTTGTAGCTGTTATTCATTATACTTTCCCGGCTGGTGGCCGTAAAGTATGCCAGATCCCCCATCATGGTCACAAACAGCAGCACGAAAAACCATGTCAGGCCACGGATCTTCCGGTTTGTCCTGCGCCGCTCCTGAAGCAAAGCGCTTTCTTCCAGCTCCTCTGCAAAGTCTTCTGTCTTCCGCTTTTTCCGGGAGGGCCCGTCAGTTTCCGGCAGCAGCTGGATCCCCAGCGCCAGGAAAAACATGGCCATGGTTGTCAGTACGGAGCTGCCTCCATAGCTGATAAAGGGCAGCGTTACCCCTGTGAGAGGGATGAACTTGATGCCGCCTCCCACAGTCAAAAAAATCTGGAAGATGTACAGGGTGCCCAGCCCCACTGCCAGCAGCTTATAAAACCGGTTCCTGCGGCCCACTGCCGTCTCCATTATCATGATAAAGCAGCTGAGGATCACCAGGATCACACATATGCCGGTCAGCACGCCCAGCTCCTCACACAAAGCGGAGAACATAAAGTCCGTCTCCACATAGGGAATGTCTCCGGGGCTGCCCTGGCCCAGCCCCATGCCAAACCAGCTGCCGCTGCCGATGGCAAACAGGGACTGGGTAATCTGATACCCCTGATTGTCGATATATGCCCAGGGATCCCGCCAGGCCAGCACCCGCACCCTGACATGGCTGAACAGATAATAGGCCGCCACCGAGGCCGCCGCTCCTCCCGCAATTCCCGCCAGCAGATACAGGTAACTGCCGGTAGCGATAAATACCATAACTACAAAGGCCACAAAGAAGATCAGGGCGCTGCCCAGATCCTTGCTTACCACCAGCACAATCACATGGATCCCGGCCAGCAGGGCCGTCATGCAGATTCGCTTCAGATCCGTCTTTTCATAGATGGCTGCCGCCAGAAAAAACACAAACAATATCTTCACAAATTCCGACGGCTGAAAAGTGATGCCATGAATGGAAAAGGACAGCTTGGAGCCATGGGTCACCTCCCCCAGGATCAGCACGATACTGATCATCAGAATCCCCGCCGCACTGTACAGCCAGGTCAGACGATCCAGGAATCGAAGCCTCTGCAGCAGCAGAGGAATCAGCAGGCAGACGCCATAGGACAGAACGGCAATCAGAAACTGCTTGACGCTGGAGGGAATACTGTATGTCTGGGAAAGACCACTGGAAGCCTTCGTGATCTCCACACCGGAAAGTCTGGCAAGCATCGTAAATCCCAAACCCAGAAGCAGGCAGATATTGTTCAGCAGCAGCCGGTTGGCATTCTCGTATAAAATCGTAGTCAGTCTCAGGATCAGGAAAAAGAAAAGTTCCATAAATCCCCAGAACAGCAGATAACCGCCGTCCCCTGTGACCATGGTCAGATTCAGAAAACAGAGAAACTGCAGCACCGCCATCCATATCCTCTGCCGTACGTAACACCCTTTTCTGTCTTCCTCCTTCCGGTAGTGAAATACAAAAAAGCATTCAAAGGTATAGATGGCCATGCACAGGGGAATGATGTATTTGGATATCGTTGTTATATATTCCTGCATGATGCTCCTTTACAATACGCCTCGTCTTTCATGTCCTGTGGTATAGTCCTCGTAGGGCGGTCTGCCCACTTTTTCCCCGGCCTGCCTCTTGAAAAAATCCAGTATCCTTACCAGTTCCTGTCCGCTCTCCGTGGTAAAGGCCAGCCGTCCAGCCGCTGCACGGCAGTGCGTCCATTCCTTATGAAGAGAAAGCGGAACACTGTTATAAATCACATTCAGACACACGTCGCAGCAGATTTCCACCGGGAATTTTTTCCGATACCGGTCCGTCAGTATGCCCTCTGCACGGTTCTCCTGCCCCTGCAGGCATTTTCCTGCCGTCTTTGCAATGCAGTTTGCCGTCACCATCATGGGAATGCGCCCGTAAATCAGCTTTTCCATGCCATCGGCGCCTGTCTGCTCCAGCAGCTGCTGACATTCCCTGCCGTTTAACTCCAGCGGGCAGGTCAGACCGCAGCCCTTGCGCTGCCAGAAAGCCGCCGTATGACTGTTCCAGACATATACTGTATGATCCAGCTGGATCTGCTGCATAAGGCTGTCACCGCTGCAGCGCTCCTTTCCGGGGATGTCTTGTGCGGAAAGTTCCCGGGCCCGGTTCTGCAGCCAGCCATATTCCTCCAGATTCCGCACCAGAAAGCCCCGGATCCTGCCCTGCCTGTACAGCTCCAGCGCCTGCAGCATCAGCTGCTGATCCTTGCTGCGCAGCACATAGGGCAGAGCCATCCACACCTCCGTGCCCGTCTCCTGCAGTCGCTGCAGGGCCGGACGGAGCTTACCGCCATCTGCTCCGGTCCGGTTCTTCTGCCGGCACTCTGCCTGATCATAAGCTTTTAGCAGCAGATGGCTCTCCACGTAGAGCCGTTCTACCGGCATCTCCTGCGGATCCTTTGCCGATCTGTCGGCCGGACATTCTGCCTGCCTGTTGCCCGGATGCCCTGCCAGAGACAGCAGCTGCTCTTCGGTTGAAATCTGAAGCCGCAGAGTGCTGCCAGTTCCCTTTTTCCGATCTGCAGGCTGCTTCCCAAACGGCTCTGAAAAATGCGCCTGCTCACGGCTGCGGCTCACGATCAGTCCGTTTTTCTCTATGATCCGATCCTCCAGCATCCGCACTGCTTCCCGTCTCAGATCGTTGATCTCCTTCAGGGGATAAAAGCCCCTCTCATCCGTTTCGATCTCCAGATGCTCTAGGGTAAAGCTGGTCTCTCCCAGCTTCTGCAGCTGCTTGCGGATCTCCTGCCTGGCAACGGGCCTGTTCTGCGCAGGCTCCACCATGCAGCCGGTCACATTTACCTGACAGCTGCCGTGCCCGATCTGCAGCTGCGCAGGCTGTCCGCAGACAAATACCGCTTTCATCCATACCGGAAGCCGCTTTTTTTCCTCTATATATTTTTGCCGGATCTGCTCCAGATATGCTTCATCGCTGCCGCTGTAGGAAGGACTGTCCAAAGTCACCATCTCCCGGCCATTCTGCCGGAAATAATAGCCGTCCTGCCTCTGACTGCGGATATAGAGCCAGGAAAGCTTCTCCAGATCCTGTTTCTCCACCCCAAAAGGCTCCTGAGGCCGGGCCAGATACCGATCCATATATTTTCGGTAGATCGCCGTCACACCCGCCGCATATTCCGGCTTTTTCATACGTCCCTCGATCTTAAAGGAGTCGATGCCGCTCTCCATCAGCCGGGGAAGACGCTCTATGGTACACATATCCTTCAGGCTCAGGGGATAATACTCTTTTCGATGCACCGACGCCCCCGGAGAGTCCGTCTCATAGGCCAGCCTGCAGGGCTGGGCGCACCGCCCCCGGTTGCCGCTGCGGCCTCCCAGGATACTGCTGAACAGACAGGCGCCGGAATAGCAGTAGCACATGGCGCCGTGGATAAAGGTCTCCACCTCCAGCCCGCTCTCCCGCTGCAGCCGCCGGACCTCCGCAAGGCTCAGTTCTCTGGCGGGCACCACCCGAGTCACACCCAATTCCTTTAAAAGCTCCGCTCCTGCCGAACCCGTAACCGTCATCTGAGTGCTGGCGTGAAGAGCCAGTCCCGGAAAATGCTGCCGGATCACCTGCAGCGCTCCCATATCCTGTACAATCACACCATCCAGTCCCGCTTCATACAGGGGAGAGAGCTCCTCCGCCAGTTCCGAAAGCTCCTGCTCCTTCATCAGCGTATTTGCCGTCAGATAGGTCCTGCATCCATGAATATGCCCATAGCGGATGCAGGCTGTCAGTTCCTCCCGTGAGAAATTGTCCGCATAGGCTCTTGCTCCGAATTTTTTTCCTCCCAGATAGACCGCATCCGCTCCCGCATGCACTGCGCCGAGAAAGGCCTCTCTGTTTCCTGCCGGAGCCAGTAATTCCGGTTTTCTCACTGGTGCTTCCATTTTCCGGCTCTCTCCTTTCCTCCTCATGAGTCTTCCCCTGCCGGGAACAGAAAAGCTGCCTTATACCGGCAGCTTTTTATTGGTTCTCTTATCCTTCAGTTCCGTCTCCAGCATCACGATCTGCTTGGCGTTCTCGCTGAGCTGTGTCTCCAGCTCCTTGGCGTTCTTCTCCATATTTTCCAGCCTGATCTGGGAGGAGATAAGCTCATGCTTCAAATCGTACAGTTCCGTTTCCTTTCGCTGCAATTCTTCTTCCAGAATCGAAATCTGCTTTTTGGCCTTAAAATAGTCATCCGCAATATTCAGCTGCAGAAGCACCCCCTGAGTATCCAGCGGCTGCCTGCGGAAGCTGTCGACCTTGCTGTATTCGTTTACCTTGTTATTGATATAGGAGGCTACCTTCTGCAGGTACTCCTCGCTTTCATAGCCGCTTAAGGTAAATACCTTTCCGCCGATGATTACCTCTGTATCTGTTTTGGAAGACATATTTTCCATCCTTTCCTGTATCACCTGACATATCTACTATATATGCATCCCTTTTCCCGTTTGGATACCATATCTATTATCTGCATTATATATCAGATCCGGCGGACAGACAAGCCTATTCCCGTATTTTTTATAAATC
>CAZFYD010000003.1:0-31335 GCA_964523315.1 uncultured Acetatifactor sp.
TGAGAAAAAAGTCCAGAAAATCAACAAATTTGGGCTTGACATTATAGGAAGGGAAAAAGATTTATATGATGACTCTGAAAAAGGGAAAAGGATGGTGGCTTCAGAGGGCAGGAGCGGTAATTATCCTTGCGGCTGTCTGCGGGCTGCTTTTGGGAGCCAATTATTATATTAAGAGAATGAGGGCGTCTCTTTGGACACAGTCCGTCGCCGATGTGCTGGAAATTACGGAGCAGTCCGCCCATGCGTTCGAGGTTTATTTCCGACAGGGTTTTGCCATGCTGGAGGGGCGTGCCAGTAATTTTGCCCAGTATGAATCCACGAATGAGGAGGCTATTAAGTCGAAGCTGGATTTGTACGAGGAGGGAGATCCTAATTTTGCAGTCATGGATCTGACTCATGGGATATTGTATTTCAACAGCAGCAGTCAGACGGCTCTGTCAGAGGAGGAAACGGCGGCATATCTTGATCTTCCGAGTCAGGGGATTTTAGAGCCTTTTCTGAGTGAATACAGCGGACAGCGGATGTTCGGCTACTATGAGCGGTTTACCTTCGCGGACGGTGCGGAGGGCATGGTGCGCAAGAGTTATCTTTTGTCTGATGTGGCGGAGGAATTTTCCCTGTCCTTTTTTGACGATACCGGTTTTTCCTATGTGATCAGCGGTGACGGCGATATCGTGCTGCGCCCCAATAACCCGAACAGCAACCGCACGTTTTCCAATGTGTTCGATGTGATAATGAAGGAGGGAAATACGCAAGCGGATGAAAACGCTTTTCGGGACGGATTGAGCAGCGGGAAGCGGGGAGCCATGCGGCTTCAGTTTAACGATGAGGAGTGTGTGTTCACCTTCACGCCGGTTGCGGATACGGCAGGATGGTATGTAATATCGATCATCCCCGGTGCTTCCATTACGGCCAGGACGGAACAGCTTTTGAAAACCGGAGAGATGTTCCTTCTGGTCATAGGGCTAGCGCTGTTTGTTTTCCTCATGTTTGCCGCAGTAAGCTGGCAGTATCGGCGAAATATCCGGGAAAAAGAATCGGAGTTAAAATACCGGGAGCAGCTGTTCGGGATTTTGGCAAGCGGCACCCAGGAGGCGTTCCTGATGCTTTCCGGCGATGGGCTTGCCACAGAGTACGTCAGCCCCAATATCGAGCGGGTGACTGGGATCTTGCGTCAGGCGGCGCTGCTGGACGGGCTGTCTGCCCTGAATGCGACAGTGCAATGCAGGCATCAGTATGTCGACGAAGAGGAGCTTCGCAGCATTCCGTTAGGAGATTCTGCTGTCTATGAGGGAAAATGGAGCCGTGGGGGTTCTAAAGAGGAGCGGTGGATGGAAGAGCGGATCTACCATTTTTCCATTGATGGGAGCGAGAAGTTTATCGTCGTTTTTTCGGATCGGACCCAGGAACGGGAAAAGGAATACGCCCTCACTGAGGCTCTGGGCATCGCTCAGACAGCCAATCAGTCCAAGAGCGCATTCCTGTCCAATATGAGCCACGATATTCGCACGCCTATGAATGCCATTGTGGGGTTGTCCACGCTCCTGCAGAGGGATGCGGAGAATCCGGACAAGGTGCGGGAGCATACCCGCAAAATTATCGCTTCCAGCCAGCATCTGCTGGGGCTGATCAATGATGTGCTGGATATGAGTAAGATAGAAAGCGGCAAGACAACCTTAAATATCGGGGAGATCAACGTGGCGGAGATCGTGGAAGAGCTGGAAACCATCATGTGTCCGCAGGCGAAGGACAAAAAGCAGGAGTTTAAGGTTCATGTCTGTGATCTGACGGACGAGCATGTATTGGGGGATAAACTGCGGATCAATCAGGTGTTGATCAACATCCTCTCTAACGCCGTCAAATATACGCCGGAGGGCGGATGTATAGAACTGACGGTGCGTCAGATCCCTTATGAGATCAAGGGGTTCGCACATTTCCGGTTTCAGGTCAGGGATAACGGTATCGGCATGGACAATGCGTATTTGGAATCCATTTTTGAGCCGTTCAGCCGTGCTGATGATGTTCTTGCCAGCGGGGTTCAGGGTACAGGGCTTGGTATGGCGATCACGAAGAATCTTGTGGAGATGATGGGAGGCTCTATCACAGTACAAAGCAGACGGGGGGAAGGCAGCATTTTCACGGTGGACATGGAGCTGCAGATACAGGAGCAGCAGTCGGATGCAGGTTTTTGGGCGGACGACGGCATTTATAGCGTAGAGATGCAGCTTGCCGCGGATGAAGGGACGGCTGTGCAGATGGCGGATCATGCCTGCCGGGAAGATGCTTCGGTTCTGCGGGGCATGCATTTTCTTGCAGCGGAGGATAACAAGCTGAATGCGGAGATCCTGACGGAACTTCTCTCCATGGTGGAGGCGGACTGTGAGGTCGCAGTGAACGGGCAAGCGGTATTGGAGCGTTTTGAAGCCTCCGCACAGGGAGAATTTGATGCAATTCTGATGGATATCCAGATGCCGGTAATGAACGGTTATGAAGCCTGTCGTGCCATCCGTGCGAGTGCCCACCCTTCAGCGAAAACAATTCCGATTATTGCCATGACCGCCAACGCTTTCGCTGATGATGTGGCGCAGGCTCTCAATTCGGGAATGGATGCGCATATTGCCAAGCCGATCGACATGGACAAATTGGAGGAAACCCTGAAAAAGCTTTTCGGCAACAGAGGATGATCGGATTGTCAATTATCAAAATACGATAAGCCAGATATGGTAGTTACTATTTACAGCCCCCCCACGCTGCATTCGCAAAACCCGCTGCTGCGCAGTTATTTGTGTCTGCTTCGCAGCTGTGTTTTGCTCATTGGGTGGAGGCTTTTGCTTCGCAGTCAGATTTGGAACAGATATACAGCTTCTTACGAGCAAGCTCGACGAATCTGTGTATCTGCCCAGATCGGCTGTGAATAATAACTACCGGAAACATATTTTGTGCAAAAATACCTTTGAAAGACAAGAAATAATGAAGTATAATAGATATATGTGAGTAGCCAAAAGGCGTAAGTCCGACTGAAGGATTTGCGCTTTTTTTTATGTGCCTGCTAAGTAACGGACAGCAGGTATGGAAAGGATGGTATAAAATGAAAGAAACGAATCAGTCGTATCTTGCCACGGAAAAAATCGGCAAGCTAATGGGAAAATATGCAGTGCCCTGCATCATATCTCTCCTTGTGGGCGCCCTGTATAATATTGTGGACCAGATCTTTATCGCCAATGCCGATTATCTCGGCTCCTACGGAAACGCCGCCAATACGGTGGTATTCCCCCTGACGGTCATTGCCCTGGCTATCGGTGTCATGATCGGGGATGGCTGCTGCGCGTTCGTCAGTCTCAGCCTGGGAAAAGAAAAGCCCGAAGATGCCAGCCGCAGTATGGGCAACGCCATATTGCTCACGGTCGTCGCCAGCCTTGTTCTGACAGCGGTATATCTGCTGTTCAGCGATCAGATTATCTCCATGTTCGGCGGCACGGTGAATGAGGAAACCTTCCGGCATTCCAAGGAGTATTTTTTCTGGATTACTGTGGGTATCCCTTTCTATATGTTCGGCCAGGCAATGAATCCTGTGATCCGTGCAGACGGCAGTCCGAAATTTGCCATGATATCCACCTTAGCCGGTGCAGTGATTAATATTATTCTGGATCCCATTTTTATCTTCATCTGCAAATGGGGAATGATGGGAGCCGCCGTAGCGACAGTGATCGGCCAGATCGTCACCGCCGTTCTTGCTGTCTGGTATCTCTGTCATACGAAAGTCATAAAGATGAATCGGAAGGACTTTAGGCTAAACAGCTCGATTATCAGACATACTCTGGTGCTGGGTATCTGCAGCTTCCTGTCGCAGATCTCTCTGGTTGCGGCGATGGCTGCCATCAACAATATGATCCGCAAATACGGCGCCATGGACGAGATTTTCGGACAACAGCAGTATGCACAGATCCCCATGGCCGTTGTGGGAATTGTAATGAAATTCTTCCAGATTGTTATTTCCATCGTGGTGGGCATGGCAGCAGGCTGTATTCCCATTGTCGGATATAATATAGGCGCCGGATTATATGACCGGACGAAAAAGCTGTTTAGCAAGCTGCTGATTGCCGAAGCCTGTGTGGGTGTGATTGCCTTTATCATTGTGGAGTTCTTCCCCCGGCAGCTCATCGGCATTTTCGGTGCAGCTAATGAAAGTGTCTACTATACGGATTTTGCAATTAAGGCGTTCCGTATCTATCTCTGCATGATGGTTCTGGCCTGCATCAACAAAGCGGCATTTATCTTCCTGCAGGCAATGGGAAAAGCAGCGGAATCCACCCTGCTCTCCATGGTGAGGGAGATTGTATTTGGTGTGGGCTTTGCCCTGATTCTGCCGCCCTTCTTCGGACTTGACGGTGTGCTGTATTCCATGCCGGTATCCGATGTTCTCACAGCAGTGATCTCCGTGATCCTGATTGTAAAGACCTACAGGCAATTATCAGAAAAAAAGGATTGTATGGCATAATAAACCATATTCAAGACAGAAAACAGCCGGATGGCGAATGTCGATCACGAGCTGTGCATGTGATATAATGATTCTGCTGATACAGAATTCATGCCATCCCAGCATTGCTGAAAAGCACTGAAATCTTCAAAGGTTTCAGTGCTTTTTTCAGTTTGCTTTGATAAGGACGAACTTCTTTTTCTACGGATTCCAAAACAAAAGAAAGGGGTAAGAGCTATGAGAGAAGACAAAAAAATAAAGGATTACAGAGAGTATCTGCAGTGGCAGGAGCTGTCGGAAAGCACCATACAGATCTATGTCAGACAGGCAAAGCTTTTGCTGCAGTATTTGGGAGAAAAAGAGGTAACCAAAAAGGTGCTGCTGGAATATAAGAAGTATCTGCTGTCCCAGAACAGAAAAATTGCCAGCATCAATCTGTATATTGTGGCAGTCAACAGTTATCTGAAATATGCCGGTCTGCAGGAATGCATGTGTCGGAAAGTAAAATAACAATCATATAAGGAAAAACCAAACATAATTAAAAATTATTTGGTAATAACTAAGGAAGCGCAATTTTATCATTTTTAATCTGGCATCGGGTTTTACATTCGTTTAAAAGGAGGATTTCATTATGAAAAGAAAAGCATTAGCATGTGCGTTGGCGGCAGTGATGTCTGTTTCTTTACTGGCAGGCTGCGGCAGTGACAGCAGCAATGGCAATCATTCCGGAAGTACAGCCGGAGAGAGCAGCGCTGCAGCAGGTGAAGTAACGAATGTATCCCTGAAGGTATGGTGCCCTCAGAATCAGGTGGATACCGGAATTATGGAGCAGCAGCAGGCTGCATTCGCAGCAGAGCATCCCGAGTGGAATATTACCTGGACCACCGAGATCGTAGGCGAGGACAATGCGAAGACTGAAATTCTGAAGGATGTGGATGCGGCAGCAGATGTGTTCCTGTTCTCCTCCGACCAGCTGATCGAACTGGTGGATGCGGGCGCTATCGCACAGCTTGGCGGCACGGCAGAAGCCATGGTAAAGGACACCATGTCCGAGGCAGTTCGTGCTACCGCAATGGTGGACGATGCAACCTATGCCATTCCCTTTACCCACAATACCTTCTTCATGTTCTACGATAAGACCCTCATGAACGAGGATGACGTGACTTCCCTGGAGAAGATCATGGCTAAGGAAACGGCGGATAATGTATACAACTACTACTTCGAGTCCTCAGGCGGCTGGAAGCTGGGCGCTTACTATTACGGTGCAGGTCTGACCGTGTTCGGACCTCAGGGCAATGACCTTTCTGCAGGCTGTGACTGGAATAATGAAACCGGTGTGGCAGTTACCAATTACCTGATCGAGCTGATTAACAATCCCAAATGTGCTTATGATAGTGAGATTGCTGTCAGCGAGTTAATCGAGGATCACAGATTAGGCGTATGGTTTGACGGTTCCTGGAACTACAACACCTACAAGAATATTCTGGGAGATGATATGGGTATCGGCGTGATCCCTACCTTCAATCCCGATGGCAATGATTATCAGCTCCTTGGTTTCTATGGCTCCAAGTGTATCGGTGTAAATGCGCACTCCCAAAACATGGCGGCAGCAGTTGCTTTCGCAACCTTTCTGGGCAATGAAGAGAACCAGCTGCTTCGTTTTGAGAAGTCCGCACAGATCCCTACCAATATCAATGCCAGTGCCAGCGAGGCTGTTACCTCCGATCCTCTGGCGGTTGTAATCGTTAAGGAAGCAAATGAAGCCAGCGTAATGCAGCCCGTGCACAGTG
This sequence comes from uncultured Acetatifactor sp., assembly GCA_964523315.1. Lineage (GTDB taxonomy): Bacteria > Bacillota > Clostridia > Lachnospirales > Lachnospiraceae > Acetatifactor. Next base: position 6,268 of record CAZFYD010000003.1, read on the forward strand.
TATTCTCCACCAGATATTGGACCTATGCAGGCGCAATTCCCACCGAGATCAGAAGCGGTGCGATCAATAAGGACAATGTTCAGCAGAAGCTGGATGACTTCGTAAGGGCTATGACCGAGTAAAGAATTGCGGCAGTATGAAAAAAGAGCTGAGGATAAGGAAACCTGTTCGGTTTCCTTATCCTTCTGACTGAAAGGTGCACCCGGAGGCGCACATTTGCATAGTATGTGGAGGTTTTTGTATGGGGGCTTTGAAGAAGAAACAGATCAAGACAACTTCCGGGAGACCCAGTGGTGCAAGCATTTGGGAAGCAGCCCGAAAGGGAAATGCGCTGACAAAATGTTCTTTTTTTGTTTTTGGTCTCGGAAATATTCGGAATAAACAGTTTGTGCGGGGATTCATTTTTCTGGCGATTGAAATCGCCTATATCTGCTATATGGCAGTGTTTGGCATCCGTTCTGTCGGTAATTTTATCACCCTGGGTACTGTGGGGCAGGGCAAGACCTATAATGAGACCCTGGGGATCTATGAGTACACGGCGGGCGATAACTCCATGCTGTTTCTGCTCTATGGCGTCATTACCATTGTACTTACCCTGGCGGTTATCCTGGCGGCGTGCATGTCCATGAAGAGCGCCTACTGCACACAGGTACGCAAAGCAAGGGGGATGCATATTCCCACCTTCAGGGATGACCTGCTTTCCGTGCGGGAGGAAAATATCCATACCGCATTGCTGGCCCTACCGATAACCGGTATAATCATTTTTACCATTATTCCGCTGGTGTTTATGATTCTGATCGCATTCACCAGCTATGATCACGAGCATCAGCCGCCCGGAAATCTGTTTACCTGGGTCGGTTTGGATAATTTTAAGACCATGCTGGGACAGGGCAGCAAGCTGGCACAAACCTTCTGGCCGGTTCTGGGCTGGACGCTGATCTGGGCAGTATTCGCCACCTTCAGCTGCTTTATCCTGGGATTGATTCTGGCCCTGCTGATTAACCGCCAGGGTACCCGGTTTAAGGGCTTCTGGAGATTTATGTTTGTATTGTCCATTGCGGTGCCCCAGTTTGTATCCCTGTTGAGCATGAGAACCATTTTCAATGCCAACGGACCTGTCAATGTGCTGCTGCGGCACCTGGGCGTGATCGGCATGACGCAGTCGATTCCGTTTTTCACGGATCCGACGCTGGCTAAGATCACAATCATTGTGATCAACCTTTGGATCGGTATTCCTTATACGATGCTTTCCACGACCGGTATTCTGCAGAATATTCCGGCACAGCTGTATGAGGCGGCCAAGATCGACGGTGCCAATGCATTTGTGATATTCCGGAAGATTACGCTTCCCTATATTGTATTTGTCATGACCCCGAACCTGATTACTTCCTTTACGGGAAATATCAATAACTTCAATGTTATTTTCCTGCTGTCCGGCGGCGGACCTGACACTTTGGACTACTATTATGCGGGCAAGACGGATCTGCTGGTTACCTGGCTGTACCGCCTGACCATTACACAGAAGGACTACAACATGGGTGCCGTTATCGGTATTCTGGTGTTCATTATTCTGGCTACTCTGTCACTGTTGACTTACCGGCATACCGGTTCCTACAAAGATGAGGGGGCATTCCAATAATGAAAGCAAGAAGATTTATTACGAACTCGCTGGTGCATATACTGCTCTCTTTACTCAGCGTTATCTGGGTTCTGCCCATATTTTACGTGATACTGACCTCTTTTCGAAAGGAGAGCGGTTCCTACAAGAGTTATATCTGGCCCAGGGGCTTCACTCTGGATAATTATGCCAACCTTTTCAAGCCCACCAGCCAGATCGATTTCTTCAGATGGTTTACCAACACGTTGGTTATCGCTATATTCAGTACGATCATTGCGGCGTTCTTTGTGCTCTGCGTGTCCTACTGTATGAGCCGTCTGAAATTTAAGATGCGCAAGCCCTTTATGAACATTGCCCTGATTCTGGGAATGTTCCCCGGCTTCATGTCGATGATCGCCGTGTATTATATCCTGAAGGGCCTGGGTTTCCTGGAGACGGGCGTTCTGAAGCAGGTAGCGCTGGTCATGGTATATTCAGGCGGTGCCGGTTTGGGCTTTTATATGGCAAAAGGCTTTTTCGACACCATACCGAAGACCATAGATGAGGCGGCTTATATTGACGGTGCCACAAAATGGGATACCTTTATCCATGTGACGATTCCCATGTCCAAGCCGATCATCACCTATACGCTGCTCACCACATTTATGGGGCCCTGGGTGGACTATATCTTCGCAAGGGTAATCATGGGAAATGATACCAAGTATTATACCATCGCTATCGGCCTGTGGACCATGCTGGAAAAGGAGTATATAGAGACCTTCTATACACAGTTCTATGCAGGCTGTGTATTGATATCCATTCCTATAGCGATCCTGTTTCTGCTGACGCAGAGATGCTATGTGGAAGGATTATCGGGAGCGGTGAAGGGTTAATCCCTGCCGCCCCGTCGGTGATGGGAGAAGTTCCACTTCCAAATACGTAGTGATATGTATGGAGAGGAAATCATGAAAAATTTTCGATATACAAAGTCCTTTGATGAGGAATATGCCTATGACGGAAAGGATCTGGGAGCAATCTGCACCCCGGAGGGAACGGATTTCCGTTTATGGGCGCCCTTTGCCGAAAAAGTGGAATTGTGTCTGTATGGCAGCGAGAACAGGGAGAAAAGTGCCCTGCAGCGTCTGGAGATGAAAAAGGAAGAAAAAGGCATCTGGCACCGGCGGATACCGGGAGATCTCCATGGGCATTATTATGATTACTGTATCCTGACGGACGGCGAAGCGCTGTATACAGCGGATCCCTATGCGGTGAGCTGCGGCTGCAACGGCTATCCCAGCATGGTGGTGGACCTGCGGCGTACGGATCCGGCGGGCTTTGACGGGGACCGTGCGCCCGAAAGGGATGTGGAAAATATCATATACGAGCTCCATATCAAGGATTTTTCCTATGATCCTGACAGCGGTGTTCCCGAAGCCTATCGGGGAAAATATAAGGCCTTTACCGTGCAGCCGGGAGAAATTGCAGAGGGCGGAGATTATGCGGCGGGAGTGGCGTATCTTAAGGAACTGGGAATTACCCATGTGCATCTGCTGCCCTTTTATGATTATGGTACTCTGGATGAGGATGGGGATGATCGGCAATTTAACTGGGGCTATGACCCGGTGAATTACAATGTGCCCGAGGGCTCTTATGCCACGGATGTTCACGATGGCATGGTGCGTATCCGGGAGTGTAAGGAGATGATCCGGGCCCTCCATCAGGCAGGCATCCGTGTGGTCATGGATGTGGTGTATAATCATACCCAGGATGCGGATTCCTGGCTGGAGAGGACTGCGCCGGGGTATTACTGCCGCCGTTGGGAGGACGGCACCCTCTCTAACGGTTCCGCCTGCGGAAACGACATAGCCGTGGGCAGAAAAATGGTGGATAATTATATTGCGGGTTCGGTCATGTACTGGGCCAGGGAGTATCATGTGGATGGCTTCCGGTTCGACCTGATGGGCCTGCTGACCGTGGAGCTGATGAATCGTATCCGCAGGGAGCTGGATCAGGAGTTCGGCAAAGGGGAAAAGCTCCTGTACGGGGAGCCTTGGAGAGCGGATGAATCGCCCATGGAGTCCGGCACCCGTGCTGCACTGAAGGAAAATGTGCAGTATCTGGATGAGGGAATCGCCGTATTCAGCGACGATACCCGGGATGTGATCAAGGGGCATGTGTTCTATGAGGAAGAGCCCGGCTTTGTCAACGGCGGAAAAGGGCTGGAAAAGAAAGTTCTGCAGGCTGTCACTGGCTGGTGCGGGGAATTTTCAGAGCCGGGGGGCTTTCGGCCCGGCAGCTGCAGCCGGGTGGTCAACTACGTTTCCTCCCATGATAATTTTACCCTTTGGGATAAGCTGGTAATGACCTTCCACGGAAAAGGGGCGGACTTTGCCGGGGACTACGGGGATGTGCTCCGGGCCAATAAGCTGGCGGCCCTGATCTATTTTACCTGCCAGGGGCATCTGTTTATGCAGGCGGGGGAAGAGTTCGGCCGGACAAAATCCGGGGACGGCAACAGCTACCGTTCCGATCCCCGGATCAATATGCTGAGATGGCGGCAGACTGTGGAACAGGCACAGCTGCTGGACTACTATAAGGGATTGATTCGGCTGCGCAAAAAGCTTCCCGGGTTGTGGGATAAGACGGCCGGAGCAGCGGAGCGCATGAAAGACGCCCGGATCCCGGCTCCGGGGATTGTGGCCTTTCGGCTGGATAACCGGCTGCGGGAGGAGCAGGCTGCCCTGTCCGGCGGCGGCAAAGCGCAGGAAAGCCGCTGGAAAGAATTGTATATTGTCTATAATGCGTCGGAGACTCCCGCCGGAATCACGCTGCCGAAAGGAAAGTGGACAGTACTGGCGGACGGGCAGAAGACGGATATCTGCTGCCCGGCGGACCCGGAGGGCAGAGGATGGATCGAGGCGGCAGCAGGAAGCGGTTTCATTCTGGGCTGTGCGGAAGACGATTTCCGGGGTTGACGCCGGATAACAGATTCCTATGGGGCAGATGCGGAAAGGAATTAGGAAAATCATGAGCTTCATATATGGAAAACAGGACTGGAAAACACTGGAGAGGGGAGAGGAGAACTGCTATCTGATGACCAATGGTCTGGGAGGTTTTTCCTCTCTCAGCATGACAGGCTCCTGCAGCCGCGGTGACCAGGCTGTGCTGATGGCCTGCACCCATGCGCCCAATCACAGGTACAATATGATACACCGGCTGGAGGAGCGATTAGAGAGAGAGCAGGCCGGACAGCAGGCCCGGCAAATCTGCCTTTCCAGTCAGGAATTCCGGCGCCCGGAGAAAAGGGAGGAGGGCTACCTTTTCCAGACCGGGTTTGTCTATGAGGATTATCCAGTGTGGAGCTATCTGGCGGAGGGTGTGGAAGTGATACGGACCATCGCTCTGATGCAGGGCAAAAATACGGTGGGGATCTCCTATCGGATCCGCAACCGTTCCCGGGAGGCGGTGACGCTGCGGGTGCGTCCCCATCTGCAGTTTGTTCCTAAGGGCCGGAGACTATCGGTAAAGCAGGAATTTATCATGGATGAGGATCGGATCCTCTCCGGCGGTCAGACGCTGTACCTGCGCACCAACGGGGAATGCCGGCAGCTGCCCCTGCAGTTTGCCGAGGATCTGTACTATCGGGATGATGTCAGGGACGGCAAGCCGGTGCTGGGATGCACGGCGGTCAATCATGAAATCTCTCTGACCGTGGAAGAGGAACAGGATGCGCTGCTGGAGATTGTATACGGGACGGAAGCGCCGCTGCCTCAAATGTCCGAGATCCTGCAGAACCTGACGGAGCACCGCCGGGCCCTGCGGCAGCAGGCAGGGTTCCGGGATGCAACGGCCCAGGTGCTGGCAGTCAGTGCGAACCAGTTCATTTCCCACCGGGAGTCCACAGGGCAGAAGACGATTTTGGCTGGTTTTCCTTTTTTTGAGGACTGGGGCAGAGATACCATGATTGCCCTGACGGGCTGTTGCCTGTCCACGAAGCAGTATGATACGGCGAAAAGCATTCTGCAGACTTTTATGATGCACTGCAGCCGGGGCCTGATGCCGAATCTGTTCCCGGAGGGGACGGAGGCCGCCGCCTATAACACGGCGGATGCGGCGCTGCTGTTTATTCTGGCAGTGTATGAATATCTCCGAAGAACGGGGGATGAGGCCTTTGCGGAGCAGGCCTATCCTGTGATGAAAGAGATTGTTCGTTGGTATGCCCGGGGTACGGATTACGGAATCCATATGGATCAGGATGGTCTGATCATGGCGGGGCAGGGCTATGATCAGGTGACCTGGATGGATGTGCGGGTGGGGGATATCCTGCCCACACCCCGGCACGGCAAACCGGTGGAGATCAATGCCTACTGGTATAATGCCCTGCGGATCATGGAAGAACTGGCCCGGAAGCGTTCGCAGGAGGAAATGGATTTCGGCGCTATGGCGGACCGGGTATATGGAGCGTTTGAAGCGCAGTTCTGGAACCCCAAAAAGGGCTGTCTGCGGGATGTCATCTCCGGCACGGATGCGGATGAACAGGTGAGATGCAATCAGATCTGGGCTGTGTCCCTTCCTTTCTCCCTGCTGTCTGCGGAGAAGGAAAAGCAGGTGGTGGAGACCGTTTTCCGCCGTCTCTATACCGGTGTGGGACTGCGAACCCTGGATCCGGCGGATCCGGCTTTTCATCCCTTTTACGGGGGAGCTCAGCTGGATCGGGATCTGGCCTACCATCAGGGCACGGTGTGGACCTTCCCCCTGGGAGGCTATTATCTGGCCTATCTGAAGGTACATGGATATGCCGAATCGGCGAAAGCCTATGTCAGGGAACAGCTGACGGCCATAGAGGCGGCTCTGCGGGAGGGCTGCGTGGCCCAGCTTCCGGAGATCTACGACGGGGGCAATCCCGTAAACTCCAGGGGCTGTTTTGCCCAGGCATGGAGCGTGGGAGAGATCCTGAGGGTCTATGAAGCGTTGGAGGAACAGCGGGCTGAACACAGATTCTTCACATTTTGAACATTTTTTCGAAACAAAATATCTGTATTCTGTACTTGCTAACACATATATGCGGAGGATACTCGTGTGAAAAGTAAGGACGGAAAGAGCAAAAATAAGGGTGGTAAAAAGAAAGCAATTATCATCATTCTGGCGGTTCTGGTATTGGCGGCCGTTGGTGGTATTGCTTTTTTTGTTTTAAATGTATGGAATAAAGAGGATTCGTCGGAATTTGGGTTCCGGGGAGGCGGCAATGCCGCCGGAGGTAATTTTTCCCTGTCTGAGGACATGGTAGCGGCTTCCGGCGTCATCAGTGTGGAGGTGACCGAGGAAAGTTTTGAAGTGGAAAATCTGTCCACCGCTCTGGAGATTGAGGAGATCTACATAAGCTCCGGGCAGGAGCTGGAGGAGGGAACCAGGATCCTGAGCCTTTCAAAGGAGAGCGTGGCTGAGGCAAGAGAAGAACTGGAGAAGACTCTGCGGACGGCTCAGCTGGCCTATCGGGCGGGGGTCATTGAATATGAGCAGAAGAAGATCACGGCCCAGTACGATTATGAGTCGGCAGTGCTGGCCGGTGAACAGGCGGGAGATGTCTATCAGGAGACGGTGTCAGGTCTGACAGACAATATGGAGCGGGCTCAGGAGGAGCTTGCCGAGGCCGAGGAGCGGATTGCAGAGTACCAGAGTTATGTCAGTGACGGGTCCTATCAAAGCTATTTCAAGGTAGATGAGTATCAGGCGATTTATGATGAGAATCTGGAGGTACTGAAGCAAAAGATGGAAGAATGGGGAGTGAGCTGGGAACAGGTCACCGGCGGCAGAGGGGGCAGCCCCTACTCCTACGAGTCCATTCTGACCAGTCTGTACAGCGTGCTGGAACAGAACCTGCGGGACCTGGAACAGGCCGAGAGCGACTATGAGGATGCGGTGGCTAATGCGGCTTTTGAATTGCAGACGCTGGAGCTGCAGCTGCCTTCCCTGCAGCAGGCAGTGGCTCAGGCCAGGGAAAATTATGAGATACAGGCAGCTCAGGCGGAGCTTACCTATGAGACGGCTCTGGCCACTGCCCAGCGGGCGGAGAGCGACTATGAAACGACTCTGGAGAAGGCGGAGGCGGACTATGAGACTCTGCTCAGCGACTACGAGGATGCGAAGGAGAATCTGGAGCTTTTTGAGAGCAGTGTGGGAGACGGCTATTATTACGCATCGAAACCGGGCAGTGTACTCCGGGTGATGCTGCGGGCCGGGCAGGAGCTGACCTCTGACAGAGCGATCTATATGTACAGCGATACCCAGGAGATGAGTGTCACCGTGTCGGTGTCTCAGGCAGATATTGCCAGATTGGCCGTGGGAGATGAGGCGTACATAATGGATACCGGCGGAAACGGGTACAGCGGGGTGATCGCCGCCATCAATCCGGTGACGGCCTCCGACAGCCGTACCAATGTGACCTACAGTGTGACAGTGAGCCTGACGGGAGATACCTCCTCACTGACGTCCAATCAGTCGGTGACAGTGATATTTGGTATTACCCGGGAGGACATCGAAAATCTGCAGCAGCCCGGCGGAGGCGGCCAGATGCCGGATGGGGAAGAGCAGCCCGGCGAAGCAGGCCGGCAGCCCCGGGGCGGTCAGGAGGCCGGAGATGCAGATCCGGCAAATGAGTGAAGGGAGACCAGAGAATGAAATTACCGGCAGTACATAAAATCAGCAAAAAAAAGCGGAAACTCATTCTGATCCTCATAGCGCTGCTTCTTTTGATCCTTGCGGCATCCTATACCGTATTTATTGCGCCGCTTCTGGAAAAGGAGGAATGGGTATACAAGGAGTCCGCAGTAGAGAGAGGGACGCTGACCGTGGGCGTCACGGAGAGCGGTTCCCTGGAATACGGAATCACCTCTGTATCCTATGATCTGGACCTGGATATCACGGATGATGATGAAGATGATGATGATGATGACGATACGGTTCAGCGGTACCTGGAAATAGAGGAGGTCTATGCGGCACAGGGACAGCGGATTCAGGAGGGGGATGCCCTGCTGAAATTTACGGAAGATAGCGTGACGGATGTGCGCCGTCTCCTGACCAATGCTTTGGCGGAGGCCAAAGCCGATTACAGCGAGGCCGAGGCGGAATATGAATTATCAGTGCTGGAGGCCCAGACCAGCTATCAGTCCAAGCAGATAGCCGGGGAATATGCCCAGAGCATTTACGGTTATACGAGTACATCCATCACCAACAATATTACGGCCCTGCAGGCAGAGATCGACCACCGCAACGCTGGTATTTCTTCCCTGGAAGAGAAGATTACTCAGGCCAGCGAGGATTACGCCGAGGCTCTGGAGGAGTATAACATGGCCAAGGCGGGATATGACGAGGCGGATGTGAGCAACGGATACTATTTTGAACTGATGCAGAGTAAATATCTGAATGCGCTGAACCAGTACGAGAGCGCGAAGACGGCGCTGGAGCAGGCCCAGAAAGCGCTGCAGGAGAATGCGCAGCAGATCAGCACCCTGCAGAGCGAGCTTGCGTCAGCCCTGGCAAAACGTTCTATTGAAAAGCTGGATGCGGAGGAAGAGAAGCAGGAAGCGCTGATCAGCAGTGAAAATGCGGAAATAACCTATCAGGCGAAGCTGGAGAGTCTGAAGGAGGAACTGGAAGAGACGGCTCAGGACAGGGATAAACTGGAGGAACAGCTGCAGGAGTTTGAAGCCTTTGTGGGTGAGGACGGCATCCTGTATGCAGAGGGTGCCGGAATCGTTACGGAATCCTCTTATCAGGCAGGGGACGTTCTGGACCGGCAGGGGATACTGCTGTCCTATGCGGAGCCGGGCAATATGACGATCTCCGTGGATGTGACCCAGGAGGATGTGGTGGAGCTGACGGTGGGCGAGCAGGTGGAGATCGCCTTTACTGCCTATGAGGGTGAAATTTACGCCGGAACAATCCTTTCCATAGATACCACAGCCACCGCACAGAACACCAACACCGTCAGCTATACCGTGGTAATCGGCGTTGACGGGGATACCTCTCTGCTGTACGGCGGCATGGTGGCGGATATCACCTTTGTGACGCAGCAGAAGGAGGATGTGCTGTATCTGTCGAGAAAGGCCATTGTGGAGGAAAACGGCAGGACCTATGTATATACAAAGACCGCTCTCGGCGGCATGGAGCTGACAGAGGTGCAGACCGGTCTGAGCAACGGTTCCGTGGTGGAAATCCTCTCCGGACTGGAGGAAGGCGATACCATCTATATCGCCAGCCGGGTGAGCTCTGAATCTGAAGTCAGGAACAGCGAGTCGGAAACCGGCGCTTCGGAAGAAATGAGCGGCAGTATGGAAGATCTGCCGGAGGGAATGGAATTACCCGGCGGGGAAGACGGCGGTATGGAATTTCCCGGAGCTGACGGCACAGGCGGTATGCCCGGCGGCGGAGATTTCTCCGGAGGACAGCCCGGAGGAGACTCTGGAGGCGGTATGCCCGGCGGCCGGGGCGGGAATCAGGAGGGACAGCGATGAAGGAATTCAGCAAAAATAAGAAAAGAACAGCAATTATTTTTATCGCAATCCTGCTCTGCCTGGCAATCGTCATTGCGGCAGTGATATTGGCTGTCAAAGAGGACGAGGAGGAGGTGACCTACCGGGAAACCACAGTGCAGTACGGCAGCCTGACCGTGGGTGTGACGGAGAGCGGTTCGGTGGATATCGGTACGGTGGAACAGACCTTTGATTTGGATATGAGCGCTCTGCAGAGAGCCTCCACCAGTGACAGCACGTCCGGCTCGGGAAATACAGGGGGCATGGGAATGCAGGGCGCAGGTGGAGGAACCAACATGTTTGACCAGATCTTCAGCATGGCAGGGGGCAGTACCTTTTCTACCAGCGGAGAGGCTTCCAGTCTGACTGTCTCTAAGATCTGCGTATCCGCAGGACAGCAGGTCGCCGAGGGAGACGTCCTGTATGAACTGGAGGAAGAAAGCGTAACGGAGCTGACGGAGCAGCTGCAGTCAAATGTGGAAAAGGCCAAGGCCGATCTGGACGCCGTCTATGCGGATCAGGAACTGTCCAAACAGACTGCCGGGTACACCTATGAATCCAGTCTGGCATATGGTTCCTATGCGGAGACCGAATATAATGCCACTGTGGCGCAGCTGCAGCAGGCGGTGACAGAGGCGGAAGAGACTCTGGCGGAAACACGACAGTCTCTGGAGGGCTACAACAGCCAGCTGGAGGAGATCAATGCGGCTTATGAGGAGGCTCTGCAGCATCTGGCAAACTGTGAGTGGAGCATGAACCACAGGGACAAAATCAATGAAACCTATTACTATATAGAAGACTTTCAGATGGTACAGACGGCTCAGTCCGCAGTGGACACACTGGAGCAGAAAAAGGAACGGCTGGAGCAGAATATTGAACAGGCCGAGGAAAATCTGGAGCAGGCGCAGATCAATCTGAATACGGCTCAGCGGAAACTCTCTCAGGGGCTTCTTGACGCACAGGAGACGCTGGCGCTGCGGCAGCTGGCCTATGATTCCGCCCAGGAGACCTATGATATTGCATTGGCCTACCTGGAGGAGGATGCAGCGGAGCAGGAGGATACCTACGCCGAGGCCAGTGAGAAATGGGAGGAGTACAGCTCCCATGTGGACGGCAATACGATCCGCTCCCAGTATAACGGCGTGATTACCGATGTGGCGCTGGCGGAAGGAGACAGTATCGGCACAGGAACGGTGCTGGTGACTCTCTATAATATGGAGGAGATCACCATGACTGTGACGGTGGATGAGGACGATATGGCGGATATTGCGCTGGGCAGTCAGGCGAATGTGGATCTCATCGCTTACCCGGACACTGTGTTCCGGGCCAGCGTCACCGAGATTTCCGATGCCTCCACGGACTCCGATGGCGATGTGACCTATGATGTGACGGTGACGCTGGAGGGTGATGTGTCCGGACTCTTCCAGGGAATGACAGGGGAAATTACTTTCATCACCGAGGAGACGGAGGAGGTGCTCTATGTATCGAAGAGAGCCATTATCACGGAGGGCGACACCTCCTATGTGAAAGTGCAGGATGCGGACGGTACTGTCCGGAAAGTGGAAGTAACCATCGGCTTTACTGACGGTGTAAACACAGCGATCACCGGCGGACTGTCCGAGGGAGATGTGGCGCTGATTGAGAGTAAGGTCAGCCGGAATTAACCGCAGTGAAAGTTTGGAAGTTTCACTTCCAAATACGTATTAGCGCAGTATCATGGGCACAGCCCATGATATGCATAGAGAGGTAAATATGAGAGTTTCGGAAATTTTAAGACTTGTCTGGCTGAATCTGTCGCAGAACAAATTTAAAGTCATCCTGACCTCCATCGGTATTGTGGTGGGATCCGCCACGATCATGATGGTGCTTGCCATTGGCACCGGCGGCAGGGAGGAAGTGGCGGAACAGTTTAAAAATCTGAACGCAGGCGCCATTGATATTTCCTGTGAAGGGGAGACAACCGGAGGGATCAGCTTCGCCATGGGCGGCGGGGGTACGGTAAGCTTTTCCATGCCTGACAATAATATGCCGGGAGGCGGCATGTCAATGGGCGGCGGAGGCGGTTTTGACGGCGGCAGTGACAGAGGCGGCTTTAGCGGCTTCGAAGAAATCTTCGGTTTTGGCAAAGAAAGTACGGAGAAGCAGGAATTTGTCACGCTGACCACGGAGGACTGCGAGGAGCTGTCTCTGTTTGTGCAGGGAATAGCGGACACCACGATCTCTTATTCCACCAGCGCCTCCGTGGAAGGCGGGGATCTGGATTCTTCCGCTTATTACACGGTGGCGGGCGTACAGGACAACTATGATAGCATCAGCAATCTGGAGATGGCCATCGGCGATTTCCTGACGGAGGAAAATAACGAAAACAAGGAAAAGGTGTGCGTGCTGGGCTATTCTGTGGCAAAAGAGATCTTCGGCAGCGCCTATGACGCATACGACAGCGAGATCTACATAGACAACCGGCGGTATGTGGTCACAGGGGTGCTGTCGGAGATGGGTACGGTGGCTTCGGGTATCAGTCCCGATACCTCCATATTTATTCCCTATGAGACAGGGGTCAAATACATTACGGGCAGCAGCATCAGTCCCACCCTGACAGTGATCGCAGAGGATGTGAATCAGGTGGATACGGTTATGGCAGACATAGACACGGCGCTGGCGGACAGCTATCCCAACTCAACGTTTACCATATCGGACGCGGGAACCAAGATGGAAGCGGCATCGGCCTCCAACGAGACGCTGACCCTGCTGCTGATTTCCATGGCGGTGATCGTGTTTATTGTAGGCGGTATCGGTATTATGAATGTGCTCTTTGTCTCCGTAAAGGAGCGCACCAATGAGATCGGTATTCTGAAAGCACTGGGCTGCTCCCGCCGGGATATCCTGCTGGAGTTTTTGCTGGAGGCCAGCTTTACCAGCCTGGTGGGCGCGGTGCTGGGCGTACTTTTGGCTCTGGGCATCACGCCTTTGGTGGAAACCTTTTCCGTGCGCGTGTCCTTGTCGGTATCGGGGGCGGTGCTGTCCCTGCTGTTCGGTGTGATTACCGGCAGTGTCTTTGGATTCTACCCTGCCTTCAAGGCATCCCGGCTGATTCCGGTGGTGGCGCTGAATCAGGAATAGTCAGCTTTTATGCGGATAGAGGTAAGTATGAAACTGACGTTTCATATACGGATTTGTGCAGTATCGCAAGCACGGCTTGCGATATGCGTGCTAAGGTAAGCCTGGAAGTTTCACTTCCAAATACGTATTGATGCAATATCATGGGCGCAGCCCTTGATATGCATGGAGAGGTATAAATGATGATTAGGATGAAGAGTATCAACAAGGGCTATATGCTGGGGGAGGAGAGGCTTCCGATTTTGAAAGACATTGATTTTTCAGTGGAAAAGGGAGAGTATGTGGCGATCCTGGGCCCATCCGGCTCCGGCAAGACAACGTTAATGAACATTTTGGGCTGCATGGATGAGATGGACAGCGGTGAGTATTATCTGGATGGAATGGCCATCCATGAGACAGGGCAGCAAGCATTAACGAAGGTAAGAAATGAAAAGATAGGTTTTATCTTTCAGAATTATCAGCTGATCCCCACCTATAATGTGATGCAGAATATCATCATGCCGCTGCTGATGCGTGGCATGAGTCATCAGGAGGCTCAGGAGCAGTGCCGTAAGACGATTGAACTGCTGGGGCTGGAACACCGGATCAGCCACAGGCCCTCAGAGCTTTCCGGCGGGCAGAAGCAGAGGGTCTCCATCGCCAGAGCACTGGTGGGCAGGCCCGCCATCCTGCTGGCCGACGAGCCCACCGGTGCCCTGGATCAGTCCAGCGGCCGGGATGTGCTGAAGCTTTTCCAGGAGCTGAATGAGATGGGAAACACCATCGTCATGATTACTCATGACCTGAATGTGGCAAAGTCAGCCAGGCGGATTGTGCGTATCGTAGATGGGCAGCTGTATGAAAACGCGCCATAGTCAATGAAAATAAAATATGGTATAATATCTCTAGTCTAAAGATTCGAGAAGGAGAAGAGATATGTTAAGAGCAGCGGCGGTATTCAGTGATCACATGGTTTTGCAGAGAAATAAGAAAATTACGGTTTTTGGCGAGGGTGTCACCGGAAGGCAGATTACGGTCACACTGGGTCAGGACCGTGCGCTGGCCAGATGCAGGGACGGGAAATGGACAGCCTATCTGCCGGAGCGGGAGACTCAGGAGGACCTGTGCATGGAAATCAGCGACGGGGAAGAGCGCATCCGCTTTACGGATATTGCCGTGGGCGAGGTATGGCTGGCAGGCGGGCAGTCCAATATGGAGCTGGAGCTGAAGGATGCCCAGGGAGGGACGGAGCTTTTAAAGCACGGAAGCTTTCCCCGGGTTCGCTTTTACTATACCCCCAAGCAGGCATACAGGGGCGAGCATTACGAGGAAGAGGAACGGAAATCTCATTGGGAGAGGTTTGAGGAGAAGGATGCGGCAAAATGGTCTGCGGTGGGTTTCTTTTTTGCGGAGGAGCTGGCCCGCAGGCTGCAGGTCACCGTGGGCGTCATCGGCTGTAACTGGGGAGGCACCTCTGCAAGCTGCTGGATGAGCCGGGAGGCGATTCTGTCCCGGGAGCTGACATGCAGCTATGTGGAGGAATACGAGAGCTCGGCGCTGATTGCCAAACCGGAGACGGAGCAGATCCGGGAATATCAGGAATACCAAAGATATCAGGAGCAGTGGGATAAAAAGGCGGCGGCAATTTATGAGAAGGAGCCCATGATACCCTTTGACCGGGTGCAGGAGCTGATCGGCCCATGCCGGTATCCCGGCCCCATGAACTGTGCCAATTTTACCAGACCGGCGGGTCTGTATGAGACCATGCTGAAACGGGTAATGCCCTATACCCTGAGAGGCTTTATCTATTATCAGGGGGAAAGCGACGATCATAAGCCAAAGAGCTACTATGCGCTGCTCACCGGTCTGATCGGGCAGTGGCGGCAGGACTGGGGCGATGACAGGCTGCCTTTTCTGCTGGTGCAACTGCCCATGCACAGATACCAGCATGATCCCGATACAAAAAGCTGGTGCATCATCAGGGAAAGCCAGATGCGGGCCTGTCAGACCCTGCGCGGCACGGGGATAGCGGTAGCCATAGACTGCGGGCAGTTCCACGAGATCCATCCCAAACAGAAAAAGCCCGTGGGAGAGCGGCTGGCGCTGCAGGCCCTGGCGGGAGTCTATCATCTGATTCCCGAAGAGGATGCCTTCGGTCCCGTCTACCGGGATTTCCTGTACCGGGATGGAGGAATGGAGATCACCTTTGACTATGCCCGGGAGGGGCTGCTCTGCCGTGGGGAAAAGCCCGCAGGCTTTGAACTGGCAGGTGCTGACGGGGTATTTTGGCAGGCGGAAGCGGTTATGACGGGAAACAAAATTTTTCTGCGGGCAGATGAAGTGCAGGAGCCGGTGATGGCCAGATATCTGTGGACAAATTACGGCGAGGTAAATGTGTTCGGCGCAAACGGTTTGCCCATGGCCCCCTTCAGAACCCATTACTTTGACTGAACTGTTACATGAAATATGAATGTTCTAATGTAATATAATTTACATATTTGCCGTATTTTGATATAATGAAAACAGGGTGTAGCTGTCAGATGACAGGAAGGAGTACGGCATGAGAGTTGAGGATTATATATCATGGGATCCGGTAACCATGATTTTCAGTGAAGTGAGCATAAGTCGTAGTTCCATGGTACTTACAGGGGATGAACATTTTTATGCGTTTATGGGCAGGACCGTCAATATTCTTTTGGTGGATTACATCCATCCCCAACTGAAGGCCGAATTTCTGGAGACCTGTGAGAGTCTGAAGGAGGGGGAATCCGTAAGGCTTCTGACGGCTATGCATGGTATGGAGGAGGAGTACCATCAGGTGGATATCCTCATCAGCAGCCAGGGACATAAGGTGCAGGGAGAACCGGTGCTGGAGCTGACGATTTATAACCTGTTCACCATTGAGAGCAAATTTTTGGACACCTCCAACGATGCCAACCGATACCGTGCCTTATTGTCCCTGTACCACGATTTTCTGTTTGACTATGATGTGGAGAAGGATATTATTACCATATTCCGCTATATGAGCATCAAGTCCACCATATTGCTGAAATGCAGTCTGGCCGAGTTCCGGGAGAGAGTTACGGCCATGTATCCCCGGGCGGGTCTCCGGTCCGGGCTGGAGGATTTCTGCGGGCATCTGCTCAACGCCCAAGAGCATTTTTACTGTGATCTCAGAGGGCCTGTGCCTTGCAACACGGAGAAGATCGGTCTCTTCCATATCGAAGGGAAAGTGATATATAAGCACAATAAGGAGCGGGTGGTAGCGGGTATCCTGCGGACGCTTGATCCGAAGGACGAGGATGTGATTCCCTACTATGCCACAGCAGAGGGAAAGGATTCCTTTACCGGGCTGCTGAATAAGAAAGCGTGTGCGGAATACGTGGAGGATACGTTGGCTGCCGACAAGGACGTACATTATTTGGCCATGATCGATATTGATAATTTTAAAAATGTCAACGATGTCTTTGGACATATGTATGGGGATCAGGTGATCGTCAAGGTGGCCTCCATTATCAATAGCATCCTGAATGGCCGGGGAATCGTGGGTCGCTTCGGCGGGGATGAATTTTTTATCTTTACCAACTGGATCACCACGGAGACCCAGCTGCGGGCGATTCTGACTTCCATCCGCAAGAGGGTGGAAAATGCCTTTGAGGATCAGAATTGTAAGGTCACGCTCTCTATCGGTGTCAGCCATGCGCCTACGGATGGCTGCACCTATCAGGAATTGTTCCGAAAAGCGGACAAATGTCTGTATTTGGCCAAAAATAAAGGAAAAAACCGCTATGTGATCTATGAGGAGGAAAAGCACGGTAATCTGGAGGAGGACGAAAGGTCTTTCCGTCATACTATGGATCCGATGAAAAAAGCGGAATATCTGGCCGCTATGGTGGCGGACATCAGCCTGCGCCTGTTTGCGGAGGGGATAAAGCCCATGGAAGAGATCGTGGATCAGATTCGCACCGCTTTCGAGATCGACGGCGTAAGGATCTACCGGTCGAGGCAGCGGGAGCCCCTGTATATCAGCGGGGTGTATCCGAATCTGCCGGATATGTACCCTTTCCTTGCGCAGGATACGCTTGTAGGGCTGCTGAATCATTCCCATTATCTGATCGCCAGTCATATCGGCAATCTGGAGGGAATAGACCGGAAGCTGTATGAGACGCTGAATGGCAGCGGGATAAAGGGAATGATGTGTTTCTGCTTTCCGGACAGAAGCGGCAGGAACCTGTATTTTTTCTATGATGTGTTCAATTATCGGCCCCCCTGCCCGGAGTCGGATAAAAATTCTCTGCTGACGATCAGCAAGATCATGGCCGGCATTTTGTGAGAGTCAATAACCCCGCGGCAAGCTGACGGGGCATCAAGCTTGTAGCGCAGCAAGCTGCGGGGTTATTGCCCCTCGCGGCATTCGGCAAATGCTGCTTCGCAGCGCTTGCCTCATTGCTCGCGGGAATAAAGAGGGAGAAGCGGCTTACGCTTTTCCCTCTTCTTTGTAATAGGCTTTTACCCGGATGGCCTGATTATAGTCACCGAAATCCTCCCCGAACAGGGTGCAGCCGCCCACGTTGGCAGTGTCCCTGGGAACCTCGAAACGGAAGCTGATATAACTGTTGTAATTCAGATTCAGATCCTGAATTGTCACATCGGAAATCTTGTTATTGCCGTCGATAAAGCAGCCCTTGCCGTTGATGATCAGGGTCTTTAAAAGACCGTATTGGTTCAGCAGCTCCGGCCACCAGGAGGGACAGAGATATCCCTTTCGGGCGCCGTAATCCCCGGGACTCACCCACATTCCCAGATGGATTCCATTGATGGAAAAGTGAATATCGGAGGGGTAATCCTCATTATATTCCGGACATTCCGAGGAGATTTCAAAGGAGATCTGCAGCTCTGTCAGATGCTGCCCGGACTGCAGATGGTTGGGCAGATTGTACTCCACATAGCCGCTGCTGAACCACAGGATGCCGGCCTTGAAACGATCCGGAAAGGAAAATACCCGGGTATCGTCCAGGGAACCGATGATTTCCTGGCTGGTTGCCAGCCCGCAGGTAGGTGTGACGTTGCAGGCTGTATAGTATCCGACCTGAATATCGTCAGTGTAGCAGCGCCGCAGATCCCGAACGGGCGCCAGGTCGATCATCAGACGGTCGTAGCGGGGACGGATGATTTTCATGGTGCCTCTTTTGCCGGAGGTGGTGTGGATCTTCACCAGACCGGCCTCCTCCAGCTTGCTGACATGCATGGAAATGGCGCCGTTGGTCAGCCCCAGGGCCTCGGCCAGATCGTTCATATTCAACTGGTCATTCTGATAAATCATTTCCATGATTTTTATACGCATGGGAGTGCTCAATGCCTTAAATACGCTTTCCGCCTCGCCGATAGATTGAAAATATAACATAGGTGCTCCTTTTTCTGATAAATATATTTTTATTATAGCATTCATTAAAATAAAGTCAATTATAAAATAGTCAGGATTATCATTATTTAATTGTCTTTGCAGATACTATTGACAAAGAATCAAATCCATAATACGATAGTACCAGTTGACAGATAAAATATTATTTTAGTAAAAAATAAAATGAACGGAGGAATACGTGTATGGCAAAATTGTATGTAAACCCCAGGCATCAGATGGGACACATTAATCCCGAGCTTCAGGGACATTTCTCGGAGCATCTGGGCAGATGCATCTATGAGGGACTCTATGTGGGCAGGGATTCTGACATTCCCAATACCAACGGTATGCGCAATGACGTGGTGGAGGCGCTGAGGGAGATACAGATTCCCGTGCTGCGCTGGCCCGGCGGCTGCTTTGCGGACGAATATCACTGGAAGGACGGCGTGGGTCCCAAAGAGAACCGCAAAAAGATGATCAACACCCACTGGGGCGGCGTGGTGGAGGACAACAGCTTCGGTACGCATGAGTTTATGGAGCTGTGCCGCCAGCTGGGCTGCAAGACCTATATCAACGGCAATGTGGGCAGCGGCACGGTGCAGGAGATGAGCGAGTGGGTGGAATACATGACCTTTGAAGGGGTCTCTCCCATGGCGGATCTGCGTGCCCGCAACGGTCATCCCGAGAGCTGGAAGGTGGACTATTTCGGCGTGGGCAATGAGAACTGGGGCTGCGGCGGCAACATGACGCCGGAGTACTACGGCAATCTGTACCGCAGATATCAGACCTATGTGAGAAATTATAAGCAGGGTGAGGAGATTTTTAAGATCTGCTGCGGCCCCAATGCGGATGATTATCATTGGACTGAGGGTGTGCTTAAAACTACCCATGACCATGCCGGGTTGGCCCATGGTTTTATGAATGGCCTGTCCCTGCACTATTATACGGTTCCCGGCAGCTGGGAGACAAAGGGCGGCGCTCTGGTTTTTGACGAGGAGAAGTATTATAAGACCCTGAATAAGACTCTGTATATGGAGAAGCTGATCCAGGGCCACGGCGCCATCATGGATCAGTATGACCCGGAGAAAAAAATCGGTCTGATCGTGGATGAGTGGGGTACCTGGTATGACGTGGAGCCCGGCACCAACCCCGGCTTTTTGTACCAGCAGAATACCATGCGTGATGCGCTGGTGGCCGGCATTAACCTGAATATTTTCAATAAACACTGTGACCGTGTGAAGATGGCCAATATCGCCCAGCTGGTGAATGTGCTGCAGGCCGTGATCCTGACGGAGGGGGAGAAAATGGTTAAGACTCCTACCTATCATGTCTTTAATATGTACAAATACCATCAGGACGCAGAGCTTTTAGAGAGCTATGTGGAGACCGAAGAGATCGGCGGAGAGGACTGCAAAGTGCCCAATCTCCAGGAGTCCGCGTCTCTGGGCAGGGATGGCCGCATCCATGTGACTCTGAACAATCTGTCCGTGACGGAGAGCTATGAGATCGAAGCGGTATTTACCGAGACGGAGATCAAGGCCGTGGAAGGTACGATCCTGACAGGCGAAATGCATGCCCACAACACCTTCGAGGAGCCTGATGCCGTACATACCGAGAAGTTCGACCGTGTGGAAATTGCCGGTCAGAGCCTGAAATTTACCATTCCCGCCTGCAGCGTGCTGCATCTGGCGGTGGAGATTTAAGCCCGCAGGGTGAAATAAAAGCGGCTGCCGCCAAAGCAGAAAGGGAATTCGCAATGAGCTACACTTTGAAACTTTTTGATATGGATCTTTTGAGATTTACAGTTTTGGAGAATCTTGCGGATCCGGTTGTCAGCATCGAGTGGATCAATGAAGAAAAAAGAGAGCTTTTGCCATTGGGCATGGAGATTTCGGATAAGGGACTGGCAAGTTGGATTAAGCATAGAAGCATTCCAAAGAATCGTGCTTATGTGAATTCCTTTCTTGCTAAGTGCGGATTAAGTGTCAATAGACCAATGGATGTAATTGCTGTCTGCAAAGGTTTATCCCTGAATGATTCCTATTGGATTACGAGAGAGGATTTCAAAGGATCCTTTGGGGACAGTAATTTATATGAGAATAATTTCAGCCAGATATTAGCATGGATTGCATTTACCGGATATGGAAGCAGTCTCCGTTCTTCGTTTGAATCGTCACCGGAGTTTACTACAAACGGAATGCTGCCCAAATGCTGGCGAAGAATTTCCGGAAAAGTATACCTGTATAAGGGAGCGACATCAGGGGCATCTAACACAGGTAATGAACCATACTCGGAAATGTATGCAAGCATCATAGGAAATGCAATGGACTTCCATGTAATTCCATACAATATTGTGAAATGGAAGGGAAATATGTGTTCAGTCTGTGAATTGTTTACATCCGCGGATACAGCTTATGTTCCGATAGGAAGAATTGTTAAGTCGGGCGGAATGAAGGCCGTCAGAGAATATTATTCTTCGTTGGGGGATGAGTTTATCAAAGCGTTAAATGAGATGATTGTATTTGATGCTATAATATACAATACAGACAGACATTATGGAAACTTCGGCGTTCTGGTTGACAGTCATACAAATAAAATCATTGCTCCGGCTCCATTATTTGATCATGGGAATTCGCTGTTTCATTTTGCAGGAGAAGAAAATTGGGAAAATGAGAAACTTCTTCAAGAATATGCAGACACTTTGCTTCCATGCGTATATGAGGATTTTATAAAGGAGGCAAGGGCCGTTATGGACGATTCATTACGAGCCAAAGTCAGAAGGCTTCTCAATTATAAACTGTCTCAAACGGGCAGATATCATTATTCGGGTAAAAAAATTAAGCTGATTAACAGTATGCTTCACAAGAGAGCAAGCCTGTTATTGGAGTTGTAGGAGTATCATACAAAAGAATGACTGAGTTCATAGCCATTCTTTTTTGCCCAAAGGGTTTATGTAATTTTTCTTTAGATCGCGGATGTTTCCAAAGAAGATTTTTCACCTGCTTTTACTTTACAGGGAGACGTTCTTCCCGGATTGTTTTCTGTCAGCATTGCATTTCTCCTAATAATGGGCAAAATTAATTCACTTTCATTAAAAAGGTTTACTTTTCGCAGAAAAGAAGGTATGATGTTATTTTAGAGTAGCCTGCATTCTGATCAGCGGGCAATGAGAGGAGAAATCATATGAAATTTAGCGATATGCCTTACGAGCGGGTGGATTTTGAACAGGTGGGCAAGGAACTGGCCGGTCTGACCCGGGAGCTGGAGGAGGCAAAGAGCGGTGAGGAGCAGTTTGCCGTGCATCAGCGGTATTACAAGCTTACGGATCATGTGCAGACGCTGGTGACCATCGCCAGTATCCGTCATGACGGCAATACGGTGGACGAATTTTACGAAAAAGAGCAGGACTATTACGACGAGATGAGTCCCGTATTCCAGAATCAGGTACTGCAATATATGCAGAAGCTGTATGCGTCTCCGTACCGGGAGTATCTGGAGAGTAAGATCGGTCCTGTGGCCTTTAAAAATATGGAAGTGTCGATGAAAGCCTTTGATGAAAGGGTTATCACCCTGTGCCAGGAGGAAAATGCGCTGACAACAGAGTATGACAAGCTGATTGCTTCCGCCAGGATCCTCTTTGACGGCAAGGAGCTGAACCTGTCCCTGCTGCGTCCCTACCTGGTAAATCCCGACAGGGAGATCCGCAGGCAGGCATGGCAGAAGATGAGCGGCTTTTTCCTGGAAAATCAGGAGCAGCTGGATATCCTCTATGACAAGCTGGTAAAGAACCGCACGGCCCAGGCCAAAGCCATGGGGTATGAGAATTATCTGGAGCTGGGTTACTACCGTATGGGCCGCAACTGCTATGGGCAGAAGGAGGTAGAGAGCTTTCGCCGGCAGATCAAGGAATACTTTGTGCCCTTTGCGGAAAAGCTTCATGAGCGCCGCAGACAGCGCCTGGGTCTGGAGAAATTAAGCTATATTGATGAGGCCGTGTACTTTCCTCAGGGCAACCCCGCACCAACCGGCACGCCGGAGGAGATCCTGCAGGCAGGACAGAAAATGTATCATGAGCTGTCCCCGGAAACCGGCGAGTTTTTCGATTTCATGTTGAATAACCAGCTGTTTGATGTGCTGGGCCGGAAAAACAAAAGAGCAGGCGGCTATATGACCTATATGCCGGATTACCGGTCTCCCTTTATTTTTGCCAATTTTAACGGCACCAGTGCGGATGTGGATGTGATTACCCATGAGTGCGGACATGCTTTCCAAGGCTATTTGTCCGGGCAGGATCCCATTCGGGAGCATGCAGAGATTGGCATGGAGACTGCGGAGATCCATTCCATGTCCATGGAGTTTATTACAGAAAACTGGATGGGGCTGTTCTTCGGGGACAGGAAGCAGGACTATATCGACATGCATCTGGAGGATTCCGCCATTTTTATTCCCTATGGCTGTATGGTGGATGAATTCCAGCACATTGTTTATGAGCATCCGGAGATGACGCCGGCGGAGCGCAATGCAGCGTGGCTGAAGCTGGAGGCAGAGTACAGGCCCCATATGGATTATGAGGACAATCCCTATTTCGGCAAGGGCGCTTTCTGGCAGAAGCAGCTGCATATCTACAACTCTCCGCTGTATTATATTGATTACTGTCTGGCGCAGACCTGTGCCCTGCAGTATAAGATCTGGAAGGATGAGGATTTCCGGGAGGCATGGGCTTCCTATTTAAAGCTTTGTAAGCTGTCGGCCAGCGATTTCTTTACGAATATGATTCCTGCCGTGGGCCTGATATGTCCCTTTGACGAGGGCTGTATCCGACAGCTGGTAGAAAAGCTGGAAAAAGAGGTTTAATCGGGAAAGAAGGATAGAGAGATGTCGAATCAGAACAAGCAGAAAGAAACTCCCAAGCAGGAGAACAGAGTCATGACCAAATATGACCGCAAGATGCAGGCTTATCAGGAGCAGGAGAAAAAGGCCAAAGCCCAGAAGAGACGGGGCACTGTGCTCGGTGTGGCGATCGCTGTGATTGTGGCAGCCTTTGTGCTCTCCTTCCCCATCCGCAACTTTATAGCGGTAAACGGGACATACATTACCGTGGGCGGAGAGAAGATCACCAAGGTGGAATTTGATTACAACTACGCTATGGCCAGAAGCAGCTTTATCAGCCAGAACAGCTATTACCTGTCCATGATGGGCATGGATACCAGCACCATTGACGATCAGATGTATTCCACGGATTTGACCTTCCGGGATTACTTTGAGCAGCTGGCTGTGGGCAATATCCAGAGCACCAAGGCTATGAAGGCGGCAGCCCGGGAGACAGGCTTTACCTATGATACGGATGAAGAATATGAAGAAACCATGCAGGATCTCAAGGATCGGGCCAGTGAGAACGGCACGACGCTGAACAAGTATTTAAAGAATGTATTCGGCAGCTATGCGACGCAGGCCCGTCTGGAGGACGTGATCCGGGAGGGAATCCTGACCACGGCTTATTACGAGCAGGTGGCGGAGGCTTCCGGTCCCTCGGAGGACGAGGTTGTCAGCTATTATGAGGAAAATAAGCAGAGTTATGATCTGGTGGATTATCATATGACCATTGTGGAGGCAGAGTTGCCCACTGCTGCGCCGGACGGCAGCACCACAGTGGATGAAGACGGCAATGAGGTGGCTTATGAGCCCACGGAGGAAGAGATCGCCGCAGCTATGGCGGACGCCAGGGAAACGGCGGATGAGGCAGAGGATACCGTAATGGCAGACGGCGATCCTTACGAAGGGCAAAGCAGCGGCTCTGTGAACTATCTGATCATGGAATGGCTGTTTGACGAGACCAGGGCAAAGGGAGATACCACTGTGGTGGAGGATACCACGAACAACCGCTATCTGGTAGTGGGCTTTGACCAGAGGTATCGGGATGAGACTCCCACGGTGGATATGCGTGCCATTGTGACCCAGACGATGGATGCCGAGACAATCTTGGCAGAGTGGCAGAGCGGTGAGGCTACGGAGGAGAGCTTTATCGAGCTTTGCGACAGGTATGATGAAAACGGCGTGGAAGAGGGCCTGTACGAGGGTGTAGAGGCTGACAGCATGAGCGAGGATATGAATGCATGGATGGCGGATGCCAGCCGTCAGGCCGGAGATACAGCCGCATTTACGGATGAGAACGGCTATAATTATGTATTCTACTATCTCGGTACCAATGACCCTGCCTGGAAGATGGATATCCATGATCTGCTGTTAAGCCAGACCATGTCCGAATATCTGGACACTATCTCCGAAGGGGTAACAGTGGGGGATCCCAAGGGTAATCTGAACTACCTGCAGGTGGAGGCCGCTGCGTCGGAAGCTGCGGCCGCGGCCGCGGCAGAGGAAGAGACGGCCCCGGCAGAGGAAGAGACGGCCCCGGCAGAGGAAACTGCGGAATAAGGAATCAAAAA
>CAZFYD010000003.1:31435-55544 GCA_964523315.1 uncultured Acetatifactor sp.
CGGCAGAGGAAGAGACGGCCCCGGCAGAGGAAACTGCGGAATAAGGAATCAAAAACAGAGAATGCAATGAGATCAGCGGCAGCAGGCATTTACCCTCTGTCGCTGATCTCACTTTTACGAACAATGCAGAGTGACAAATATTGATATGGAGAAAAAATATGCGGATACAACTGCCGGAAAAAGTGAAATACATTATAGACAGTATCACGGCTGCGGGCTATGAGGCCTATGCGGTGGGGGGCTGTATCCGGGACAGTATTCTCGGCCGGGAGCCCAGCGACTGGGATATCACCACCTCTGCCAGGCCGGAGCAGGTAAAAGCTCTTTTTTGCCGGACTGTGGATACGGGGATTGCCCATGGCACGGTCACGGTAATGCTGGACAGGGAGGGCTTTGAGGTAACTACCTACCGGATTGACGGTGAGTACGAGGATCACAGACATCCCCGTGAGGTGCAGTTCACTTCCCAGCTGGTGGAGGACCTGCGGAGGCGGGATTTTACGATTAATGCCATGGCCTACAACGAAAATACCGGTCTGGTGGATGCCTTTGACGGTATGGGAGATATCCGGCGGGGGCTGATCCGCTGTGTGGGATGCGCCGGGGAGCGTTTTACGGAGGATGCTCTCAGGATCCTGCGGGCCATCCGCTTTTCCGCTCAGCTGGGCTATGCCATTGAGGAGGATACCCGGCAGGCGATCCGGGAGCTGGCTCCCAGTCTCTCCGCCATCAGTGCGGAGCGGATCCAGACGGAGCTGGTAAAGCTGCTGACCTCTCCCCATCCCGACTATCTGCGGCAGGCATATGACATGGGTGTCACCGCAGTGATTCTGCCGGAGCTGGATCGCTGTATGGAGACCCCGCAGCACCATCCTCACCACTGCTACAATGTGGGAGAGCATATCCTGCACAGTCTGGGCGAGGTGCCCCCGGTGAAAGACCTGCGTCTGGCCATGCTGCTGCATGATATCGGCAAGCCCCGGACACTGGAGACGGATGAAGCGGGAATCACTCATTTTCACGGGCATTCTGCGGTGAGCGCTGAGATGGCAAGGGCGATCCTGCGGCGGCTGAGATTTGATAATGACACGATTGTCACTGTGCATCGTCTGGTGGAATTTCACGATTATGGCAATGATGTAATTCCCACGCCGGTAATTGTGCGCCGGGCCGTCAACCGTATCGGGGAGGACATATTTCCCAAGCTTCTTCTGGTGAAGCGGGCGGATATTCTGGCCCAGAGCGATTATCAGCGGCAGGAGAAGCTTCAGCTGATGGACGCCTGGGAGTCTTGTTACCGGCGGGTTCTGGCAGAGAAACAATGCGTATCCCTGAAAGACCTGGCAGTGACGGGGCGGGATCTGATCGACGCCGGTATGAAGCCGGGGCCTGAGCTGGGCGGGATGCTGCAGCGGATGTTGGCCCATGTGCTGGAGGTGCCCGGGGACAACACCTGCGAAAAGCTTCTTGAGATTTTTCTGAAAATAACATAAGTTCTTCAGGGCTCTCATAAGATAGGATAGGGCCGGGGCAGAGGTGCGCCGGAGCTTTAATATCTGCATATTTTATGGGAGGTACGGAACGTGAACGATAGAGCAGTGGCTTTGCTGGAGCAATATGATGTAGAGATCCTCCGTACAAGGAAGGGCCGGGGGGTGATATTGTGTGACACAGATAAGGGGTTGCTGGTGTTTAAGGAATATGAAGGCAATGAGGCAAAGCTGGTGCTGCTGGGCAGGCTGCTGTCCCGGATCAGGGAGCTGGGCAGGGTATCTGCCGAGGAGCTGGTTTGCACCCGGGACGGTGCACTGTGCGTCAGGGAAAATGACGGGACGGCTTATATTCTGAAGACCTGCGCCGAGGGCCGGGAATGCAATATCTTTGACCGGGGGGAGTGCCAGGAGGCTGTGAGGACATTGGCCAGGCTGCACCAGAGCATGGTGCTGGAGCCCCGGGAGGATTGTCCGGTGCTGCCCAGGTTTTCCCCGCTGCAGGAGTATGAAAAGCATAATCGGGAGTTTATCAAGGTACAGCGTTTTCTGCGGAAAAAGAGCCAGAAGACAGCCTTTGAATACAGTCTGCTGGGCTGCTTTGACTATTTTATGGAGCAGGCCAGAGAGGTGACGGAGGGCTGGCGGGCCTATGAGGAAAACATGCCCGGGGATCAGGAGGAATATGCCTATTGCCATGGGGATTACCAGTACCACAATATCCTGCATGGGGAACAGGGCATTTATATTGTAAATTTTGAAAAATGTCTCAGAGACAGACAGATCAGGGACCTGTATCTGCTGATGCGCAAGCTTCTGGAGAAGACCGGCTGGCCGGCAGCTCTGGGAAAGGAGCTGCTGGCGGCATATGACCGGATACAGCCCATCAGCGCATATGCTTATATTGACTTGTATTATCGGTTAGCCTACCCGGAAAAGTTCTGGAAGATCGTAAACTTCTATTACAATTCCGGTAAAGCCTGGATTCCCCAGCGCAACCAGGAAAAGCTGGATAAGCTGCTGGCCCAGGAGCAGGATAAAAAGCTCTTTTTGGAGACCGTATTCCGGCTGTAGGAGACGGCGCTGCAAGGAGTCATGGAGGGAAAAATGATTAAGGGACAAAAGAAGCTAATCACAGGGATAATGGTGCTGGCAGGCATGATGGGAATCATCACGGCCTGCGGGCAGCAGCCTGCCGGCGGGGCGGAGGGCTCCGCCCCGATGGTCTCACAGGAGCAGCCGGGCACGGGATTTGTGGTAGCCGGCCCGAACAGCTATGATTCGGCGGACACGGCGGTGCTGGTGGAAAAGGACAGCAAGGAAGGCACGGTGAAGCTGCTGAATCTGGAGCTGGGCCGTACTTACACCCTGTCGGTGGAGGGCACCAGTACTCTGTATGACAAGTACGGAGAAGCCGTATCCCTTGAACAGATCAAGCCGGGGGATATTGTGGATGTGACCTTTCTGCGGTCTAAAAAGAGACTGAACACCCTGCAGCTGAGTCCCTCTGCCTGGGTGAATGAATCCGTTTCCCGTTATGAGATGGATCTGCAGAGGAAAGAGGTCACTATCGGGGAAAATGTGTACAAGCTGACAGGGGATACGATTTATCTGTCCCAGGGGATGCAGATCGAGGCTATGGATCTGAATCCGGCGGATGTGCTGACATTAAAGGGAATTGGCAGCAGCATCCTCAGTGTCATTGTGGAGCAGGGCCATGGTTATCTGCGGCTGAGGAACGATGAGAATTTTATCGGCGGCTTCATGGAGATCGGCCAGTCCAGCATACGCCGGATCGAGGCGGACATGCTGCTGACGGTACCGGAGGGCAGCTACCAGATACAGATCAGCAAAAACGGCGGAGGCGGCACCAGGGAGGTGACGATCCGGCGGGGAGAGGAGACCACGCTGGATATCGGGGATCTGGAGGTGCCGGAGGCCCAGTACGGTACGATACTGTTCTCCTTAACTCCCTCCAATGCATCCCTATATATCGATGGGGAAAAAGCAGACCCTTCCGGGCCCGTCACTCTGGAATACGGAATCCACCAGCTGATTGTCAGCTCTTCCGGCTATCAGACCATCACTACCTATATTAAGGTGGCGCAGCCCTCGGGAGGCCTGGATATCACATTGGATGAGAATGACGCGGATCAGGAAAATGAGGAGCAGGAGGAGAAGGAAAAGCTTGCGCAGTATAAGGTCTATGTGGATGCGCCGGAGGACGCAGAGGTCTATGTGGACGGCAATTATGTGGGGATTGCGCCCATAAGCTTTGCCAAGAGCTCCGGCAGCCATATCATTACCCTGCGCCGCAGCGGCTACGAGACCCGCAGCTATACCATTTCCGTTGACAGTGAATATAAGGATGTGACCTACTCCTTTGCGGAGCTGGTGCCCGGCAGTTCGGATACGGATACCGAAACCGCCGCTACCCCGGAGCCCACAGCCACTGTGACGCCATCAACCCAGTAGAATGCCTGCGATAAACAGGCTGCAGCCCCATGTGCGGATGACATCGTCAGTTGTCCGCACACGGGGCTTTTTTGCGCCAGATCACCGGCTCATAGCGCTTTTTCAGCAGTTTTACCACATCATCGGCGGTGATCTGATCCACCAGCTCGTCATACATGCCGGGGACAGTGCCGAAGGTGTGGGTCTGCTGATAGCCGGTGAGAGCTTTCAGCCGTTCTAAGGTCTTGAGTTTGGTGGCATCCTTATGGTAGATTTTCAGGTAAGCGTAACCCGGATAGTCCTGGGAAGCATAGCACAGGATCTTATACCGGGAGGCGTCTTTCCGGGCGGTCAGGACCCGATAGGCGCTGTTTACCTTTTCCGCCAGATCCATGACCATGATATATGCCACCGGCTCCCCCTCCGGCAGGGGACGGGGGATGTAATTGCGGTAGGGGGAACGGCGCAGCCGCTCATAGACCTGCCGGGAGCCGTCGCTGGTGATATTCTGAAAATAGATAAAAACATTGTCATTGTCGATGACATTCTGAAAGCTTTCCAGCCCCAGGCAGCGCAGCGTCTCTACCATTTCTGCAGCCTGTTCATAGGGCATCTCGCATTTATAGGGGTAACTGTTTTCCCGGGGATCATAGATCACGGCGCCGTCCATCAGGATGACGGGGAGCTTTAACCGTATATCCCGTACAGCCTCCATAAAGGAAGCCGGGGTGCGCATTGTCATAATGGTAAAGGGAATTCCCTCCTCCAGCATCCGGTTTAACTCGATGCGGCTGAAATCCGACAGCTGGGCGCTCCGGGATAAAAGCACTTCGTCCAGACCTGCCACAAAGAGCACATCCTGCTGCTTGCGGCAAGGCAGATGGAAGTTGTTGACCAGCATCCCCACAGCCACCCCCAGCAGAGTATCCGTCACCCGGTTCAGCACGAACAGGTAGGGATTCTCATCGCCGATATGCACCATGGTGATGCTGAGGTACACCACGCAGGAAAAATAGGCTGCGGTTCGGAATTTCAACACCACGGCGGTATACAGGGCGGCCATAACGCACAGCGTCACCAGGCTGCAGTAGCAGAGATAGGGCAGATTCAGCGGCACCAGCAGCCGGTACTGCAGCAGAATGGTCAGCAGGCCGTAGGCGGCGCCGATAAAGGTGCCGCTGATTCGCTGTCTGGCCATGGAGCGGCTGCTGGTATGATCCGGCTGCATACACTGCAGAGCCGCAAGCGCTATGTAAAACAGGATGCCCTGGCGCAGGCGCAGGCTGATCTGGTAGACCAGAAAGCACAGCAAAACGGCAATGCCGGATTTTATGATCCTGGCTCCGATGCGGGGAAGCCGGATTCGGGAACGCACTGAGTTTTTCATCATCAAAATCCTCCTGATATATAAATATTCAAACATAAAAAAGCCCACAGCTTTTCGCCATGGGCATCATTGCCGAAGCTTCTTATTCCTTTACAAGTGGTTATTGTAGCACAAACCTTCGGGAACCGCAATCCCTTTTGAAGGCTTTCTGAAAAAATAAGATTGTAGTTACAGCTCACAGCCCCTCCACGCTGCATTCGCAAAACCCGCTGCTGCGCAGTCAGATTTGAAACAGATTGTATGAAAATAAAAGCAATTTATCTATTGACAAAGATTGTATCATGGTATACAATCTCAAGCATAGACAGCAAAGGTGCCTGAGAACAGATCTCAAGCACCTTTTTATGTAAAACTGACAATAGCGGAGATTTCACAAAACCGGGCAATGGCGCCTCACAGGGCGCTAAGCCCGGTTTTTTCATGGGAGGACGATCATATGGCAATGATTAAGCTGGAGCATATCAATAAGTATTTCGGAGACCTGCACGTACTGAAGGATGTGAATTTGGAGGTGGCGGAGGGGGAAAAGCTGGTAATCATCGGACCCTCCGGCTCCGGCAAATCCACCACGGTGCGGTGCATGAACTTCCTGGAGGAGCCCACCAGCGGTAAGGTCTATGTAGACGGAAAGGAGCTTACCCATAAAAATAAGGTACATCTGATTCGGGAGACCACCTCCATGGTATTTCAGCAGTTTAATCTGTATCCCCATATGACTGTGCTGAAAAACCTGACCCTGGCTCCTATGAAGCTTTATCATAAGAGCAAAGCGGAGGCGGAGAAGCTGGCCTACCACTATCTGGACGTGGTGGGGCTGAGGGATAAGGCGCATGTGTATCCCAGCACTTTATCCGGCGGTCAGCAGCAGCGAATCGCCATTGCCAGAGCCCTGTGCGCCCAGACTAAGATCATTCTTTTTGACGAACCCACATCGGCGCTGGATCCGGAGACCATCCAGGAGGTGCTGGATGTGATGATCCGTCTGGCAAAAGAAAACATCACCATGGTAGTGGTGACTCACGAGATGGGCTTTGCTCGCCAGGTGGCGGATCGGATCGTCTTTATGGCGGACGGCCGGATCATCGAGGAGGGCGCCCCTGAGCATTTCTTTGAAAATCCCGAGAACGAGAGGGTAAAGCAGTTCCTGGGAAAAATTATCCGGTGAGAGCTCCGGATCCCCTTGCTTGGAGCATGGCAGCAGGGAAGCCCCCGGTCAGACCTTTGATGCAGGCATACATAAGGGTGTACCCTCTGTCGTGTTTTAAGATAAACAGATATGAAAGTCCGGTATATGAGTGCTCTGCTTACGTATACCGGAGGAAGCATCAGATAAGCAGGCAGAAAAGAGGAGATGTTATGAAAAAGAAACTGGCATTATTGTTGGCAGGTCTGATGGCCGCAGCTATGGTGACGGGCTGCGGCACCGGAGAGGAACCGGCAGCAGGATCCGGCACAGAAACCGTATTCGGCGCTGATACCCAGGCTATCATTGACAGAGGCGTGTTGTATGTGGGTGTAAAAAATGCCGTACCCGGATTCGGACTGCAGGATACGCTGACCGGTGAGTATTCCGGTATGGAGATCGACATTGCAACGAAGATTGCGGAATACCTGGGCGTAGAGGTGGAGTTTACCACCGTGACTGCGGCTACCCGTACCGAGCTGCTGGATTCCGGCGATATCGACTGTGTGCTGGCTACCTTTACGATCACTGATGAGAGAAAGGAAAGCTGGGATTTTTCCACCCCCTATTATACCGATGCGGTAACCGTTCTGGTCGAGGATGCCTCCGGTATTACCTCCCTGGAGGGTCTGGTAGATAAAAAGGTGGGCGTATCCTCCGGTTCCACTTCCGCAAGGGCGCTGACTGCGGCAATGATTGAAGCCGGACTGATAGACGGTACGGAATTCGATACGGATACCTTCGATGCAGCAACCTGGACTACCGGTATTTCGTATCAGCAGTATGAAGATTATCCTGCGATTTCCACCGCTCTGAGTGCGGGGGAAGTGGATGCTTTCTGCGTGGATAAGTCCATACTGGCAATTTACAAGACCGATGGCCGCTCATACATTGAGGAGAAATTCGCCCCTCAGGAATATGGTATTGCGACTAAGAAGGGCTCTGACTTCTCCGCACTGTGTGATGAGCTGGTAAATACCTGGTTAAATGACGGTACGATCGACGGCCTTATCGATACCTACGGCCTGAACTAAGAAGAAAAAGGGAAATGAAAGAAAAGAGGGATTTATATGGCAGGGGTTTTTTCTGCAGATGCATGGCAAAAGGTATGGACCTTCCGCAGCAGCTTTCTGCTGGGGCTGGGCAATACCGTAAAAACAGCTGTTTTCGCAATGCTTATCGCATTATTCCTGGGAATTGTCGTGGGACTGATGGCCACCGGCGGCAAAAAGGCGCTGTATATTGTGGCCCGGGTATATGTGGAATTTATTCAGAATACGCCCCTGCTGCTGCAAATGTGCTTTTTATATTACGCGCTGGCCTTTTCGGGACACAGTATCGGCATCATTCCCACAGGTATCCTGGCTCTGGGCATTTATACCGGCGCATATATGGCAGAGGTAATCCGGGCGGGGATCGAATCCGTGCCGAGGGGGCAATTTGAAGCAGCCCAGTCCCAGGGTTTTGGTTATCTCCAGCGGATGTATTATATTATCCTGCCGCAGAGCATCAAAATCATTCTGCCGCCCATGGTCAATCAGGTGGTGCATCTGTTCAAAAATACATCCTGCCTGTATATTGTGGGCGGCGCTGATCTGATCTCTGTGACCTATAACTTTGTGACAGGTGCCAGCACGGGCGGGGCCTATGCTCCCGCCTATATCATCAGCGGCGTACTGTTTTTTATTGTATGCTTCCCACTATCTACCCTGGCCACTACCTGGGAAAATTCCCTGAAGAAGAGAGACGCCCGTGTAAATATTGCGGCTAAGGCGTAAAGGAAGGGGGGAGGAAGGAATGAAGGAATTAGAGGGAAGTCTGAAAATCATTACCAATACCGGCGTACTGATCTATATCTTCAAGGGACTTGCCTTTACACTGGTCATTGCAGTGACGGCGGTGGTGCTGGGAATTCTGATCGGATCCGTACTGGCCCTGGCGAGGAATTACTGCACCGGAAAAGTAAATCGGATCTTTAAGTATCTGGCGGTAATCTACATAGAGGTGTTTCGGAATACGCCGCTGCTTTTATGGATTTTTATCTGCGTGGTATTCTGTCCTTGCCCGAAATTTCTGGCTCATAAAATGTTCGGACTTTCCACGGTGGAGGTTCGGATGCTGTTTAAGGCTGCAGTAGCGCTGATTCTGTTTACCTCCTCTATTCTTGCGGAGATCATTCGGGGAGGACTGAACTCCGTGGCACAGGGCCAGTTTGAAGCAGGTAAGTCCCAGGGCTTTAATATGCTGCAGATTATGCTTTATATTGTATTGCCCCAGGCCTACCGGAACATCATCCCCACACTGCTGAGTCAGGTGATCACCACGATTAAGGATTCCTCCTATCTGGCCAATGTGGCGGTTATTGAACTGATGGCCCGGGTGCGGCAGATTATGAATGTGGCGTACCGATACAACGGCATGACCACCACAAATGTATCGGACGTGTTTGTACTGTTTGGCTTTGCGGCGCTGTTCTACTTTGTGATCAACTTTACGCTGTCCTGTATTGTGCGCTCCATGCAGAAGCGGTGCAGGCGTCCGGCTCCGCAGGAATAAGGAAAGGATGTAACAGAGAATGGAAAAATATGTGATTACCATATCCCGGCAGTTTGCCAGTATGGGAAGATGCATTGCTCAGCATTTGTCCGAGGATCTCGGAATACCCTTTTATGACAGGGATATAGTGGAGGAGACTGCAAAACGGATGAAGCTGCCGGTTTCCACGATCAGCCAGGAGGAGGAGAATGCCCAGTCCGTCTATTTTAAGAGACAGTATCCCCTGGGCATGGGGCTTCAGAGTATGCAGGATGAGATCTTTATGATCCAGAGGAATATTATCCGGGATCTGGCGGAAAAGGAATCCTGTATTGTGGTGGGGCGCTGCGCAGACAGCATTCTGGCGGATTATTCTCATCGTCTCAGCGTCTATATCTATGCGCCCTATGAGGTGCGGTATGACAACTGTATCAACCGGCTGGGCATGGTGGCATCCAATGCGGAAAAAATGATCCGGACCGTGGATAAATCCCGTATCCAATATCACAAACGCTACTGCAAGGGCTATAAGAATGAGTTGAGCGGCAAGGATATGGCCATCAACAGCG
Organism: uncultured Acetatifactor sp.; assembly: GCA_964523315.1. GTDB lineage: Bacteria > Bacillota > Clostridia > Lachnospirales > Lachnospiraceae > Acetatifactor. The sequence goes on from CAZFYD010000003.1 coordinate 41,054, forward strand.
GTATCTTCGGGATACAGGGATCGGCGGAGATTATCAGGGAGGTATTGAAGAAAAAGGGTTATCAGCAGGGGGAGGAGCAATAAGATGTATGATCTGGATCTATTGGAGCACACGGATACGGTAAATGAATTGCTGGCCAGATACGGGGTGAAATTCGGGATTTATAAAAATAATACCTTTAAGGAGCAGCTGTTTCCTTTTGACGCCATTCCCCGCATTATCGAAAAGAAGGAATTTGACTATCTGGAAAGAGGCCTGAAACAGCGGGTGGTTGCGCTGAATCAGTTTCTGAAGGATATCTACGGCGGGAAGAAGATCGTGAAGGATCATGTGGTGCCGGAGGACTTTATCTTTGCCTCCAGCGGCTATATGGCCCAGTGCGAGGGCGTAAGCCCCGTAAAGGATATCTATTCCCATATTTCCGGCATCGATCTGGTGCAGGGTAAGGATAAGCACTGGTACATTCTGGAGGATAATCTGCGGGTGCCCTCCGGGGCTTCCTATCCGATGATCGCCAGAGAGCTTTGCCGCAGAAGCAGCCCCCGCACCTTTCAGGACAATCATCTGGAGGACAACCGGAATTATGCCCGACTGCTGCGCCGCACCATGGACAATGTGAATGTGGGGGGACACTGCGTCATCCTGACGCCCGGGCGCTACAACGCCGCTTATTTCGAGCATTCCTATCTGGCGGAGCAGACCGGGGCCCATCTGGTAAACGGCTCGGAGCTGAAGGTGGTGGACGATAAGCTGTACTACGTCCGGTATGACGGGGAGATGGAGCGGGTGGGCGCCGTCTACCGCCGGATCTCCGATGAATACCTGGATCCCATGAACTTCAATCCCGAGTCCGTAATTGGGATTCCCCATATCTATGATGTGTACCGCAAGGGCAATGTGGCGCTGATCAATGCGCCGGGCAACGGTGTGGCGGATGACAAGGGTATTTATTACTTTGTGCCGAAGATGATAAAATATTATCTGGGAGAAGAGCCCATTCTCAGCAATGCCCCCACCTACCTGCCCTTCTATGAGGAAGATATGCGGTACGTTCTGGAGCATTTTGACCAGCTGGTGCTCAAGGACGTGGCGGAAGCGGGGGGCTACGGCGTGGTATTCGGCAGCAGCATGACCAGCAGCCAGAAAGAAGATTTTATAGCGCTGTTAAAGCGGGAGCCGAGAAGGTTCATCGCCCAGGAGGTCATTGATTTTCTGGATATTGATATTCTGGAGGGCAGTGAAATGGTGCCGAGGAAGGCAGATCTGCGGGCCTTTGTGCTGATGGCGGATGAGCCGCTGGTATGGAAGAGCGGACTGACCCGCTTTTCCCGCAACCCGGATTCCTTTATTGTCAACTCATCTCAGGGAGGAGGATTTAAAGATACATGGGTATTATCTCAGTAGAACAGACGGACAGGCTATATTGGCTGGGGCGGTATTCCGAGCGGGTGTATACCACGCTGCGGCTGTACTCCCACAGCTTTGATACCATGATTGATGAGATCACGGACAGCTACCGGGATTTCTGCCGGATGATCGATATTCCGGATGTGTACGGCTCCAAGGAGGCGTTCCGGGAACGGTATCCCTTCGATGAGAATAACCCGGATTCCATCTTAAGCAATCTGATCCGGGCCTATGATAACGCCATTGTGCTGCGGGAGGAGATCGGTTCCGAGACCCTGTCCTATATCCAGCTGGCCATCTATGCTATGAACCGGGCCAAAATAAGCCGGGCGCCGCTGATCGAGATGCAGAGGGTCATTGACAATATTCTGGCCTTCTGGGGGATTGCCGATGACAGTATTGACTCGGAACAGGTGCGGAATATCATCAAGACCGGCAAACGGATCGAACGAGCGGATCTGTATGCCCGCCTGGGGGCAGGCCGGAGCGAGCTGCGCCGGGAGATCAACCGTCTGGCACCCCGTATCGAGCGCAGCGGTATGAAGTATAAAAAAGAGAATATAGCGCATCTGAAAGCACTTGTGGAAGAGCCGAAAATCCAGTATTATAGGATTGTGGAAGAAGTGGAAACAATCCTGTAGAGAGCCGGATGAGCCCATATGCGTCCGGTTTTCTGAGGCAGAAAGGGCACAGGTGTGATGAAAAGGCTATCTTTTGACTATCAGATGCAGATCAGCTACAGCGAACCGGTAAGCTGCTGCCATTATACGATAAAATGTCTGCCGGGGAATACGGACAGGCAGCGGGTGGAGGAGATCCATATGGAGCTGCTGCCGGAGAGCCGTTACTGCCGGGGAGAGGACAGCTGGGGCAACGCCATGATCTTCGGCAGCGTGGACGAGGCCCACGACCGCTTTCGGTATCGGGTAAAGGGCCGGGTGACCACAGGGCTGGCGGAGAGTGAGTTCCTGGGCAGCGAGAATCTGTTGGGGCTGTACCGGTATGTGGCCGATGCGGGCCGGGGAGAGCTGACGTCAGCCGGAGAGAGCCTGAAGGCGTATGGGGAAAAGCTGCGGCAGCAGTATGCGGGACAAACGCCCTATGCGCTGGCGATTGAAATGATGCACCGGCTGCATCAGGATTTTGTCTATCAGCCGAATGTGACAGATGTGCGGACCACAGCTCAGGAGGCCTGGCAGCTGGGAGCCGGGGTGTGTCAGGACTACGCTCATATCCTGATCGTGCTCTGCCGTCTGGCCGGGATCCCGGCACGGTATGCGGCAGGGCTGATGATCGGTGAGGGCGCTTCCCACGCCTGGGTGGAGGTGCTGGACGGACAGCGCTGGTACGGACTGGATCCCACCAATGACCTGATTGTGAATGAGGACTATATCCAGCTGGGCATCGGCAGGGATGCGGCGGACTGCGCCCTGAACCGGGGTCTGGTGATGGGCGGCGGCTGCCAAACCCAGACCGTGTCCGTAGTGGTGCAGGAGGAATGAACGTATGGATGCAGTATTGCGGGTAAGACCTGCGATATGCAGAAACGAGGTAAGGATGATAAAGACTTTTTGTTCCGTGGGCTTGCCTGTGGATGAGATGTTGGAAATTCGGAAGAGGCGGATTACGCCCTCCGGCAGAAAAGGGGAGAAAAAGCATGTAAAGCGCATCAGCGTGGTAACAGGGATCCATGGGGACGAGCTGGAGGGGCAGTACGTATGCTTTCAGCTGGCCCGCCGGATCAAGGCGGAGAAAGAGAAGCTGACCGGTATCGTGGATATCTATCCGGCCATGAACCCACTGGGCATCGACTCCATCACCAGGGGGATTCCCGCCTTTGATCTGGATATGAACCGGCTCTTTCCCGGCAACACGGACGGGGACATGACGGAATATATTGCGGCGAAGATTATGGAAGATATTGACGGCTCGGATGTGTGCATCGACATCCATGCCAGCAATATCTTTTTGACGGAGATCCCTCAGATCCGCATCAATGAGCTGCACAAGGAGAAGCTGGTCCCCCTGGCCAAGCATGTCAATGTGGATTTTATCTGGGTACACGGCGCCAGCACGGTGTTGGAGTCCACACTGGCTCACAGCTTAAACAGCAGGGGCGTTCCGACCCTGGTGGTGGAGATGGGCGTGGGGATGCGGATCACCAAAAACTACTGCGACCAGCTGGTGGAGGGGATCCTGAACCTGATGCGGGAGATGGGGATATGGCAGGGAGAGACGGTCACGCCCCGGGCCCCCATCATATCGGAGAATTATCAGGACGTCAGCTATCTGAATGCTTCCACCTCGGGCATTTTTGTACCGGAGGTAAAGCATTGGGAGAGACTGAAAAAGGGGGATCTGATCGGCAATATCATTGACCCGCTGAAGGGGCAGGTGCTGGATGAGGTGATTGCGCCGGTGGACGGCATCCTGTTTACCATACGGGAGTATCCGGTGGTGGATGCGGGTTCCCTGCTGGGCAGGATGCTGCGGCAGGAAGCGCTGGCAGGCAGTGCGCAGGAGGAATAACCGGGAAAGGTATTACATCTGATTATGAAGAAAAAGATTATCTATGAAATCAAAGCGCTATACCGGGACGATCTGCGAGTCACCGGTTATGAATTCGGAAAAGGAAAAAAGAGCGTCTGTATCGTGGGCAGCAGCCGGGGAAACGAGGTGCAGCAGCTCTATGTATGCTCCCAGCTGGTAAAGCGCCTGAAAAAGCTGGAGGAGGAGGGAAAGCTGACGGCAGGCCACCGGATTCTGGTCATCCCCTCGATCAATCCCTACTCCATGAATATCAAAAAGCGGTTCTGGCCCACGGACAATACGGATATCAACCGCATGTTTCCGGGCTATGATCTGGGAGAGACTACCCAGCGGATTGCAGCGGGGGTGTTCGGGGCCATCAAGGATTATACCTACGGCATGCAGTTTACCTCCTTTTATATGCCGGGCCGCTTTACGCCCCATGTGCGAATGATGAAGGTGGGCTATGAGGATGTGGAGCTGGCAAAACAGTTCGGCATGCCCTATGTGGTGCTGCGCAATACCCGGCCCTATGATACTACAACACTGAACTACAACTGGCAGATCTGGGATACCAGGGCTTTCAGCATCTATACGGCCACCACGACCCAGATTGATCAGGAGAGCGCCGCACAGGCCATCAGGGCCATCCTGAATTTTCTGGCAAAACAGGGGATCCTGACCTATCACGGCCATGACGGCTACCGGTCCATGGTGGTGGAGGATACGGATATGGTACCGGTGCGCACGAAGACGGCGGGCATCTTTGAAGGGATCGTGCGGGTAGGCGAGGAAGTCATCAAAGGACAGCCGCTGGCCAATATTATTGATCCCTATGAGGGAGAGGTAAAGGAGCAGCTGACCGCACCGGTGGACGGCATCATTTTCTTTGCCCATGACGACCCGCTGACCTATGCAAATACAGCGGTATATAAGCTAATCACCCGGGAAGCCTAATTTTCCGCTTGTTTTTTGGAAAAAACCTTGACAAACTGCGGAAAAGCGGATATATATATAATAGACGTTTCGCATATGAAGAATCTGTCAAACTAATAACAGAATACTCAATAGAGGAGGAGTTCAACATGAACAAAACAGAATTAGTTGTAGCTATGGCTGATCAGGCTGGTCTGTCCAGAAAAGATGCAGAGAAAGCTTTAAAGGCATTCATCGATGTTGTTGAGGCTGAATTACAGAAGGGCGGCAAGGTGCAGTTAGTAGGTTTCGGTACCTTTGAAGTATCTGAGAGAAGCGCAAGAGTGGGCAGAAATCCCCAGAGCGGCGAGCCTATGAAGATCGCTGCCTCCAAGGCTCCTAAGTTCAAGGCGGGCAAGGCTTTAAAGGATTCTTTAAACAAGTAAGATAAAATAAGGGAGAGAACCTTGCGATAGGTTCTCTTTTCTGTTTTGGGAAAGGAAATCAGGATCATGAGATTGGACAAATATCTGAAGGTATCCCGCCTGGTCAAGCGCCGCACCGTGGCCAATGAGGCCTGTGACGGGGGCAGGGTAATGCTTAACGATAAGCCGGCAAAGGCTTCCTCCAATGTGAAGGCGGGGGATATTATCACGATCTCTTTCGGCAACAAGGAGGTAAAGGTGGAAGTGCTGGACGTGCAGGAGACGGTAAAAAAGGAAGAGGCTAAGGAACTGTTCCGTTACCTGTAAGGGACCGGGTGTCATATTTTTCTCTCTTCTCTCATATAGTAAAAGGAATCACAGATGGGAGGGAGGGCCTTATGGAAGAGTTAAATACGGCCGTCGGACGGGCGCATAAGGTGACGATGAGCAACCGCCGGACATGCAGCATCACGGGCGTGAACGATGTGCTGTCCTTTGATGTGCATGAGATCCTTCTGGAGACGGAGCAGGGCATGCTGATGATCAAGGGACAGGAGCTGCATGTGAGCAGACTTTCGCTGGATAAAGGGGAAGTGGATGTGGACGGCAGAATTGACAGCCTTACCTATTCGGACGCAGCAGGCGCTGTGGGCAAGTCGGAATCCCTGCTTTCCAGACTGTTCCGGTAGAAGCGGGGGGAGCGGAAGTTGTCTGAGGAGAATGTGTTCCTGCTATATGCTTTTGCTTCGGGGATCTTCATTACCTTTGTCTATGATATTCTGCGGATATGGCGGCGGGTGGCGCCCCACAGAGGGCTGCTGGTATCCCTGGAGGATCTGGCCTTCTGGGTCTTCTGCGCCATACATATTTTCCGGCTGATGCACCGGGAGAGCAACGGGAGTCTGCGGTGGTTCGCCGTGATGGGAGCCCTGACGGGGATGCTGCTGTATAAGAAGACGGTCAGCGGTCTGCTGGTGCGCTATGTCTCCCTGGCGCTGCAGTGGGTGCGGGATCTGCTGCGGCGGGTGCTGGGTTTTTGCCTGCGGCCTGTGAGCAAAGCCGGTCATGCCGTCGGCTCTACAATGGGGCGGCTGGTGAAAAGAGCCCTGCTTTTTTGCAAAAACAGGTTGAAAAATTATGGGAAACTACTTAAAATAAGAGTAAAGAAGAAGTAGCATGGATTTCGGGAGGAAATGATGGCAGCGAGACGCAGCAGAAGAAAAAAAGCGGCATATCGGAAAAAGGTGCAGAACCGGTTCAGTATGTTCCTGGTGTCGCTGGCACTGCTGATGATTCTGGTGGTAGTCTATATCAGCAGCATCAATCTGCAGAGCAGGCTGGATACGCTGGAGGCACAGTCCGCAGAGCTGCAGTCCCAGATCGATGCGGAGAAGGAGCGGGCGGAGGAGATCGAGACGCTGCGCAAGCGATCCCAGACGAAGGAGTACTATGAGGAGATCGCCAAGGAGAAGCTGGGTCTGGTGAATCCCGATGAGATTGTGTTTAAGGCGGAAGACTGATGGATAACAGTATGGAAAGAGGTATTTAAGAGCTGCGGCAGATGCTGCGGCTCTTTTTTAGCAATATCAGCCCAGTAAATGACAAGATTCGGAGAGCCTTCGGAGGGCAGGATATGCTATACTGAAGCCTGCAGGGGAAGTGAAAGTAAGTATGAAACCGACGTTTCATATACGGATTTGCGCAGTATCGCAAGCCATGCTTGCGATATGCATGCAGAGGAAAGTTTGTCAATGAAAACAGAGAAAAGCGGTCCATATTTTGACAAAAAGTATGGGCCGCCTTTTGTATACTTGTGAATGCTGCAGAAAAGCTGAGGCAGCATAAGAGAGTATAGGGGAGCAGGTGGTATGATGTTGACAACAGCAGGCAGGGAGAGACAGGAACAGCTGAGTATGATGCTGTCGGATTACGGAAGAGGGAGGCTTCTGGCATATGCGGACAGCTTTCGGGAACTGGCGAGGAGCTACCGGGGGGAAATGCCCTATGGGCAGCCCGGGGAACTGGAGGGCACATCCCGGCAGCAGGTGCTGGAGGCCCGCAGACTCTGGGAAAACCGTCAGGCGCTCTGCGATAATCTGGATGAAATGTCCCGGATCATGGCCCGCATGGCAGCGGAGGTATTCCGTCTCAGGCCCCTTTCCACGAGGGAACAGAAGCTGGTGACCAGGGCTCTGAAGCAGGAAGGGATCAATGTGCTGGAGCTTTTTTATATTGATGCGCCGGAGCCGGAATCCGGGGATGAAAATGAGTGGGAGGCGGGAGGAAATGCAGGGGGCGTGACTCTGGGCGTACATATGGCTGCTCAGCGGCTTACCGGACACAGCAGTCAGGAGGTAGCGGACATGCTGTCGGTGCTGCTGGGACGGCGGCTCGAGGTATCCGTTACCAGTCCCCAACAGATCCAGGAGCGGGAGACCACCTATCTGTTTGTGGAAGAACCCCGCTTTGTGGTGCTGTCGGGAAGCGCCAGGGCGGTAAAGGAAAACGAAACGGTTTCCGGGGATAACTATTCCATCATCCAGTCAGACCGAGGCTGGATGACCGTGCTGCTCTCCGATGGGATGGGCTGTGGGGAGCAGGCCAGTGCGGACAGCAGTCAGGTACTGGATATGATGGAAAAAATGCTGGAAGCGGGATTTGAGACGGAGATGGCGGTGGAGCTGGCAAACAGCGCTCTGCTGGCGGCAGGGGATTCCCTTGTGGGACAGAATATGTCCACGCTGGATATCTGCAGCCTGGATCTGTATCACGGCATGTGCGTGTTTCGAAAGGTCGGCGGTGCAGCTTCCTTCTTAAAAAGCAACAGCTATGTGGAGCAGATCAGCCTGCCCGGGCTTCCTCTGGGAGTTCTGGCATCGGGGGAGGAGGAAACGGCCCGGGAAGCGCTGCGTCAGAGCATAAGCCGTGAACTGATTGATAATGATTATATTATCATGATGTCAGACGGAGTGCTGGACGCCCTGCAGGAGAGCGGCTACGAGGAGGCCATGATCCACTATCTGGAGGGGATGCGGGAGCAGCACCCGGAGGAGATGGCCAGAAATCTGCTGCAGTTTGTGCTTCACTGCAGCCAGGGCCGGATTGCGGACGATATGACCATTCTGGTGCTGGGAGTCTTTGACAGCCACAGGTGAAATATCCCTGCGCATTGTGTGCATGCACCCATGCCCAGAGAAGATCCTTTTATGGCTGAACTGTTACATGCGTCATGACAGCACCCGCCGCAAATGATTGACATTCCCGTAAAAAGCGGCTATCATAGGAATATGAATAAGCAATATGATGAGCTGGAACAGCGTGTAATGGCATATTGTAGGGCGCATCAGCTGTTTGCCCCGGGGGACGGGGTGGTGCTGGGAGTATCCGGAGGGGCAGACTCTGTTTGCCTCTTGTTTGCGTTACAGGAGCTGCGTCAGGAGCTGGAGATTAGTCTTTATGTTGTGCATATCAATCATGGAATCCGGCCTGATGCGGCCCGGGACGCCGCCTATGTGGAAGAACTGTGTAGGCAGCTGGAGGTGCCCTTTACTTTGGTGGAGACGGATGTGCAGGCGTACGCCCGTGAGCGGGCCTGTTCCGCCGAGGAAGCGGGGCGGGAGGTCCGTTATGCGGCCTTTTTCCGGGAGCTGGAGCGGCGGCGGGCTCGGAAGATTGCGGTGGCTCATAATGCAGGCGACCGGGCGGAGACTTTGTTGTTCCACCTGTTTCGGGGGACCGGACTGACGGGTATGGGAAGTATTCGGCCGGTGCGGGGGAGGATCGTGCGGCCGCTGCTGGGGCTGGAGAGAAATGATATCGAAGCCTACCTGAAACGGCGGCAGGTCCGTTTCTGTCAGGACAGCACCAATGGGACAGATGCCTATACCCGCAACCGGATCCGGCATCATATTCTGTCCTATGCGGAACAGGAAATCTGCAGCAAAGCGGCGGAGCATCTGTGCCGTGCGGCAGATATTTTCATCGAGATCGGGGATTATATGGAGGGCCAGATCCGTCAGGCCAGGGAAAGCTGTGTCGCAGAGGATCGGGGAGGAGAATCCGTTTACGAAGCAGGAGGCGGCGGTGCCCTGCAGAATCAGGAGGACAAACCGCAGCAGCAGATTATTCGCTGTGATGCGTTTGGAACATTGCATCCTGCCATTCAGAAAGGCCTGATCCTGTCTCTGCTGAAAGAATTGTCCCCGGCTCATAAGGATATGGGCAGCCGACAGGTGGAACAGGTGCTGGAGCTGTGCAGACAGCCGGGTAATCGCAGGATCCATTTACCCCGGGGGATCAGTGCCGGACGCAGCTATGACATGGTGGTGCTGGAGTGTCAGAAGGCAAAGGGGCATAGACCGCCGGATCCCCGGGACGGTGCCGGGCAGTTTGCAGTACAGCTTTCGGTGCCGCGGCAGCCGGGAGAGGCCGTTGCCTGTCAGGTGCCGGGCGGCATGCTGCGGCTGAGGTATCTTGGAGAAGGTGATGTGAAAGCTTTTTTGTCTGAAAGGCTGTGTGATCTTTTCCGGGAAGACGTAGTTTCTGAAATAGATAATGATAAAAAAAATCTGAAATTTGCGATAAATCAGTATACGAAATGGCTGGATTATGATAAAATAGAGAAACTGCTGGAATGGAGGACCCGAAGAACGGGGGATTATCTGGAGATCCGTACTCCATCCGGCTATGGGCGCAAAACGATCAAAAGCCTGCTGATCGATGAAAAGGTGCCGCGGAGGGAGCGGGAATGCATACCCATGCTGGCTCAGGGAAATCATATTCTCTGGGTGAAGGGCGGCCGGATTTGTGAATCCTGCAAGGTCAGCGGAGATACGCTGCGTATCCTGGAGGTACAATATATTCCTGCGGCATTGGAGAGAGGTATATCTGATCCGGCTGCAGGAGCAGGGATAAATGATGTGCAGATCTGCGCAGAGAGATAAAGATACGAAAGGAGTTCATATGGCAGAGCATGTAGAAGTATTATTGACAGAGGAGGAAGTAGATGCAAGGATCCAGGCGATCGGAGAGCAGATCAGCCGGGATTATCAGGGCAAGCAGGTACATCTGATCTGTGTGCTGAAGGGCGGCAGCTTCTTTTTATGTGAGCTGGCAAAGCGCATCAGCGTGCCGGTATCCCTGGACTTTATGTCCGTATCCAGCTATGGCAGCGATACCAAATCAAGCGGTGTGGTCAGGATCGTGAAGGATCTGGATGATTCCATCAAGGGGAAGAACGTATTGGTGGTGGAGGATATTGTTGACTCCGGCAGGACTCTGAGTTATCTGCTGGAAATGCTGCAGGACCGGGGACCTGAGTCCCTGCGCCTGTGTACGCTTCTGGATAAGCCGGAACGCAGAGTCATTGATGTGAAAGCGGATTACACCGGTTTTCAGATCCCCGATGAGTTTGTGGTGGGCTACGGCCTGGATTATGACCAGAGATACCGCAATCTGCCCTATATCGGTATATTAAAGTTCGAATAGTGTTCAGGAGGCAACCATTGAAACAAAATAACAGATATTTTAATTCCTACTTTTTATTAATTGCATTCCTGCTGATTATGTTTGTGATCATGGCCTTTCTGAGAAAGCAGGAAAATGATTATACCCAGGCGGATTTTATCCGGGATCTGGACAGCGGAGCCGTTAAGGAGGTTATTATCTCCCCAAACCGGGAAACGCCCACCGGCTATGCCAAGGTCGTATTCGAGGATTCGGTAAGGGAGCTGTATGCTACGGATATCCGGGAGATAGAAGCCCTCACAAGAGAACACGGTTATGAACCTACCGTGGAGGATATTGAGCGGGAAAGTCTGTTCCTGACTACTATTCTGCCTCTGCTTGTCATTGTGGCGATGTTTATCTTCTTTTTTATGATGATGAATGCCCAGAACGCAGCCGGAGGCGGCAACAGCAAGATGATGAATTTCGGCAGGCACAGGGCGGTGCGTCTGTTTGCGGGAGAAAACAAGACCAATTTCGGCATGGTTGCGGGTCTGAAAGAGGAAAAGGAGGAGCTGGAGGAAATCGTGGATTTTCTGAAAAATCCTTCCAAATATACCAGGCTGGGCGCCCGGATTCCCAAGGGCGTGCTCCTGGAGGGCCCTCCCGGTACCGGTAAGACCCTGTTGGCCAAGGCGGTGGCAGGAGAGGCGTGCGTGCCCTTTTTCAGCATTTCCGGCTCGGATTTTGTGGAGATGTTTGTGGGCGTAGGCGCCAGCCGTGTCAGGGATCTGTTTACCGATGCTAAAAAGAATGCTCCCTGTATCGTGTTTATTGATGAGATTGATGCGGTAGCCCGTATGCGCGGCACCGGTATGGGCGGCGGCCATGACGAGAGAGAGCAGACTCTGAACCAGCTGCTGGTGGAGATGGACGGCTTTGGCGTCAACGAGGGAATCATTGTGATGGCGGCTACCAACCGTGTGGATATTCTGGATCCTGCGATCCTGCGTCCGGGCCGTTTTGACCGCAAGGTGGCCGTGGGCAGGCCGGACGTGCGGGGGAGAGAGGAGATCCTGCAGGTGCATGCCCGCAATAAGGCTCTGGCGGAAAATGTGGATTTGAAGAGAGTGGCACAGACTACAGCGGGCTTCTCCGGCGCAGATCTGGAGAACCTGATGAACGAGGCCGCCATCCATGCGGCGAAACAGGACAGAGCCTACGTGCAGCAGGAGGATATCGAGGCGGCCTTTGTCAAGGTGGGCATCGGTGCAGAGAAAAAGAGCCGTATCATTTCCGATAATGAGAAGAAGATCACCGCTTATCACGAGGCGGGGCATGCGATCCTGTTCCATGTGCTGCCCGATGTGGGACCGGTGCATTCAGTATCCATTATCCCCACAGGGCTGGGGGCAGCGGGCTATACCATGCCTCTGCCGGAAAAGGATGAGATGTTCCTGACCAAGGGCAGGATGCTGCAGGATATCATGGTATCCCTGGGTGGCCGGATCGCCGAGGAGATCATCTTTAAGGATATTACCACAGGTGCTTCCAGCGACATCAAAAAGGCTACCAAGGAGGCCCGCCGTATGGTGACCCGTTACGGAATGTCTGATAATATCGGTGTGGTCTGCTATGATGATGACGATGACGAGGTGTTTATCGGCCGGGATCTGGCTCATGCCAAGAGTCACAGTGAAGCTATTTCCGGTGAGATCGACAGGGAGGTCAAGGCGATTATTGACGAGTGCTATACCAGGGCCAAGGCGCTGATCCTGGAGCATGAGAATGTTCTGCACAGCTGTGCAAAGCTTTTGCTTGAGAAGGAGAAGATCGGTCAGGAAGAGTTTGAGGCGTTATTTCAGACAGCATAGATGGTAAAAATGCACAAAAACGAATATGAAAATTTGTAATATTTGTGAAAAATGAGACTAGGCAAAATGAGAGGTGCATGCTATCATAATATACGTAACCCCCCAATACATTATATAGTTTTTTGCTATACCCCATAAGAAAGAAATACCTTCTCTAAAAAGGACAGCTACCCGGCTGTCTTTTTTACTAAAAATTAAAGACCCCGCTGCAAGCAACGGGGTATCAAGCTTGCAACGCTGCAGAGCAGCGGGGTATTTGACCCTCGCGGCATTCGTCAAATATCCATGCAAGCATGGCTATTTTCCTCATTGCTCGCGGGAATAAAGTAGCGCGCACTGTGTAGATTGAGAGGTAGGATCATGGATATAGAGCATATACGCAAAGTAGAGGAGAACCAGCTGTACATCGCAACGATGCGTCCTGTCTTTAACAAAAGAGGGCTTTTTTCCGATACCACCGAGGATTATGTAAGTCCCTCGGAGCCGGCGCCCTATGATAAAGTGACAATACGCTTCAGAACGGCCAGGCATAATGTTGACAGAGTGTTTTTTATTCATAAGGGACAGCGTTTTCTGATGAACCGTGTGGAATCCGATGGGATCTTTGATTACTATGCGCATGAGCTGCAGCTGGAAAATGAAAAGGTTACCTATCATTTTGAGGTGATCACAGGCAGAATTTCTGGTATTTATGATGTGAGGGGCCTGGCCAGGGAAGCCAATGAATACTATGATTTTGTGATACTGCCGGGCTTTAAGACGCCGGCCTGGGCCAAGGGGGCCGTTATGTATCAGATCTATGTGGACCGGTTCTGCAACGGTGACCCTTCCAATGATGTGCTGACGGATGAGTACAGCTATATCGGCGAGCATGTACACCATGTTGATGACTGGAACCGCTATCCGGCGCAGATGGATGTCAGGGAGTTCTACGGCGGCGATTTGCAGGGCGTGCTGGATAAAATGGACTATCTGGAGGATCTGGGGGTGGAGGTGATCTATTTTAATCCTCTGTTTGTATCCCCGTCCAACCATAAATATGATATTCAGGACTATGACTATATTGATCCCCACTTCGGCCGGATCGTCAGCGATCAAGGGAATCTGCTGACTCCCGGGGATAAGGACAACAGCCATGCCAGCAGATATATCGATCGTGTTACCAACAGGGCTAATCTGGAGGCCAGCAACCGGCTGTTCATCCGGGTGGTGGAGGAGGCCCACCGCCGGGGGATGAGGGTGATCCTGGACGGCGTATTCAATCACTGCGGCTCCTTCAATAAGTGGATGGACCGGGAGCGGATCTACGAGTATGCAGAGGGGTATGAGAAGGGCGCCCATGTGTCCGGGGACAGTCCATATAAGGACTATTTTGATTTTCACGGCGATAACTGGCCCTATAACAGGGATTATGAGGGCTGGTGGGGACATGAAACCCTGCCGAAGCTGAATTATGAAGGCTCCAAAGCGCTGTTTGACTATGTGCTGCATATTGCCGCCAAGTGGGTATCCGCCCCCTACAATGCGGATGGCTGGCGCCTGGATGTGGCGGCGGATCTGGGTCACAGCCCGGAGTTCAATCATCATTTCTGGCAGGAATTTCGCCGGGTGGTGAAGGAAGCCAACCCCAATGCCATCATTCTGGCGGAGCATTACGGCAACACCAGGGAGTGGCTGCAGGGCAATGAATGGGATACGGTCATGAACTATGATGCGTTTATGGAGCCTGTGACCTGGTTTCTGACCGGTATGGAGAAGCACAGCGATGATTTCCGGGAGGATCTGCTGGGGAATGCGGACAGCTTCTGGGGAGCCATGAAGCACCACACCTCCAATCTGTCTATGCCCAGCTGGCAGGTGGCGATGAACGAGCTGTCCAATCACGATCATTCCCGT
>CAZFYD010000004.1:0-53500 GCA_964523315.1 uncultured Acetatifactor sp.
AAAAGGTATTGCATCTCTTTGTACCGGGGCGGCTGTGCCTGTTCGGGGAGCACAGCGACTGGGCAGGAATGCACCGGATGGTAAATGCTGAGGTAGTGCCGGGATATGCCATTGTGACCGGCATTGAGGAAGGCATCTATGCCACCGTGGAAGCATCAGATAAATTTATTGTAGAAAGTGCCCTTCCCATTTTTCATGATGACAGCTTTGAAGCGGAGATGGATACCGACAGCCTTCTGGCAGTTGCCAGAAAAGGAGGGTTTTTCTCCTATGTAGCCGGAGTGGCTTCTTATGTAAATGATAATTATACGGTGGGAGGATTGAAAATTTCCATTACCGAAATGGACCTGCCGATTCAGAGCGGCCTTTCCTCCTCTGCGGCAATCTGTGTATTGGTAGCCAGGGCTTTTAATCAGATGTATCGGCTGAAGATGAATACCAAAGGGGAAATGCAGGTTGCTTTCCGAGGAGAGCAGAAAACTCCATCCCGATGCGGAAGACTTGATCAGGCATGTGCCTATGGAGTCAAACCGGTTCTGATGGAGTTTGACGGTGTAGAAGTAAACTCCCGGCAGTTGGAGATCGGTACCACCTTTTATTGGGCGATTACAGATCTGAATTCCCACAAGGATACCCTGCGGATTCTCTCGGATCTGAATAAATGCTATCCTTTCGCCGCCAATGAGAAGGAGCAGAAGGTCCACGAGGCCCTTGGCCGGGACAATCGGGAGATCATCCGGCGGGCAGAGAAATATCTGACAGAGGGGGACGCACCCGCTCTGGGGCAGTTAATGGATGAAGCTCAACATATCTTTGACAAAAAGGTAGCGCCGGCCAGCATCGGAGAACTGCGTGCGCCCGTATTACATAGTGTGCTGGAGGATCCTGCCATCAGAAAATGGATTTATGGAGCCAAGGGTGTCGGCTCCCAGGGAGACGGTACGGCACAGTTTCTCTGCAGGGACGCTTCCAGCAGAGATGCGCTGATAGAATATCTGCGTGACAAACACAGCATGCGCTCTTTTACCCTGACGCTGAAGCCCGGACAGTCTGTAAAGAAAGCCATCATCCCTGTAGCAGGCTTCGGCACCAGACTATACCCTGCCACCAAGGAAATCAAAAAGGATTTCATGCCCCTGGTAGATCGGGACGGAAATATTAAGCCCGCCATACTGATACTTCTGGAACAGCTGGAGGAGGCAGGTATTGAGCAGGTATGTCTGGTGATCGGCGAGGAGGAGCGGGATCGATACGAGCATTTCTTCCAACCGCTGCCTGATGCGCACAGAGAGAAGCTGAATGAAGAGCGTCAGGCAATGGAAGACCGGATCCTTCATTTGGGAAAGAAACTCACCTACGTTTACCAGCGGGAACGCCTCGGTTTTGGGCATGCAGTATACCAATGCCGGGACTTTGCGGCAGATGAACCGGTACTGCTGCTGCTTGGGGATATGGTCTACCAGTCCTTTTCCAAAGAGAACTGCTCCCGGCAGATAATACAGGCCTTTGAGCAATGTGGGAAAACCCTGGTGGGAATCCATGAGATTCCGAAGGAGGATGTCATGCATTACGGCATCCTGCACGGGCAATGGGACAACGAGGAAGAGACTTTGCTGAAAGTGGATCAGATGTGTGAGAAACCCACCATGGCCTACGCAGAAGAATACCTGAAGGTAATAAACTCCAGAAAGAAAGAACAGTATTATGCCGTATTTGGGCAATATGTACTTACACCGGCAGTGTTTGCAGAGCTGGAGGATAATATTCGGAACGACCGGCTGACAGGAGGAGAATTTCAGCTGACTGACGCTCTGGAACAGGTTAGAGAAAAATTCGGTATATACGGCTATAAGCCCAACGGCAGATCCTTTGATCTGGGGCTGCCGGAAGCCTACCGTGCAGCCATGTGGGAATTTGGAAGGGAATAACCTGCGGAGGTACAAGATGGAGAAAAATCAAAAATTGTCAGTCGTTTTGCCCGCCTATAACGAGGGGGAACGAATATATGAGAACCTGAGGACGGTAAGTTCATGCCTGCGGGAATTTTGCGGTGAATATGAACTGATTGCGGTCAACGACGGCAGCAGCGACCACACATTGGCTGAGATTACCCGGGCTGCAGCTGAGGATGAACACATTCGGCCCGTGACTTATGAACAGAACAGAGGAAAGGGAAATGCCATCAAGGCCGGGGTACATGCCGCCGCCGGCGATTATATTGCTTTCCTGGATGCAGATCTGGACATCAGTCCCTCCCATTTGAAGTCATATCTGGAGGAGATGGACAGGCAGTCAGCGGATATTGTCATCGGCTCTAAGATGCACAGGGAATCCCGGCTGGAATACCCTGCCCTGCGCAAATTTGTGAGTATATGCTATTTTATCGTGCTGAAACTTCTATTTCGCCTAAATGTAAAGGACACACAGACCGGAATTAAGCTCTTTCGGAGCGAAGTCATAAAAAATATCATCGGCATGGTTCGAACCAGCGGATATGCATACGACATTGAAATCCTTGCCATTGCCGCCAGATTCGGCTACCGGATCATTGAACAGCCGATCACCCTGAAATACACCCGGCAGGATGCATTCGGCAGAATCAGACTCAGGGATATCCTGCGCATGGCAAAGGATACACTTTCCATATTTTACTGGCTGAAAATCAAAAGGCTGTATGACAACGGCGCTGTGGCGAAAGGGGAATGGACATGAAGAAGGTATCTATCATCATACCTGTACGAGAGATAAATGATTACATCCGTGAAGCTATCCCATACCATCTGCAGTTAGATTATGCCAATTATGAGATTTTAATTTTTCCGGATGAGGCTTCTTCAGAGACATTTCCTAAAACCAGAATCATCCCCAGCGGCAAAGTGGGGCCTGCCGAGAAGCGGGATCTTGCGCTTAAGTATGCAGAGGGTGAAATTCTGGCCTTTATTGATGATGACGCTTATCCCAGACAGGACTGGCTGAAAAATGCCGTGCTTCACTTTGAAGATCCTGATGTGGGCGCTGTGGGAGGCCCCGCTGTGACGGCGGAAAATGACGGTATACTGCGTCAGGCTTCCGGCAAGGTTTATGAATCCTTTTTATGCAGCGGCGGATATACCTACCGCTATGTTCCCGGGAAGCTTATGGATGCTGAGGATCTGCCTTCCGTCAATCTCATTGTCCGAAAAGACGTATTCGAACAGATCGGCGGATATGACTCCAGCTTTTATCCGGGAGAAGACACCAAGCTCTGTCTGGATATCATAAAAGCGGCGCATAAACGGATTATATATGACCCTCAGGTGCTGGTGTACCATCACAGGAGAAAACTGTTTCGGCAGCATCTGAAGCAATCGAATAATTATG
This sequence comes from uncultured Acetatifactor sp., assembly GCA_964523315.1. Classification (GTDB taxonomy): domain Bacteria; phylum Bacillota; class Clostridia; order Lachnospirales; family Lachnospiraceae; genus Acetatifactor. Next base: position 3,361 of record CAZFYD010000004.1, read on the forward strand.
CTCTTCACCGGGGATATTTTGCCAAGGTACTGCCTGAAACCTCAAGAAAGCTCGTATACTTTATTCCAAGCCTGTTTACATTGGGCCTTTTTGCCGGGCCTTTTCTGGCCTGTCTGTTTTCACCGCTCTGGTATGTCTATTTTGCGGTGCTGATACTTTATCTGACCCTACTGGTCATAAGCACTGCTGATTTCAAAGACATACGGGTATGGCTGCTGGCTATTGCCGGGGTCTTTCTGACACATGTAGGCTATGGAATCGGATTTATCAGAGGTCTGTTTTCAAAGGAACTGATCCGCTAATAACATAGAAAGGAAAGCTTATGAAAATATCAATTGCATATCCGCCTTTGGAAAACGAGAAAGGCGTTGCCCTCTTGGGACAGAATAGACAGTTTCAGTGGTTTAACAGCCCTACCTATATCTATCCCATGGTACCGGCATATGCCGCCACTCTATTGCAGAGCAAAGGCTTTGATGTTCTTTGGAATGACGCCATTGCGGAAGAATGGACCGCAGAGCAGTTTGATACTTTTTTTGCCAGGGAAAATATCGATGTAATGATGCTGGAGACGAAAACTCCTGTTGTAAAAATGCACTGGGAACTGGTCAGAAAGTATAAGGCCCTGAAACCGGATACTATTCTGGTCATGGTAGGTGACCATGTGACGGCATTTCCGGAAGAAACCATGGAAAACTGTCCCGTTGACTATGTACTTACAGGAGGTAATTACGATTTTCTGCTTGCCGATCTATGTGAAGCACTGCAGGAAAATAAGACATCACCGGATGTCGCTAAGCTACAGCCCGGCATCTATTACCGGGAAAACGGTGAAATCAGGAATACCGGAGCCTTTATTCTGAATCAGGATCTCAATGAACTGCCCATGATCGACAGAGACCTGACCAAATGGAAGCTTTATAGCGAAAAGAACGGTAATTATTCCAAACTGCCGGGGACCTATACCATGGCTGCCAGAGATTGCTGGCACCACAAATGCACCTTCTGCAGCTGGACCACTCTGTACCCACAGTATCTGACGAGAACACCGGAAAAACTACTGGATGAAATAGGCATGCTGATTGAAAGATACGGAGTAAAAGAGATTATGGATGATTCAGGAGCCTTTCCCATCGGGGAATGGCTGCGGACCTTCTGTAAGGGTATGATCGACAGAGGCTATAATAAAAAGGTTATTCTGGACTGCAATATGCGTTTCTGTGCCCTGACCTTTGAGGATTACAAACTCATGAAGGAGGCCGGCTTCCGCTTCGTGCTCTTTGGCCTGGAAAGTGCTAACCAGACAACTCTGGATCGAATTGTCAAGGGCGAAAAGATAGAGGATATGATAGAAAGCTGCCGTATGGCCAAAAAAGCAGGCCTCTCCCCTCATATCACAATTATGTTCGGTTACCCGTGGGAAAATGAGGAGGAGGTAAACAATACTGTATGTCTAGGACGCACCATCTTAAAGAAGGGATGGGCACACACCTTACAGGCAACGGTGCTGATACCCTACCCCGGTACGCCGCTGTATCAGGAATGTAAACAAAATGGCTGGCTGCTCACTGAAAACTATGAGGATTTCGATCAGAGAATGCCTGTAATGAAAACGCCTATGGGCAGCGAAAAAATTAAAGAAGCCGTTCAATCGGTATATAAAGTTGCTTTCAGCCCGGAATTTTTATTTCGGAGAATCATCGGAATCAGAAGCTGGGCAGATATCAAATTCTTCGGAAGGGCGGCAAAGCAGGTTATGGGACATCTGCTTGACTTTAAAAAATAATGAGACCTACAGCACATCTGATCAGCGGAATAGTTATGGGCGGAGCAGTATTGGCGGCGACAGAAAGAATTGACGCCGCCGTGCTGTGCGGCATTGCCAATGTGGTCAGCGATACCGACCATTTAATTGAATATGGTGTATATTGCTTAAAGTATACGAAAAAGCCTGACTTTCAGGAGTTTATGAGTGGAAAGTATTTCTCTGTAAAGGGAACGCTGGGAATCGTGTTCCATGGATATGAATATCTGCTGGGGATGGGGCTTATATGGATTCTGCTCTGGCAGCACGGAAGTCCGAATGCTATAAACAGTCTCTCCTTTACCATGGGCTACGGCATACATTTGCTGATGGATCTGATCGGCAATGACTGCAGCTTCAAGGGATACAGCTTCATATATCGCCTGCTGGCAGGATTTGATGAGAAAAAAATATGCGGAAAGCAACAAGGAGAAAATGAATGAGTAAGAAAAGTGTGTCTATCGTGACTCCGACCTTCAATTCCATGCGCACACTCGAACTGTATATGGAGGCAATTATCAGCCAGACATATCCGCATGAGCTGATTGAAATCGTATTTGCCGACGGCGGATCACAGGACGGAACCATAGAAACCATCCGTGAATATGCCGAAAAGCTGGATATTCGGGTTTCTCTATATGAAAATCCATTAAAAACAGCTGAGGCCGGGAAAGCGGTAGGCGTCAGAAAGGCTGCAAATGGAATTATCTGTCTGCTTGATTCTGACAATATCATTCCGGCAGATAACTGGCTTGAACGCATGATGCTGCCCTTTGAAGAGGATCTGGTTGTCGCAAGTGAACCTATTGCTTATACCTACCGCAGGACGGATAATGTGATTAACCGTTACTGCGCACTGATCGGTATGAATGATCCTCTTTGTATGTTTACGGGAAATTATGACCGATACTGCAGAGTAACTAATAAATGGACAGAAGTAAAACGGGAGGAAACGGACTGCGGAGATTATCTCGCTGTTAGATTCCGTGCAGACATGATTCCTACAATAGGTGCCAACGGTTTTCTAATGCGTACCAGAGAACTTAACGAAAATTTTGAAGGTGACTATCTGTTTGATATTGACGTACTGTGGGAACTCTTTTTGAAGAATCCGGAACTGCGTGTTGCTAAAGTTAAAACCGGGATCGTGCATCTCTTTTGCTCAGATGTGAAGACCTTTTGCCGCAAACAAAACAGAAGAATCAAGGATTTTCTGTACTTCAGTGATGCGAAAGGAAGAAAGTATCCCTGGGGAAAAATCGGCAAGAAAAAAATTATTTTGTTTGCCCTTTGCTGCATAACGGTTGTTCCTCTGATCATACAATCTGTGATTGGTTTCAGCAGGCAAAAGGATATTGCTGCCTGGGCCTTTCATCCCGTAGCCTGCTGGATTACTCTGTGGATCTACGGCTGGGGTACCATTAAAGGCTTATTCAAAAAAGAAGCAGCAAGCAGAGATAACTGGAAGCAATGAAAGAATGCCCTACAGAGACTCAGACGGGAGGTTATCAGATAATGGATCATGCTGTGCATATTGCCTATGCGGCCGATAACAATTATGCAAAATTGGCCGGTATTTCAATTCTTTCATTATTGGAAAACAACAAAACGGTCTCCGAACTGATAATACATATTTTTGACGATGGAATCAGTGCCGAAAACAAAGATAAACTCCATTCCATAGCGACAAAATATGGCAGGCAGATTCACTTTTATGATGTAAGAACAAAACTAAGTGAGTTAAAACGGCAGGGAGTTACCGGTTACGGCTGTACCATTAATATCGGGATGACTGCCTATTCCCGATTATTTGCACATGATATTCTGTCGCCTTCAGTTACCAGAATCCTCTATTTTGACTGTGATACAATGATTAACGGAAATATTGAGCCGCTTTTTCTTACGGATATGGGAAACTGTTCTGTAGGTATGTCTATAGACTGTATCAGGAATGAATATAAGAAATATATTAATTATCCTCTGGATAAGCCGTACTACAATTCCGGAGTTATGGTAATGGATTTGCAGAAATGGGATACGCATAAATGTATGGAAAAAATCTGGAAGCATATAACAGAGATTAGATCGGACTATCCGTTAGTGGACCAGGATTTTCTGAATGTTGTATTGGCAGATGAAATCTATTCGATAGACATGAAATATAATCTCCTGTCCCAGGAGTTCCTGTATACCTATAAGGGAATACTGAAAGTCTATGGCCTGCGCCCGGATTACTGGTACGATGCAGCAGCGTATGAAGAAGCAAAAATTGATCCGATCGTTTATCATTTTTGCGGGAAAACGTTTATAAGGCCATGGTACAGTAACAGTCAGCATCCTTTGAAGAGTCAATATGACAGATTTTATCAATTATCACCCTGGTGTACTGATCGGCAGGAAGTGTATACACTGCCATTTCCCTATAAGCTGCAGTTGTTTTTTTATCGGAATATGCCATCTTTTGTAAATAACCTGGTTGGTATGATCCTGCAGCGGATGTTTATTTTTGTCAATTATAAATGCTAATTAAAAATAATATGCTAAGAGCGAAGGGGCTTGATATCTGTATGAACAAGAAAAAAATGAAGCGCCTTTTTTTAAGTGTGCTTTTGATTGCAATAATTTTTATATATTATCTGAGTATTTCTCTGAAATATCCGATAAACTCTGATGATGCAGCATTGCCGTACCTGTTTGAAAGAGCACTGCAATATGGGGAAACATATTCCTTCAGCGGCGATTTATCCATTTTTCGCCTGATCAATTTTTTTACCTACCTGATATTTGGATTATCGGATTATTCAATATATTTTGCCTGTGCTGTCAGTGTTACCATTATTTCCTTCCTCAGCCTGGTATTGATCTGCAAAAAAAGCGAAAACCGAAAAGATCTGATTTTCAGAATTTTATGCTATCTTGCTGTTTCAGTTATGATAACCCCGAAAGCCTCTTACTATTGGCGTTATCACAGTACCTCTGTAATTATTACTTTACTGCTTCTGCTGGTTGCCGATCGAATAATCACGAAAGGAACCGGAAAGCTATATCTGTTTGTTATTGGGCTGCTCTGCATTCTGGGGTTTATGCCAAAGGATTTTATTTTTTTATGCATAGGCATTGTGCCGCTGGCAATATCTTTTTATTCCCAATATCTCCTGAAGAAAGACAAAAGGACAACGCTTATTTCGATCATCATTCTTGCAGTCTGTTCGTTGACCGGAATCATACTATATGGCATTGCGATACGGAACAAAAATATGGATTTGGTTTCTGATGCTTATTTCGGTACCAACTTTATTACTCTGAATGAATTAGGGCGTAATACTAATCTTTATATTACAGGTATATTGGAATTATTCGGTGCAAATTTCCAGGGAATAAGTATGCTCTCCTTAGACGCCGTAAAATGCGTGAGCAAGATCCTCTTACTTTTATATGGCTTTTATAAATGTTTAATCAACTGTATATGGGCATTTTGTTACAAAGAGAAGGACATCCCTTTTATTGATACCTGTCTGAGTTACAGCATCATTGTTTTATCGGTAGTTTTTATTTTTGCCGACACTACATCAAGCGATGTGCATACCAGATATCTCAATTCGTTCATCCCCTTTTTGGGTGTAATCATCTCCCGCAGCCTGTATGACGACATTACAAGCAAAGGAAAAATCCTGTGGAAGCACGGTGGTCTGACGATTTGCAGAATTCACGAATTTACGGCATTTATCCTCTTTGTAATACTGCTTAATTTTCAGTCCCTTACTTTCCGACCGGTTTATTCCGTATATAGTGATCTGGCTGATGTTCTGCTAAATAACAATTTAATATACGGACTTGCTCCTTATTGGAGTGCCAATTCCACTAATGTAATTTCCAACAACCAGGTGGAACTCGAGGGAGTTATTATTGGGGATCCCTTTTCTGAATATTTCGTGGGGCAGAGTTCCTTACAGCTGGAGAATCTGTCTCCCAACTTTATTGTCACCGCAATAGAAGAAGGAGAATATGGGCAGGACGGCGGCTATGACGAAGCCTATATTTTAAATTATCTGGGTAACCCGGTTCAGATATTCCAGTCTCAGAACCACCGGATATTATTATATGATTTTGATTTAAGTGTTCCTCCCATTCGGTTTAATAGCACGGATTTTACCGATGGTACAGACTATATATGCACGGATAATGGTATCACAGTAGAAGAAGGCGGATCCCTCACCTACTCTCTTCTGGCAAACAAGGTAGGATACTATCGGATCAGAATATATGGAAATAATCTCTGGAATCTGGATCTCTATATAGATACTAATGAATCCACTTTTCCCCTTGATTATACAATAAGCAATGAAGGCGAAACAGAATACGCAGAAATCAGGTTCTGCATCAATTCAGCAGAATCAAAGAAATCCGACCTCACTCTTTTGAACCGATCTGCGGAACAGGATCTGCAGATTTCCGGTCTGGTTATGGTGCGGGAAAACAACAGAAAGGAGTTTCTGTATAATTCCCAGGATATCTCCTATTCTGATGATCTGGCGATTACTCAAAACAATTATATTGAAATGAACAGTTCTGTTCAAGAAAATGGATGCAAACTGTTATACATACATGGCGACAATCTTTCTGAAGCATCCACAAATGTGTTTCTGAATAACAGTCCTATTGACTACGAGACAGTCTGGACTTCCCGCAAACTGCTGTTACTGCAGATTCAAAATGAAGAAATCGGAGAAATCCGTATTCAGGTAGAAAATAACTCACGAAAGAAAATCCTTATTAACGAGGCATTTATTTCTATCAGTGAAAACATTTAGCAGTTAGGAAGGACATAAATGAGAAAAAACAAACTGATTAAAGAGGTCTTGTTATACCTGATAACTTTATCGGCGATCGTTCTGATCTGGTACATCGTGCTGGAAGTATGGAGAGCGGATTGGCGTATTCCCTTTGATTACGGAACCGATCTGGGTACAGATGTATTAGGGGCAAGCACAATGCTAAAGTATTATGTGCAAAATGGCTTCTCCTGGAAGCTAACGGATGTGTCCATCCCTTTCTTTTTTAACAGAAAGGCAGAGTTCGGAGTGGACAGAGTTATTTTAGTATTGGAAATAATCTGTTCCTCTCTTTCATCCTCCTACGGATCATGCCTGAATACACTTTATTTACTGAGTTTTATCATGGTCGGACTTAACACTGTATATTGCATGCGCTGTCTGAATTTCTCCGGGATAATCAGCTTCGCTTCGGCTATTATCTATACCTTTTTGCAGTATCACATGATGAGGGGAGAAATCCATCTCTATCTGTCTTTCTATTATACAGGACCGATAACGGTTCTCATCATGCTTTGGCTGACAGACGAATCGCTCCTGGCAGCTCGCTTTTCCAGAAAGATTGCCGGGAAAATACGCTATGCTTATGTTGTATTTGGTGTCTTTTCCTGGATTATCGGGCTGCAGCAGACTTACTACTCCTTTTTTGCGGCAATCGGTATTATCTTTGCCGTCCTTTATCGGCTATATCACCGGCAGCTGAAAAAAGTCATTGAGGGGATTGTTTATCTTGCAATCATTGCTGCAACTACCCTGATCATCAATCTGGAAGCCATTTTTAAAACTACCGATGCTGCTGCTGCATATATGCAAAGTCAGCGTACTGTAGCAAGTATTGAGTTTTACAGTCTGAAGATTATCAATCTGCTGCTGCCTGTTCAGAATCATCGGCTTTCCTTTCTGTCTAATCTGCGGGAATATTATGATGAAATGGTACAGGCCGGAACCAGCGAGGAAACCTGGATTTCCTTGGGATTGATTCTTTCTGTCTGCTTCTGTGCAGCATTAATTTCCTTTCTGACAAGGAAAAACGGAGACCGGAGAGTAGAAATATGCGGCGGCTTTATTCTTGCTTTTTTACTGGTCTCTACCATCGGCGGCGGCAGTTCAATGATCGGACTGATATTTCCTATGTTGAGATGCTATAACAGAATGTGCATATATATTGCCATGCTCTGTACAATTGTATTTGCCGTATCTGCGGAGAAGATAATGGTTCTCTTTAACCGCAAAAAAATTTCCCGGCCCGTTTGCTGCAGTCTGCTTATTATAACCGCTTTTTTTGCCGTATGGGATCAGACAACCCCGCAAAATGTATATGCCTATGAAACAACCAAGGAAGAATATCTGCAGGATGAGGAGTTTATCCGGAGGATAGAGGATATCATGCCCGAGGGCGCATCTGTCTTTGAACTGCCGATACTTCCCATGGGAACTACCTCCCTTTATAATCTTAGGGATTATGAACTGTACAAGCCCTACCTGCATGCACAGACAACAAAATGGCTTCATATGTATTCGGTGGGCGGGCAAACGGATCAATGGGTAAATATTTTGTATGGTCTGCCTTTTCAAACTGCTGTAGATGTTATTGTTTGCTGCGGTTTTCAGGGAATTTATCTGGATTCCAGAGGATATGCTGCAGAGGAATGGGAAAATATTCTCGCTGCTATGAATTCGCTTCAGGGTGCTGATGTCATCTGGTCTGAAGACGGTCAGAAAGCATTCTGTAACCTGACCGGCTATGCTGCAGTGCTTACGGAAAAGCTGGGAGCAGAAAAGGAACGCTATGCCGATTCCTGGCTAAGCCTTTCTCCCGCAGCCGTGTATCCGGCCTCTCGCCTGTTTTATACAACACCGGTCGCGTCCTGCGGCAATCAAATAATCCTTCCTCCCGGCTGCCGACAATACGGCCCTTATATGACTCTCCCCGAGGGCGAATATCTTTTATATGTGTTCGGCGAAAATCTGGAGCGCACAATCTGTGATGTTACCTATGCAAACGGCGAGGAACAGATTCCTGTAGATGTCCTGCAAAAAACAGACCGCATTGCCGTGTATTCTTTTAATAACACGACCGAGAGAGCAGGTGTAGAACTGCGCAATCTCAACAGCAGTTCGGGGGAAGCGTCAATCAGCTCTGTTCTGCTGTTTGACGCAGAACAGTCCGACCAGCTGTCCGTAATAGTGGAATTTCTGAACATGCAGCAATAATATGGATCAGTTAAGGAGAAATTGTATGGGAGAAAAATATAAGAAGAACTTCGAAATAAACAGCATGATCCTTTTTATATTCATGATGAGTACCAATGTATGCAACTATCTGTTCCAGATTGTCACGGGCAGACTGCTGTCCGTCAGCGATTATGGAACGGTCAATACGCTGATGTCGCTGATTGTATATTTCTCCATTCCCAACAGCATCATCAGCATGATTGCCGCCAGATATATTGCATTATATCACAATATGAGCAATCAGAATTGTATAGCTTCCGTAATACAATTTCTGCTGAAATGCGGTACGGTAATTGTGCTGGGCATTGGAATAACAGGCGGGCTGTTTGCCTCTTCCATTGCCCGCCTGCTTCATCTGGATAACCATTACCTGGTATATGGCTGCGCAGCTGTTGCCATCATCAATGTTTCTGCTGCCGTTATGTATGGTATTCTGCAGGGACTGCAGCTTTTCTCTCCCTACGGCATCCAGGGGATTATCAATGCACTCTGCAAACTGCTGGGGAGTATCGGACTGATCCTGCTGGGCTACCGGGCCGGAGGAGTCATCTGCGCCATGATCGCAGGCGCCGTATTGACGGTTCTGTACTGCGCTTTTTATATCAGGCAGCCATTGGCTGCAGCTTTCCGGTATCGGGGCATCTCCGGCATTGATTTCCGGGAATTCATCCGATTCGCATCAGGGACAATCATTGCCCAGAGCTGCATCACACTCCTGACCAACGGCGATATCCTGCTGGTAAAGGCCTTGTTCAGCGATGAGGAGGCTGGAACTTACTCATCCGCCATGGTAATCGGCAAGATCTCCATGTATGTATCCACAGCCGTAATTGCTGCACTGTTTCCAATGGTTGTAGAGGAACATGATAAGGGAAAGGATACCAGAAGACTCTTTGCAAAGGCATTGCTGTACGGAGGCGGTTCATCGCTGGTTATGGCATTAGGAATGATCCTGCTGGGGAATTATGTGATCGGTATCCTTTTCGGGCAGAAATACCTGGACGCCATCCTCTATCTGCCCGCTGTCTGCATATTTATCGTCCCCCTCACCTTCCTGACAGTAATTATGAACTATGTACTTGCCATTGATAGGGTAAAATTTTTTGCAGTCAGTGTTCTATGCTCCACTGCAGCAATACTGGCACTTACGTCTTTATACCATGACAGTGTGACACAGGTCATGACAACCTGCGGCATTGTTCTTTCGATAGATGTGATTCTCAATCTCATCCGCTATTTTCGAGGGGAACATCAGAATCGGCATGAAACCTGGGAGGACACGGAAATATAGCTTTATAAAGAAAGGATATTCTTTGCGTTCTTTTACTAGCTATGACAATGCCAAGCAGGAGGCAAACGGCTTCTCTCTGGAAAATGTCAGAGATATTGCCTTTTTTCTTCTCAAAAATATGCTTGATAATATAGTCAAATTAGATTATAATATGACTATATCGAAAACGGAGGTGATTTTCTATGTACGCATTACAGGAAACAATACGCCCATCTGCTGATTTACGTAACCATTACAGTGAGATTTCCAGACAATGCAGAGAAGAAAAAGAAGCAGTCATTATTACAGTAAATGGACGCAGTGATACTGTTTCTCTTTCATATGAGGAATATAAACGAATGAAGTCCAGAATTGAACTGTTGGAAATTCTTGCCGAAGCAGAGGATGATGTAAAGAATAGAAGAGTCGCGCCAATCGGCGAAACATTTGATGATTTAAGACAAATGCTGCGGGAGGGACAGGACTTTGAAGTATAAAGTTATTCGTACTGATACAGCCGATGTACAGATCAGAAAAATCATCTTATATGTCGCTGAAAATTTTGGTAGTGCTATTGCATTACAAAAGCTGGAAGAATTGGAACAAAATATCATAGACTTGGGTATCAATCCATTCAAAGGAAAAGAACCACACTATCCAGTGTTGAAAAGGCAAGGCTATAAGGTATTGATACTTGAGAAAAATCTGGTATTTTACAAGATTAATGAGGAGCAAAAAGAAATCATAATATATGCCGTCGTAGACCAAAGACAGGATTACTTAAATATTTTGAGGGGCTTATAGATAAAGAGATATCTTGCTTTCTGTGCAGGTATGCCTCTTAGAGGGCATACCTGCGCAGAATCCAGATAATTGTTTGCGCCTTATATCTTTTCATCTGCTATTTGCTCAAACAGATGATATGTATCTACAGTCCATAACTCGCCATAATATTCCGGAATTCAACCGACTGTGAAAATCCTTCCAGCACCTGTTCCCGGGACATTCCGCCTTGTAGCTGCTGTAACCAGAAATTTTTACCTTCCTGATCCGAAGCCCGATCCATAAAAGTCTGATACAGTACCTCTACATAGTCAGTATTACTCAGCTTTCTGCCGATAAACTCATCCGATGCGAAGAAATTCTTGGCCACGTTCTCCGGAGTCATCTGCCCGGTATTAATCAGGTTGGTCCAATCCTCCACCCCCATAGTCTCCCCGGTACGATTCAACGCCTTAGTATATAACCGAAGTACAAAATTCCTTACGCCAGGACGGTAGATGCTGCTGCCATCCTCCTGCATTGTTCCTCGGGCAATCTCATATTTATCACAAAGATCACTAAATTCCCTGGAATTCACGAAACCGCTGAGCACATATTCCCGGGAACTGCCTTGCTGCAGCAGCTTCATCCAGACATTTTTGCCACCCTGATCTGCTGCCCTGTCAAAAAATGTACTGTACAGGGTATCCACATAATCACTGTTGCTCAGTTTTCGATTTTTAAACTCTTCGCTGCAGATAAATCCAAAAGCAATACCTGCGCCATCGATTTCCTGCTCCTTCAGCATCCTTGTCCAATCCGTCAGACCAGCTGCTTCTGCTTCCCGCCCCAGGGCTACAGTATACATCCGTTTGACAAAGGAACGCACTTTATCTTCTTTCGCATTTATTGTAACAGAGTCACTGACTCCGCTGGCAGCCGTCGCTGTAATCCTGGCAGTTCCTGCGGTCTTAACGGTAAGCCTGCCGGCCTCATCCACTTCCGCCACCTTTGCATCTGAACTGCTCCAGGTCAGACGCTTATCCGTGGCATCCTCCGGACCGATCTCTACTGTGGCTTCATAGCTTTCTCCTGTATAATACTCCTCCTCACCATAGCTAAGCTTCACCGAAGTTACCGGCTGTATTACAACAATTTCCCAGTCGGCGCTGTATCCGCCCTTTTTCGTGACAGCAGTGATCGTAGTAGTTCCCGCCTTGACCCCGGTTATTGTGCCGTACTCATCTACCGCTGCAACTGATGTGTCATCGCTGCTCCAGATCAGCTTTCGATTGGTAGTATCAGACGGGGTAAAGCTGATCTCACAGGTCATCGTCTCTCCCACCTCTATGATATGCTCTCCAGCGTTTATTGCAATGCCCTGACAGGGGACAGCCACTGTGTCCGTATCTGTTGTATAGGCCTTGATCTTCAGATTGCCATCACCTATTTGTGAAAGATCTCTCCAGCGTATTGCGCTGCCAGATTTATATCCGTAAAAGCTCTCCCCTGCCGAAGAAGAGGCCTTACTGTAACGATACCCCTCGCTGTCACTTTCCTCCACACCCACATAGGGAGGTTCCCCCTCCTTATTCAGATCAAATACAATTGAGAAAGTATCTCCAGGCTCCAGATAAATGCTCTGCGAGAGCGGAATCATATAGTAACCGGCATAACCGGAGATCCCGGTCACCGGAGTCGCCAACGCCGGCTCCCCGCTGGTCGGTTCTGATGAATCCGTCAGATTGGTATAGATCTGCACGCTGTACTCAATTTCGGAATTCCCCAGGAAAATTCCCACCGCATCCAGTTTTTCCATTTTGTCCCCATTTGCCTTAGCGGTATACACATTTGCCGCATAGTTTAGCAAATAGTACGTATATCCGGTAGTATGATCATACTGATAATTATTATCATAAGTATCCTTTGATATTCCTTCAAATGCATATGCATACTTATAAAGAGAGGTATCTTCATAGGACAACCAGAAGTATCCCTCATTTCCCCAGCTTGTTCCCCAGGAATTACGCACCAGCCATGCACCATTACCCTCGGGAGCCGTCTTAAAATTGTTCTTATTGTAGGAATCATTCCAGCCTATAATGGTAACTGCATGATCCACGATTGCAGAGTCCGGGCAATATTGTGCAGCAGTGGAATAATTAAAATAGCTCATACTGGAATTATACATAATGCTGACGGATCCATACCTTAAGATCGCTTCTTTCATCGCACTCGAATCCGTTGCAGGGATGACATACCAGTTACTCATAAGGAACTCATTATTCCCATATGCTGTCTCCTGACTATTAGCATCCAATCCTGCTTCCATCATACTGCTGCTGATCAGGCTCTCATCTGCGGCTCCCTTCCAATTCATCAGCGCCTGCGCTGCCATAGCCTGATTTCCGCCCTTGTTATAATATGGCAGGCCTCCTGCCTTGCTGGCGACATAATAGCTTGTATCCGTTCCTGAATTTCCCAGCAAATCCGGCACAGAATAATTGGAATAAAAAGCAGTATGATATTCTGACAGATCCACGCTTCTGTCCGCCAGCCCTTTTTTGATCAGATTGATTTCCAGATTAGCCAGGCTGGCATAACACCAGCAGATACCATATGGGCTTTGATTCCTGATTTCCGGCACCAGATTTACGCCATTCACATTGCGGGCATCATACACTGACGGATAACTCCCTCTTGCTTCGGCCATACTGGCAGGCATAGTATTGCTGCCGGGCAGTTCTTCAGGCAGTTCAATGCCGCCTGCAAACTGATGATAATACTCATACAGTTCTTCCTGCGCCTGCTGCTCCTCCTCGGTCATGGGACGGCCTAGAATATAGTCCAACTCCACCTGCGGCTCATTTTCTTCCTCACCTGCATCTGCAGAAAACTCATCACCGCTGCTGACCGTCTGTAGCTCTTCATACTCCCAGCTCTGTGCATCCTGTTCTGCTGCCTGCGCTATACCATTGTGTGCCGGTAGATTAAATACCATTACAGCAGCCAGCATGACAGCAAATACTCTTTTCCAACCTCTTCTCATATGTCTTCCTCCCGCAGAACAGACGCGCTGTCGGCCTGTTCGACTTTAAATTGTTCTTGTAAGCTTTACCAAACTACTGTATACTATGTAAAGATAGACGATTCGATTAGCTTGGGAGCAAACAAACCTAAAATAAAACTTTTGTATGCTATTTTACCATATTTATGATGCTAGCACAAGGATAACTGCTCGAATATTTTATTTTATTTAAAATTCGAATACAGGGAAAGGAACCGTGAATTTTCTAATGAAAAACCGATTAATCATCTGTTTTTTTTTCTTATTGCTTTTGTCTGGACTGGCCTTTCAGGTATGGGGACACAGCTTTGACCTGTATGGGATTTCCGCCCAGGCTGCGATCACAGAGGATCTCTCAGGTACCCTGGACGGTGCCTGGCAAACAGAGGCTGAAAGTGTGCTGAACGATAATCTGGTGTTGCGCAGCTGGCTGATCCCTCTCCGCAATCAGATTTCCTATTCTGTCTTCCGCACTTCCGCCCATGACAGCATTGTGCTGGGAAAAGAGAACTATCTGTATGAGGAAAATTATATTTTGAAGGAACTGCAGATTATCCCGCCGGTCAGCGATGAAGAGATGGACTTGCTGGCAGACCGACTGACTCTGCTCAGAGATCGGCTTGCCGCCTGCGGAAAAAATCTGTTTGTATTTATTACCCCCAGCAAAGCGCACATTTATCCGGAATATATTCCGGATAGTTATGTGTCTCTGGCGCCTGAGCAGCCAGATATCTCTACCTACAGCAAACTGCTCTCCCTCCTGAATGAGAACTCTATTCTGTACTATGACAGCATTCCCTTTGTCCTGGAGGCAAAGGATACCGCTGATTACCCTGTTTATCCCACTACAGGAGTCCATTGGAGCCGTGTACAGGGCTTTGCCGTTACGCAGAAGCTGATGGATTCCATGGAAGAGCAACTCGGCGTCAATCTGCCGGAATTCGAACTGACCTGGAGCGTTACTCCTACTGCTATTGAGCCGGACAGGGATGCGGAACAGCTGCTGAATCTTTTCCATGGGCAGGATGCGGTCTATTATGCCCCCGGCGTAACCATTACCGATGCGGAGGGGGACAGCCTTTCCGCTCTTGTGCGAGGCGGCAGTTTTATGGGAACCAGCGTATATCATATGATGGATTTTGAATTTTTCACTTCTACCTATTATATGGAAAATACACAGCTGATTGATCAGGGACAGATCAGTACCTTTACAAGCTATGAAGAACTGCCCCTTGCGCAGCAGCTCGATCAGGCGGATATTGTTCTCCTGGAGGTAAATGAAGAAGCAATAGACCGAATGGGTTTTGGATTCATTGAATATCTTCTGGACAATATTCTGACAGACTAAAGGAGATCCTCTATGAGTTTTACATCTGCAATATTTATTTTTATCGTTTTGCCGTTTATACTTCTATGCCTTTATCTACTGCATCGTTTACATGCGCCAGAACCGGTAATCTCCGGTTTTATTGCGGCAGTATCGCTGGCTTTTTATGCTTGGGGGGGTATTATCAATCTGCTGATTATGCTTGTCTTAAGTCTGATAAACTATATTCTGGCACGCTGCATCAGCCGCGCGGCAGCAAACGCTGTCCTCCGTAAGCTGCTATTGGGAAGCGGCGCAGCGCTGAATATAGGACTTCTGATAGTCTACCGCTTTTTTCCAACTGTTCCTTTGGGATTATCTTTTTTTACCTTTTTATCAGTGGCCTATCTGGCAGATACCTATTGGGACAAAATCCCTGCCGAGCGCGGCATCATTCGTTATACGGAATATATCTTCCTGTTTCCCAGAGTTTCCATGGGACCAATTACCCGCTACAGTCAACTGAGCAGCGATCTGCAGCACCATCAGATCACTGTCGAAAACGCCTATCTGGGCATCCGCCGTTTCTGCATCGGCTTCTCGAAAAAAATATTGCTGGCCAATCAAACAGGACTTGCTGCAGATGCCATGTTTCAGGCCGGCTCCTCCATCCCTGTGGATTATGCATGGATCGGGCTTCTTTCCTATACCCTGCAGATCTATTTAGACTTCTCCTCCTATTCGGACATGGCAATCGGGCTGGGACTCATTCTGGGGCTTCACATACCGGAAAACTTTGATTATCCTTATATTGCTCAAACCATTCAGGAATTCTGGAGAAGATGGCATATCTCCCTGTCCAGCTGGTTTAGGGACTATGTTTACATTCCCCTGGGGGGCAACCGTAAGGGAAAGTTCCGCACCTACTGTAATCTGCTCACTGTTTTCTTCCTGACTGGACTCTGGCATGGCGCCAGCTGGAATTTTGTAATATGGGGCCTTTTCCACGGTATATTCCAGCTGTTAGAACGAGGGCCTGTGGGAAGATTTCTGAAAAAAATGCCTGCCTGGTTCCGGCATGCCTATACTCTTCTTGTCGTAATGATCGGCTGGGTATTTTTTCGGGCAGATACTTTTTCCGGCGCTTTAATCTATCTGCGGAATCTGGCAGGTATTGACGGAGATGCTGCCGTATCGCTGGAAATGGTCAAAGTATTGACGCCGCAGTACTGGTTTTTCCTGATAATATCCCTGCTGGCCGCATTTCCCGTTGCTCACAGACTATCTGACAGATGGAAACGGCACTGGGTAACCGATTGCCTGCTGATGCTGGCGTTTATTCTGGCTCTGTGCTTTATGGCTGCCGGAAATTACAATCCGTTTATTTATGCAAGATTTTAATGAAACCAGAGGCCGGCAATAACGCGCCAGACCCTGTCAGCTTTTACTCGTTCATTTTCTGCAGACTCCAGATCTGCACGCTCTTCATCTGCTCCATAGCCAGAGGATCCCTGTTTTCCCCGTCCTCTGCTTCCATATATTCATAGCAATATACAGGCCATCTCCAGCCGTATACGCCAAGTCCCCAATCGCCTGTTCCGTTGCTGAGCAGATAGATATCCTTTTCCGTATCTTTCAGGCTTTCATAGGTATCATATGCTCCCGCTCCAAACACAGGAAAACAATAAACAGCGGCTATATCCCTCAAAGGAAAAAAACAGCTTGTCATAACATCATCCTGCAGAATCAGGATATCTCCCGGTTCCAGCTTTGCCGCTATTTCCATCAGAGTGTCCCATTGCATCCGAGTATCGTCCTGATTCTCCAAAATAAAGACATCGTGCGGCAGAAAATATGCCATTGCAAGGACAGAACAGATCAGGGATACAATATGATACCGACGCTTTCCCCAGCCAAACTCCAGCAGGGCCGCAACCGCCACAATGATCAGAGAAAGATACGGAACCATATACCGGTCTCCATAGTAATGATACAACGTCTCCACACGGAAAACCACGGAATATAATATCACACAATATAAAAACAGCAGTACAATGGTGGTGTGTTGACTGCTCCTCTGAACATCGGCTGAAAATCTGAGCACCAGAACCACACAAAAGGGAAGCAGCACCAATCCTGTCAGCAGACAATTGGCAAGCAGAGAAGGGTTTCCGCTATAGTCCTGGGTACTAATCCGACGTACAACCTGAAAAATGCCGATCCCCACCAGCACAGCCGTTAAGATCCGCAGCAGGCGCTTAACGGGCAGCACTCTCTTTCCGGGCAGCTTACCCGACAACAGCCACAGCATGAGAAACAGCACACATCCCAGGAAACCAAGCAGAACCATGATCATGATGATATTGTCCTGCGTAGCAAAAGGAAGCTTCTGCAGCATGTTGACATTGATATAGAAATATTCTGTATGGCTCCAGGAGATATATAAGGTCCCTGCAATATATCCCAATGTTGACAACATCCCCGCCAACAGATAGGTTTCATCCCTTCTGTACCAGAACCTGACAAGGAAACATATGCAGATAATCGGCATAATGGAATATACGGATAAATGAAAAAAGGAAAATGTAACAATCGGCAGAGCCATCAATACCGCATTAGGATTCTTCTCTTTGCTCAGTTCATAGAGATAAAAGCTGAACAGACACGTCAGAAACAATTCTGTCAGAGACGCTTTCCCCATCCACAGCATGATCGGCGATATTGCGTATACGCCTGTCAGCAAAACCTTTGCCCATCTGCTGATCTGAAACTGATCCATGACAAGATATGCCAAAAGCACTGCAAGAATCCAGAACAATGTCTGAATTCCCATCATGTTCTCAATGCCAAATATCCATCCCCACAGAGCGAGTTGCGCGGGATAAGTTCCTACGCCATGGTAATAGCCCGAGACTTCACTGCTTTGAGACTGAAGGTTTCGGGGCTTGAGCGTCTCATCAAACAGATAAAAGCCGTGCATGGCAGTATCCCTGAGCTGACTCATTTTCTCCTTGAATTTCTCTTGGGCTTCTCCATCCAGAAGCTCATATTCTATCAGATCCTTCTGGGTATCATTATTGCCGCAGATATAGGATATGGCGGTTGTTTGATATACCCCTTCATCCTGACTCAGGCCATATAATCCAAACTTATCTCTCAGAAGGAAGACTCCTATCACACACAGAATCAGAACCGGAAGATATTTTTTCGACACCTTCAATGACAATCTTCGAGTTGTTTTATCAGGTATCTTTCTTTTCTTCCAAAACAGATACGCCAAATATGCTGCGGCAATTACCGCAGTCCCTGCCACAGCTATCCGCACACTGAAATAATCCGTCCATATCAGGACGCCGCTCACCAGGGTATAGGTACACCAGAACAGCATCTGGGACAGTACGAGACGTTTGATCAGATCCTCATCTTCCTTTAATTTGCAGGATATATATGCATATAACAGCATTGTAAATAATGTCAGACATCCAACCAGCATTGCATCTACTCCTCTGTTTCTCCATGTGCCATTGCCGCCACCTGTTCAATCATTGTCGAAAGACGTTCTGTAATAGCATCCCAGGCATAATACTCTGTCACATACTTTCCGCCATTCTCCCCCATCCGAACGCAGATCTCTTCATGTTCCAGCAGATAATTCACACAACCTTCAAACTCCAGAAAATTCCGGTAATACAACCCACCGTTACTGAGAGTACAATGCTCCTTTACCACCTCACAGCCGCCATGTACCAGAACGGGCCTCTGAATCGCCATGGCTTCCAGAACGACCATGGACAGACTTTCAAACTGTGAGGGAAGCACCAAAAAACGGCATCCGGCCAATCCATCAAATTTATCCTGATCGTCTACAAATCCCAGACTGATAATATCAGGATCCCTGGGAATATCCATAACTTCTTTTCCCATCAGCACCAGCTTCAATCCCCCCGGATTGCGCTTCTTATATTCCCGGAAGTATCGGAACAGCTCACCGCAGCCCTTGTGAGCCTCGATTCGTCCGATATACAGGATATAATCCCGCAAATCATATTTTTCCTCAAAACGTTCTGCAGAAATATCCGCCGGCAGATCCACACCCACGCCGCCTCTGCCCCCATTATTCAGAATGTGGTCATTATGAAACCGTTTCTCCACAAAGTGCTTCTCCAATGCCGTATTATAGAAAATTCCCCGAGGCAGCAAAAACATTTCCTTAAAAATGTTCAGATATATTGGCAGTTCATCGTGTGCATTGGGGATCAGGATGGCCCTTTCCTGCGCCAGAGGTAATCCAAAATAGGTAGTACAATAGAGATAGGTAGAAAAAATAACCGCATCATAATCTGCGGCATGTCTCCTCAGATATTCCAGCAATTTTTCCGAATACGGCCCCTGCTGCCGCATCCATTCCTCCTGTTGTTGTTTATCCGAATGCATCTGCAATACTTCTTGGGAAAAACGATTAAATTTCTGTATGTCCCTGGGATAAGTCACGGAAAATCTTCTCACCGTGATTCCGTTTATTTCTTCCTGATCGCATGTGTACACATCTTCCCATGTCACATAATCCATTGCTTTCGTGGTAATCACTTCCACCTGGTATGCACCTGCCAGCTTCTCCGCAAACTGTCTGCATTCAAGCTCCGCTCCGCCGTTCACCTCCAGGCCATATCTCTGAATTACAAACGCAATTTTTTTCATCTCTTCCTCTCCAGACCTGTCCATATATCGATTATCCTATAAACGCTTTCAGATCCCGGATAAACATCTCCTCAATCGTTTCCATTCGGAAAGCCTGCATCCGTGCCTGTCCAGCAGCACTTACCTGCGCTTTCACTTCTGGATGACACAGGACATAATCTATCATTCCCGCAATTTCAAGCGGATTCTTCTGCTTTATCAGAATTCCGCCATCTCCCAATGTTTCAGTTACCCCTGTACTGTCATAGGCGATAATCGGCAGCTGAAATATCATGGCCTCCACCAGAGGAATACAGAACCCCTCGTGCTCACTCAGGCACAGAAACAGATCCGCCAGACGATAATAAGCCAGAATGTCCCGAAAAGGAATATGACCGGTAAAAATCACATTCTCCGCTCCCAGTCTCTCTGCATATCGTTCCAGACGATTCCGATAGATTTCCATCCCCTGATATGATCCCACCAAAAACAGTCGGGATTTACGCTGATAATATCTCTGATAATAGGCAAAGGACTCTATAATATCTTCCTGCTTTTTATTAGGAGAAATACGTCCTGTGAACAGGATATTTGTATACCCATCCCCATCGTAGCGTTCCATCACCTCTCTGCCGGGCTTCTGCCGATAATCCGCAAAGGGAATCAGAATCGGCAGCACATCAACAGGACAGCTATATCCCATATCCTGCAGTTCCTGCTTATTATATAGGGAATCCGCCAGACAGTAATCCGGCACATCACAGAGCATACGCAGGGATTCCCTCCCCCTGCGGCACAGATCCATAGATCTACTGCTGTATTCCCTGAAAAAGTGTGGCGGCGTGATATTGTGATAGACAATTATTTTCCGGCAGTTCCATTCTGTCAGCCGATCATTCAGTTCGCTCCCCGTGGAAAGATGATACAGAATCACATCCTGAGACTCCGGTTGCGGCATCCTCTCCATCTGCTTCGCTATACCTTTCGATATACGCCCATCAATGTTCTCCGCATAGATTTTTGTTCTATACCCATGTTTTTTCAGAATAGTATCCATTGCCAGCGTGTCATTACCCACACCATCCCCATAAGCCAATGTGGGCAGCACCTGAAAAATTCTCACTCTCTGTCTCATACCACTGCCTCTCCAATGCCCATTATTTTTGCGCGATAATCGCATAATCCTGGCTGCCATACAAGCACTCCGCCATGGTCTGCAGATCCCGGTTAAATTCCTCTGCATTTTGAATGCCGCTGCCGGCAATTCTCGGTATATGCTCCTCCAGGCGGCTTCCCCGGGTGAAAAGGATTTCTGCTCTTCGAAAACCTGCCTTCTCCACCAGATACTGCAGCGTATAGGGATGCACCGGCTTCTGATGGGACGGATCCATATAGAAAGCGTGAGTGTAAATCGCCAGAGACATGGGGTTGGGCGTCTCCAGAATCAGGCAGCCGCCTTCCTCCAGCTTCTCATAGGCCCTGGCGCAAAGCGCAATGATCTGACCGATAGACAGATGCTCTACCAGCTGCCCTGCGAAAATACCGTCTACCGGAGCTGTCTGTGCCAGATAGGCAATCGCATCTCCCTCTGTCACATCCAGACCTCTGTCAAGGCAGTATTGTACAAATTCGTCATAAAAATCCACCCCTCTGGCAGAAATTCCGTTTTCCTTAAGCAGTTCCAGGAATTCCCCCCTGCCGCATCCCAGATCCAGCACTGTCTTTTTCCCCGCAAAATACGGCAGATATTCCTTCTGTCTCTCCTTAATCGCTTCCCGGCTGCCCCGAAAATGATTCTCAAAATCGAAATAATCAATGTCACCGTATGCCTGACTGCCCTGTTTCTCTCTGACAGGAGCCTCTGGTTTTATTTCGTCAGCAGAACCGGTTATCTCCGCTTCCGCAGCTGTCCGCTCCAGTCTGTCCAATCTCTTTTTCAAAGCCTCCAGCCTGGCGGCTAACTGCCTGCATTCTTCGCTTACCCCCTGACGGGAAAGAATTTCATTATGAAGCCTGATGTTCTCCTCCACTGTCCGCAGACGTTTTTCGATATCCGCCAGGGATTGGAGCAGCACATTATTTCCTCTGACATTCTCCTCCACCCGATCCAATCGTTCCAAAAGGTCAGGTATACGGTTAATTTGACTCAATAATCCCATAATTCACCTTTCCAGTTTCCAGTCGTGCTCCACCTTAATGAGTCCCACATCGCTTACTCTGGAGTAAAGCTCTATGGTCTTCGCCTCCCGGTAATAATCGACCGGAATCCCCATATCCGACTCAATCGCCAGATCCAGCGTATAAACCCCCGGCATCAGCATCACATGCCGTAGCTGAAGCTCCATAATCCCGTCCTTCTTTAAATCAAACTCTTCCAGTTGGTCAATACGGGTATTCGTCCCATAGCATTGCAGGCCGGCGCTGTTAAAAATACCGATGCCAAACACAGCATTTTCTACCGTTCGGCTGATTTTATATTTCAAAAGTACCTTAATGTCCTCACCTGTTTCAAATACTGTTTTATCCTTACCGTACTGATCCAGCAGCTGAATCGACTGGATTCTGGCATAGCCATTGCCCCAGCGCCTGTTATCCTGCTCTCCTTCTGTTTCCTCTGTCAGCTTTGTCTCTGCCGTTTCCCCTTTACGGGCCGCTTCCTTTTCGGCGATCTCCTGCCTTTTCTGTCCCATATAATCCAGATATACCGGATGTACCTCCCTTGGGCTGCCATCCATCCGGATCAGTCCCTCATGAATCCAGATGCTTCTCTCACAGATCTGTTCGATCTGCCCCAAAGCATGGGATACAATGACTATCGTAGTTCCCCTTGATTTGATCTCCTTCAGCTTATTAAAGCACTTCGCCTGGAAATTGGCGTCTCCGACTGCCAAAATCTCGTCAATCAGCAGCACCTCCGCATCCACATTAATCGCCACAGAAAATGCCAGCCGCATATACATACCGGATGAATAGGTTCTTACCGGGTTGTCAATAAACTCTTCCAATTCGGAAAAAGCAATTATATCCGCCAGCCGCCTGTCTATTTCCTCTCTCTTCAATCCGAAAATCGCCGCATTAATATAAATATTCTCTCTTCCGCTCAGATCCGGATGGAAACCTGCTCCCAGTTCAATCAGACTCGATACCCTTCCCCGGATATTCACCGTACCATCATCCGGATATAAAATACGAGTCAAAAGCTTTAGTGTGGTACTCTTGCCGCAGCCGTTATGGCCAATCAGCCCCACTGCCTCCCCCTTTTTTACCTCAAAGCTGATTCCCTTCAGAACCTGTCTGTATTCATATTTCCGCCGACTGCTGAACAACACTCTTTCCTTTATCGTTCTGCCTCTGTCAATAAAAATTTTAAACCGCTTGGTTACATTGCTTACTTCTATTGCATTCTCACCCTTCATCACATTTCCTCCGAGAAATGGCGTTTCAGCTTCTCGAAAACCAGAAAGCCAATAATCAGCATCGCCACGCCCAGAATGGCTGCCTCCAGCAGTGTAGATAGCCTTGGCGTCTGCTGATAATAAAAGATATCCCTGTAGGCGATCAGAATCGGCGCCATAGGATTCGCCATGTAAAGCGTATTGTACTTCTCAGGAATAAAATCAACATCATAAAGTACGGGGCTCAAATATTGCCAGCCCATCAGCAATACATTCAGAACATACTCCATATCTCTCAGAAATACGGTGACTGCAGATACAAGCATGGTAATTCCCAGTGCAAGCATATATTCCACCAGAATAACCAGTGGGAAATAACATAATGCGCGCCAGTTCAGCCCATATCCCGTCACAAGGATAACCGCAAAGATCACCACATAGGACAGCAGCATGTTCACCAGTTGACTCGTTACATAAGCTATGGGCAATACTTCTCTTGGAAAATAAATCTTATTGACAAGATCCTTCTGTGTCCATACACAGCCGGCTCCTCCTGTTACGGATGTCAGAAAAAATAACCAGGGCACCAGTGCAACAAACAGAAACAGATAATACCTTTCATAACGGTTTCCCATCAACAAATTAAAAACCAGCGAGTAAATAATCAGCTGAAACAAGGGGTTTAAGAAGGACCACAAAAAGCCCAGCGCCGAGCCCTTATATCGGCTCTTCAGGTCTCTCGCAATCAGGCTCCTGATCATTTCTCTATACTCATATATTTCATGAAAAACGCCCATTTATCCTCCAGAATAACACACGACTCCCTCTCGCTTCCATTTACCCCAAAAAGGAGAAGCGAGGGGGAGTATGGTTCTATATTATATCATTTTACTGAATGCCATAGGAAGCGACAATATTGGTAAACTCAACGCTGTCGGCAAAGCCCTCAAAAATCATCTCTCTGGTATAGGACTTGTCCTGTAATTTATTAAGCCAGTCCTGCAGTCCGGCATTCTCCGGCTCTCTATTTAACATAGTACGGTACAATATCGTAACAAATTCCGTATCGCTCAGATTTCGGTCATTCATCTCCTTGGAAAATACAAATCCCCCTGCCACCTGCCTGGGCGTTTCCTTTTTTGTCAGCAGCCGCCCTGTCCAGTCATTTATGCCTTCCACATCGAACTTACGATCCAGCGCAAGATTATATAAACGGCTGACAAAGGCTGTTATGCCCGCATTCTGATCCCTGTTTTCCTTCAAGGTAATAGAACCCTTTACAATAGAATAGTTCTCGCACATCCGCGCAAACTCAGTCGATTCCATAAAGCCCCAAAGTACATAGGTTCTGGACATTCCCTGATCAAATACGCCCAGCCATGTTTCCATTCCCGGCTGATCGGCAGACCTGTCAAATACTGCCTGATACAATAATTGGATATACTCCTCATCGGTGGTTTCTTTTTGGATAAATTCCTGACTTCCAAAAATATTCTGAACTACCTCTGCACCAGTCAGCTTCCCGTTATACAATCCATTACTCCACTCAGCCAGACCGGTGGCGTCCACCGTTCTCTTCAGCACCTTCTCATACAATCTGCTGACAAACTGACGATCCAGAACACGATGATAGTCCTCTATGGTGATCTGTGCCGTATCCTCCTGGTTGACCATCTGACTGCCGCTTGCCGTATAGTAATAGCTGGTGCAACATATCGTATAGACTCCCTCGGTGATCTTACTGGTATCACTGGTATCCCAGTTATAGCTGATTGTTTTAGAGCTTTTCTCCTTATCGAAGGCTGCCGACTGCAGCGCAACCAGCTCATAATTCTCAGTGCCTGTATCCCCCTTATAAATCCGAATCGTATAAGTTTCCAGATCATTTCCAAAGCACCTGATATCAAAGTTCAAAGAAATCAATGCATTGTTGGCGTATACCGCATCAAACACGGTAGGATGGATCTGGATCGTTCCATGTCCGCTGGCTCCCACCTCGACCTCTTCCATTGCAATCACTGACCCCAGTTCCAGACCATCCGGCTCTTCCTCTGCCAGCGCCGTCATGGATATCATGGCGCACATTACCAGACCGGTAATCCATGCTGCCAAAATCTTTCCCTTTCTCATCCTCGTTTCCTCCATTCGGTATAATATTTTCATTATATTCCCTCTTGCAATCTTCTGCAACAGACACCGGAAAAAAATTCTTTAAGAATTTATAAATCTTCTGCCAGCTGACGAAAAAAATTCGTATATCTGTCTACAATCACTCTCCAGGAAAAATTTTCCATCACGTAGCTTTTGCCATTCTCACCCATCTGCCCGGCAATATCAGGATGTCTCCGATAGTATTCCAGTGCTCCCTCAAATTCAAAATACGTATCGAAATACAGGCCCCCCCGGGCTTGTACCGCAAAGTTTTTGGTCACTGCACAGGCTCCGCTTACCAATACCGGCCTCCCGCACAGCCAGCTTTCCATGATCACGATGGAAAAGCTCTCATTGTGAGACGGATTACACATGACTTCTGCGGCGGCACAGGCATCATACTTATCCTGTGTCGGCAAAAAGCCCAGATCATGCACTCTGTCACGAAGCTCTATTGGGATTTCCACCCGGCCTCCGCCGATCAGAACCAGCTGCAGCTGCGTATCATGACGGCGGATATACTCCCGGAAGTATGCCAGCAGCGTATAAATATTTTTGCCGATATCCTTACGTCCGGCATACAGGACAAAAGGCTTACTGATCCGATATCTCTGCCGGAATCTGTCCGCATCCCCTTCAAAATCCGTATAGATCCCTGTCCCCAGCACGGCTTTTTCCACTTTCGCTGTATCATACAGCCGCTCAGCCAGCACCCGTTCCGGCTCTGCCAGAAAAATCATCCCCTTGACCTGAGAAAACACTTCTTTGAAATGTTCCATGTACGCATAGCTTTCATCATGAAAGCAAGGAATCATTACGGCTTTCTCCGGCGCGGCCTGAACGCCGTAATAGGTCGTTCCAAACATATAGGGAGTAAAGACATAGAGCGCATATTCCTCCTTATGTGTCCTCAAGTATTCATATAAGGCCGGACTGTTTACCATCTCCTCCAGAAATACCTCTTCTTCCTCATTACTTACCGGCAATCCCTGCATAAATTTAAAATTGATTTTCCCAAAGCTTTCCGCATCCCGTATGCGTACATCAAACCGCCGCACAGGAACATTATGAACCATGGTCTTCCCCGCAGGATAATAGTTCCGGCTCCAGTCCGCGCTGAATTCCTTTACTCTGGTAGTCAACACTTCCAATTCCACACCTGCTGAGACCAGATGCTCTGCCAGGCCTCTGAGAGCAGTCTCTGCACCGCCGGGAATATCCGGCCCGTACCAGGGGATTACAAAACCGATTTTCTTCATTGCTTCCCGACTTCCTCCATCTGATGCCGCAATGCTTCCAATTCCTTCTGCAGCATATCCAGCTGGTCCTGCTGCTGCTGAACCTGCTCCTTTAAGCCCGCATTCTCTGCCTGGTAATTACGCACCTGATTGAGAAAGCAGGTCACACTGGAGTTATACTTATTTTGAAACTGAAATGCCTGAAAAATGACGAATAAAAAGCATTTCCGCAAAGCCTTCTGAAAAAAAACCTTTACCGGATTGCCGCTAAGGGGAAAATAAATAGGATTCTGGCTGTTGGCATTCAGATAGGCCGCCTGCCGCTCCAATTCCTCCTGATCATATCCGGCAGCTGCAGACCCGGTAACAGTAATGGCAATATCCGAAAAATTCAGATCCTCTTCCTTATATCCTTTATCGCGAATCTCCTGCCGTATCTCCTCCATGATTTTTTCCACATCAACTGTCTGCATCGTTATTCCCTCTCCTCCAAATATCCGCTGCTATCTCTCTTTTAAGAATCCGCATCAATATTTTTCCAGCTGCAGACGCTAACCGCTCAGAATCTTCCGAACTCTGCTGCTTGCAGCGGGAATATTAACTTACCGGGGGAGATTAAAGGACGCCACCAGATTATGGAATTCATCCGCGCCGGAAAAGCCATTTACCACATCCTCTCTTGTACCGCCGTTTGCCAGAAGATTCATCCAGACATTATAGCCCTCCGCATCCGCCGCTCTGCCAAAATATGTGGCATACATGGTATTAACAAATTCATCATCGCTGAGATTTTTCTCAACAAATTCATCCGAAAAAACAAAGCCCCATACCACATCCGCAGGAGACATGCCATTCAAAATTTCATTACACCAGTTATTCAGGCCCGCTATATCTACCGTTCTGCCCAGCGCCTCGGTGTAGTTTCTGGACACAAACTGTGTCACGCCCCGGTTTAGATCCCTTGCCTCCGTCAGAATCACGTTGCCGCTCTGGATACCGTATTCTGCGCACAGCTCCTGGAACTGTAAGGATTCCGCAAAGCCGTGGTAAACATACAATCTGGAAAAACCGGTTTCCAGCTCTTCCATCCAGAATACTCTGCCCTGCTCATCACCGGCCTGTCCGAACATGGTCTGATACAGAATATCAATATACTCCTGATTTCCCAGATCCTTTTCGCAAAATTCAGGTGAAAAGAAGAAGCCATGTGCCACTTCTGCACCTGTCATATTGCCGCTGACCAGCTGCTCCACCCAGTTATTCAGACCGATCTCGTCAGGCGTTCTTCCCAGAGTATTCTGATACAGGCGTGTCACAAACGCTGTAATCTGCTCTACATCCGCTGTATTTCCGGGGATGCCGCCCTGCGTTCCATCTAATGTAAACCCATTGGCCGCATTAATGCAGATCACATTCCCATCCGTATTTTTCACATACAGCACAATCCCGGCAGTGCCGGACTGTGCCGGATAATCCACTGCAAATCTACCGCCATCCGTAACCGTTGTGCTTGTCCTGGCGCCGTTAATCACTACACCGGCTTCCACATTGTTATAATAGTTCTGTCCGCTGGCGCTGCTGGCTGTCAGACCGGACACCAATAATTGATTGTTCAGCATCTGAGAGGATGTATTATCAATATGAATTGCGTTATTTTTAAAGCCCGTCTGGTTACTGATGGTCACGGTATTATTGGTGCCATTTACAATACTGTTACTATTTGCTGTAATTCCGCTTCTTCCGAAATTACCGATGCGGTTTCCGTTCAATGTAACTGTACATCCCCTGTTAATGACAATACCAAATCCTTCTTCAGCAATATTTGTCTGATAAACCTGATTATTTTCTGCCGTCACTGTACTTGCGCTGAGCAGAATGCCATAGCCTGCGCCGTCAGACACTGTGGAATTCCTGATCACTACATTGGAGGATTCCACATAGATTCCGGCATCACCGTCACCGTTTCCTATGGTATTTGTCACGATGCAGCCATCAACGGTACCGCTGCAGAGTCCCTGATTTCCGTCATATACGATACCGTCTGCCTGTGATGCAGATACTGTATTCTTTATTAAGTCTGCCTGTGAGCCTCTTGATATGGATATACCCATTCTACCGGAGCTGCTGATCACATTATTGCTGACAGTTATCTGCTGCGATTGATAACTGACCTGAATCCCATGATTTCCTGAGTTGGCGACCGTGTTGCCGTCCACTGTCACATTGTTTGCGCCAGCAACTATAATGCCGTTCCCGTTATCCGCAACATTGCTATGAGTATCTGTAACCTTGTTATTGGTCACTTTTGTTCCATCTGCCGTATTGACCACAATACCCTCGCCATGATCCCCGCTCACGCCTGTCAGCGCGCTGCCGCTTACCGTGTTGTTGTCTACTACGGACGCTGTATCCTGCTCCAGCTGAATACCGGTTCTTCCGGAATTCACCACATTATTCCCCCAAATGGTATTATTACCGGTAGCAGCCACCCGTATCCCCAGCGCCGGAGCGTTCTGTATGGAATTACCGGAAATCGTTAATCCGGAGGAAGTCTCTGCATTAATTCCACACCCGGTCAGGGTACTGTTCTTAATCGTAATACCTGTACTGTCCTTTATATCAAATCCATAGTTGCAGCTTCCGCTGCCCACTTCAATCGTCACGCCGTCATAGGTAGAATTACTCATGCCGACAATCTGCAGCGGCGTACAGTCATTAGCCACCCAGGTACCGCCATGAACTGTTACATTGAAAGTGCTTCCTACATTCATCGCATGTAATACCGGATGTCCTGCCATATTTGACGTTGTCATGATTCTGGCTCCCGATGCTTCAATCACCGTGTTTGAAGACACATAGAGAATATTATTCACCGTATATTCTCCTGCCGGGATCACAACAGTCAGCGTCTCGTCTGTACCCTCTGCCTGGTTCAATGCGGCCTGGATATCGCCGTTCTCGACCACAACCTCTTTTGCCTGTACAGTCAGACCGCTCATCAATACCACTGCAGCTACACTGCCCAGAGTACATAGAAATCTTTTAAACCTGCTTACATGTAATTTTTTGTTGTACACCTTTCTCCCTCCATTTCTGTAGATTCAGATTCTGAAATTACTCGCTCTAATAGTACCATGCGGCAATTCAAAAATCAACCTCCACTGCCAATAATTACATGGTTTAGTATGGGCTGATTCCATAGCTTTCCATCAACTCATTAAACTCTGTGCTTCTGACAAAGCCCCGGAATACAAATTCTCTGTCCGCCCCCTGACTTAGTCTTCCCACCCAGTCATTAAATCCGTCAGTGTCACACTCTCTGTTCAGGAAAGTGCGATACATAATCTGCACAAATTCTTCATTAGTGGTATTACGTCTAAGGAATTCCGGAGAAAAAATAAATCCATAAGCCACCGTTTCCACGGACTGTTCTTTTCTCAGAATAATCCTGCACCAGGTCTCCATGCCGTCATCGTCCCCTCTGCGTCCCAACGCCTTGTCGTATAGTCTCGTCACAAAGGCAGTCACTCCCTCATTCTGATCCCTGTAGGCATTGCTTGCACTGGAGCCCTGCTCAACACCGTATGCTTTACATACATTTGCAAATTCCGTGGAATTGGCGAAACCGGCATACACATATTCACGGCTCATACCGATCTCCAGCTTTTCCAACCAGTATGCTTCTCCGTCCGCATCCGCTGTCCGGTCGAACATCACCTTATACAGGACCTCCAGATATTCCTCATCAGATAATCCCTTTCCCTTAAATTCATCACTGAAGAAAAATCCATAGGCCACCTGGGCTCCGGCGCTTTCCCGGGAGATCAGCTTCTGATACCAGTAATCGATTTCTTCCTCCGCATAGCTGCTGCGTCCCAGTGCATTGACATACAGTCTGATGATAAACGCTCTCAGCTGCTGCTTCTGTTCCTCCGTGGGATTGATGACACTGGAGGTTCCCGGCTCCGGACAGGCAGAAGCCGGCATATTCAAATATACCGGTATCTTAAATACAAACATATTGTTTAAGGCGCCCGCTTTCTCATAAGCCGCTTTTGTTGTAGCTCCTTCGGTCATGGGCGCAGTGATATTCTGCATGTACTGGTGATAATACAAGCCGTTGTAGGAGGGATCCACATCAAATTTCTGCAGATACAGAGTATCCTGTCCCTTCAGGATGTAATTTTGGGAAATAAATTCTGCGCCTCCTGCAATGGATTTCACACGGGTATTCCAGCCCTTGCTCTGTGCATATTTCAGTCCCGATTCAATGACCTGCTGATTTGTGGTTCCGGACGCACTGATATTAAAATAATTATAATATCCCTCATATCCGGGATATGTGCCGGAGATCAGAGCAGACGTTCCATTGACTCCCTGTTCCTGATAAACCCGTGATGCCAGATGAAAAGGACTTACTCCCAGTGCTCGTCCCACATTATAAAAGTTCTGGGCATAGGTTATTCCTTCTCCGGGAATCTCCCCTCTCATAAAGGTGGTCTGTATAATATTTTGCACGCCCTGCACCGTATGGTAGCTTTCATTATAAGTCAGCTGTTCAAACATGAAAATATACTGCTCATTTAGAAAGTTACGGGGATCCATACAATATTCCACTGCTTCCCTGGTAGCCAGATACCAGTTTGCAGCCCTCTGCTCTCCTTTCCAGGCATCCGATTTAGAGGAATGCACCCAGCTGCGGTCCCCCTCCATCTCTTCCGCAATGACCGTCTCCCAATTAAGATTGGTAGTAAAGGGCACAAATACCCAGTTAGGATGCTGACTTTTCAGCTGATACAAATAGGAGCGGTAGGATTCCGGAAACGCCAGAATATCATTACTTGCCTTTACAATCGGCTCACTTTCCTCACTCTCCGCAAGCTCTGTCAGATAGCACTTCTGCCAATCCAGAAACCGCTCGTCCGAGCTGATCAGATAATCGCCGTGCACATAACCCGTATAACTGTTTTCCTGATAAGTATAGCTGATCAGATACCATGTCTCATCATCCTGTATCGTTACCCCTTCTATGAACACCTGGCTGCCGGAAGGGATTTCCACAAGGCCGCTGCTGACAAACTCGGCGCCGGCTGACAGAGAATAGCTGCCCGTATGATAAACCACCGCCAGGATCTCTCTTTCTTCCGCCAACTGCGTCAGAGCCTGTTCCGCCTGCCGGATCCGTCCTTCATCCGCCATGTTGGAAACTGTTGTCGTCTCTTCCCGGGAATCTTCTGCCGGTTCCACCGGAATCTCCCGATACTCCATGGCCTGCAGATCCAGCTGCAGATTGCTGCATAATACAGCGCATACCAACCCCAGCGCCAGAAGCCTGATTGATTTACTTTTCATCCTTTCCTCCATTCTAACCGTTCTCTCCGGTTTCCTCTGTCTATTCCCATTCTTACCTCTCCATGCATATCATGGGCTGTGCCCATGATACTGCACCAATACGTATTTGAAAGTGGCACACTTTCAAATTTTTACCTCAAGTAACGTCTGCTGTGAAATACATCCGGATCCCGCATAGAGATTCCACTCGACCCGGTACTTTCCTGTCCCCTCAGGCGCCATCAGCAGTACCTGAAAAGTCCGGTCCGTCCCCATGAATCTGGAAGAACCGATCCCCGCCGTCCGATTCTCCTCATCCCATACCGTCCAGGTAAGCTGCCACTCCTGATGCCGTCGCAGCGTTTCCGTCAGCATCACCTGCACATCCGTGCGCAGGAAATCTCCTTTCAGCATGGGCATACTGCCCGGCATACGCAGCAACAAAGCCCCCTCCCGGTCACATACCGCAAATACCGGTTCCATACCGTACCTCCTGCGATACTCCTGCTGCCAGTCACGATACAGGGTAAGCTCTTTCTCATGACGTTGCTCCTCCCGTCTGCAAATTTCCGCTTTACACCGGTTTTCCTCCTGTATATCCGGTATAAATTCCTTGGAAAATCCTACGAACCGGCCATTTTCCCGATATACCTTCTGCTTTTCATAGACCACATCATAAAAATTCTCAAAAAGATACTCCGGCCTTTGTACCTCTGCGTTCCAATCCTCCAGAAATCCCGGCCAGTCCATGGTCACATAAGGATGAATTTCGATCCGTTTGGGATACACACTGGCCAGATAATTGAAGTATCCGCTCCATTCACTGGCAGCTCCCTCCAGAATCTGGGGATGCAGCCTTAACATCTCCAGAAACAGACCTTTGTTAATGACCTGGGGCATATGTGCATCAAACATATAGGTGGAATAGCCCTGCTCCAGCAGAAAGTCCCGGCACTTCCACATGCTGATATCAAAAGAAGTAGGATTGCCCTGGGTTCCTTTCCAGGCCCTGAGATCACCCATATAATAAGCCTGATATCTGCCGTTCTGATAATAGGTCTGTGGAGAAATCTCCTGCAGGGGGCGGTAGTCGTCATCGCTCATGAGGAAGACGTCATCGATTATAGCATGGGAAATGGCCTTTGCCCGCAGGAAAATATTGCGAGCGGCATGATCCTCCGGAAGCTCGCATCCGTCCAGAATGGCACTGTCCGTCAGATACCGAAGCCGAAGCCGTCCTGTATATCTGCTGCTGACTTCTGCTTCCATGGCGTCCGGGCAGCATAATACCACCTCCTGAATAAAAGGCATGAAATGCTCTATAAAGGGCAGACTTCGCAGAAAATCCTCCGCTCTGGCAGACAGCAGCACCATCTGTTTTACCTGCATGTCATCCGCCAAATCCGGCAGCCGCTTTACCGGATACAAGTCCTTAAGGGCTCCTGCTATCCGCTCTGCCACCTGGTCCCAGCTGACAGGGATATAATCCTGCAGCGATTCTTTCATCAGCTGATAATTCTGATCCTGATCCGCCTCCTCCAGCACCTCTGTCAAAGAAGACGCATCTGTCGGGGAGAAATACCGGCAGTAGCTGCCGCCCACCTCCCGCATCACCGGATGATCTGCAGACAACACCGGGACGCTTCTGCTGCAGGCCTCCACAATGGGCAGGCCAAAGCCTTCCGTAAAACTGGGAAATACCACAAATCTGCTATGGGCGTACAGATATTCTATATCGGCATCCGTTGCCTCTTCTATCCAGTGCAGCTGCCCGCCAAGCTGCGGGTGGCTGCGGATTCTCTCAACCGTCCCTTCTATGTTCCAGCCCTGATGGCCGGCAATAACCAGCTGCCAGCCCTGGGCAAACAAGCCATGATCCATGGCATCCAGCACCAGCGCATGATTCTTGCGCGGCTCCACCGTGCCCACCATCAACAGATACTTTCCTCCGGCAGAGATCTCCTCCAGCCTTTTCTCCGGCCTTGCGTCCTGCTGCCGGTGAAAGTCCGTCCCCAGCCAGGAAACTATGCAGGGAGCGGAATTCTCCACACCGATCCGCTTCATAAATTCATGCAGATACTCGATATTGGTCTGTGTAGAGGAGATAAACAGATCTCCGTAGGTTACACAGGCCACCATATAACCCAGAAATGCCTGAATGGTCACATCAGCCGCATATTCAGGCCACATGATCGGAATCAGATCCTGATAGCAGACTGCAATCCTGACTCCTCTTGCCTTTAAGGCAGGATACAGCACCATCCGGTTACACTTGGAATGCCACACGCTGTCCAGTTCCAGCAGGATGCTGCCGTGGGGAAATTCCTTCGGACAGATCCGCTGCGCTGTACGGACTCCCGCCCTGCTCCCTGCACCGTCCCGGTAATATGCCAGGAAAGCAGGCACGGACAAAATACCGAAATCATTCTCCTGTTCCCGGTATTCCAGCAAAATCACTTCCAGCTGCGTATCCTCCGCCAGCCTGGTCACCAGCTCCCGCACCACTCTCTGAATCCCGGTTATGAAGTTCACATGCATCAGATTACTGACATCGATATATACCTTCATTGTCAACCTTATCCTTTCATCAGCAGCTTCATCACCAGCTTTTTCAGGGGTGTCTTAATACCCAGGGGCAGCTTACGGCTGATCCGATACCCCGCTGCCAGAAGCCTCTGCTTAAGACTCCTTCCGGCACGCCCCTGCCCAGTATCTGCCTCCGCATAAATATTATTACGAATGATTCTTCCTTTGACCGTCACCTCAGGATTCTGCAGCAGCGTATCCAGAACTGCTTTGCGATAAGCCCAGTCGGTCAGTTCAGCCTTCTCCTGCCATCTCTGGATGACGGCCTGCTCCGGCAGGTTTTCCAACAGACTGTAATATGCCATCTGCAGAAATTCCGTCCTGTCCGCCTCCAGAAGATCCTTTACATCCAGAATTCCCGGGGTACAGCTGTTCATATACAGCACCACCCGGTTTCCCGGCAGCTGCACATTGCTCCCCGAAGCCTCTATATTCTGTTTTACCAGTTCATATGCCCGTTCAAAATTCTGCAATGCGGCCTCCATATTGTCTCTTCCTCTCCCTGTCCGGCCCGTCTTACGGAAATACCCATGGAATCCTCTCTGTATTTATCGGAGACGATCCAGAACATTCTCTATCTGCTCACAGCACTGCTCCCAGCTCACGGGCCGGTATGCTTTCAGGCCGTTTTTTTTCTCCTGATATTTCTGTTCATCCTCATATTCCATGACTGCACGGCACAGATCTTCCGCATCATCCTGCTTAAACCAGCTGCAATACTCTCCTGCAACCTCCCTGGACACCGGAATATCCGCTGCGATAACCGGAGTACCTCTCTGAACGGATTCCAGAAGCGGCAGTCCGAACCCTTCGGTATAGCTGCAGAAAGCCAGGAATCTGGCATGCTGATACAGATAATCTATGGCGGCATCCTCCAGCCCGTCAAAATGCCAGATTCCCCGCCCATAATCCGGATGCTCATACAACTGCCGGGCAAATTCCTCCATATTCCATCCCATATAACCGGCCAGTATAATATGATACCCCGACTGCTTCAATCCCTTTTCATAGGCTTCCAGCAGCAGCTTATGGTTCTTGCGGGGCTCAATGGTTCCCACCATCAAAATATAGGGGGCTGCCTCTGCGGCCCTCCGCACCTGCTCCGGTACTTCCTCCATGACTGCCGGATCCCGCTGCCGAAAATCCGCCCCCAGCGGCACCACATGGCACAAAGGCAGCTGCGTCCCCAGCTGATCCGCCAGCTGCTCCAGTTCATCCCGGGTTGCCCCTGCATTTACAATCAGGTCATCCGCATACCGCAGATGGGCGGCAATATAATCCATAAAATGGTATACCCCTCTCTCCAGGCAATACTGGGGATGGGTAATGGAAATAATATCATATACATGTGCTGTGATATGCACTCCCTGCTTTTTCAGAAGAGGCAGCAGGTAGCTGCGCTTCATCCGGCACATCCACACGGCATCCAGATCGAAAAATACATCTCCCGGCTGCATATCCGTTATCAAAATTTTTCTGCGGGTAATCATTTTGTTCTTAATCCCCTTATGCAGACGGTAATATGCCGTAAAACGCTCATTATCGATAATATGATACTGATCCTCTTTCGCATTGTAATGCAGCAGGACAATTTCCTCCGGCCTATGCTCCAGCATCCGCAGGGTAATTTCCCTGGTCACCCGCTGTATCCCGGTAATAAAGGTAGCCAGCGTCAGCACAGTGATATCCATATAAATCTTCATATAAATACCTTTCTGATGATTTTCTGAATCGGCATGGGCAGCCTTTTGCCAAATTCCCGCAGGGAGGATTTGTCCGTAAGACCGTACAGCAAACCCAATGCATGATATCTGATGCCCCTTTTCTGCTGAAAATAAGGATTATGAATCATGCGGATCTGATTGATTGCCATCACGCTGGAACCTGCAATACTGCGGAGCACTTCCTCCTGAAACTGTTCCCGTCCCTCCCCATACCGCTGCTCCCAGAAGGTGACGATCCTCTCCTCCGGCAAACGCTTCAGCGCCGCCACATGAACCGCCTGCATAAAAACCGGATTGGGCAGTTCCAGATACCTGGATACGTCAATTTCCTGGGGATGCGCTTCCACGTCACACAGAAATGTCGCCTTTTCATAGGAGAATTTTCCCCCTGCCGCCTCCATATTGTCCTGTACTACATCGTACAGCCTGCTGTAAATCTCCTGGTTCATCATGATTTCCTCTGTTTTCCGCCCAATTCCTCCCACAGCCGCATATACTGTCGGACAATATGCTCCGGCGCATATGCCGAAAAGCTTTCCCTTTTCTCCGGCAGCGCCGCCGCCTCTGTGATTTTTTCCTGCCATTCCCCGGGGCTGTCAGGCTCGTCCACATAAACCGCCTTGCCTTGCGTTACCTCTTCTAGGCAGGAGCATCTGGTCATTACCACTCTCTTTCCCCGCTGCATGGCCTCTATGGGGGGCATCCCAAAGCCCTCAAAAATGCTGGGGAACAGAAATACCCTGCAGTGCTCATAAAGATAATCCCGCTCCGCATCGGTGACATATCCGGTCTGTACCACCAGATCTCCGATGCCGTACTGCTCCAGCCTTTTCTCCAGCTGCTTTGTATCGCCGCCCACACCGCTGAGCACCAGCAGGCGGTCACCCCAGTCCCCCCGACACCGCATCCGCTGCACCGTCTGCAGCAGGGTATCCAGATTCTTATGGGGCAGCAGGGAACTGACGCAATAATCATAATCCTCCTCTGCCAGATCCAGGATCCGGGGGCTGATTTCGGCCTTTTCCTGTTCCCAGTCATATTTGCCGCGGGGAATCGGCACATACATGGTCTGTAATCTGTCCTTTGCTTTAGGGTAGTAATCGGCCAGATCCTGCCTGCAGTAGTTCGAATCCGTGAGAATCCTGTGTGCCCTGCGGCAGGTATGTCCCCACTCATACCGCAGGAACAGCCGGCGGAGCCGGGAAAAATACCGGGGATAATGCAGAGCCTGCAGATCATGGATCACGCAGACATAGGGGATCCTGCTGCCCCAGGTCCACGGCATACTGTATACAGGAACAAACAGAATATCAATCCCCTGCTTCCGGGCCAAAAGGTCCAGATGCAGATTTTCCCAGAGAATACGCCGGGGCTGGCTGCAGCTGTCCGTCCGGCAGACAAAAAGATGCATACGGCCTCCGCCTTCCTCTGCATAATGCCGGAAGCTGTCCGCATTATCCCCGGCCGCAAACAGAATATATTCATTTTCCCTGTCATATTGCAGAAAGCCGTCCAGCAAATTACGGATAAACGACTCCGTTCCGCCGCAGATACCGACCCTCACCCACAATAAATCAATTCCGATACGCATCACTTAATCACCCCGCTCATGTATCGGAGCCTTCCTCCGATCCTATCCCATGGTTCCGGCCTACCCCAGCACCAGCTTCGCCAGCTCTGTCACCACGCACTCCGCCAGATACAGCCTGCTGTAGCCGTTGATCCGGTAGCAGTACCGGTAGCGGTCCCGGATCCGCTTTCTTGCCTCCTTAAGGCTTTTCCGATTGCTGGCGCCGCCCATGGCAAAATCCGCCAGGGTTCTGTCCACGGTGACGATTTTCCGGCCCTGCTTACGCATCTGCAGGAAAAAGCCGTAATCGTCATGAATCCCCAGACAGCGGAAGGGATACTGCTGATACAGCTGCGCCCGAACGAAAGTGGTGGGATGGTTCCAGTCCCGGGAGGTCTGGAACCGGCGCTGTCTGGCCTTTTTTACAAAGGTGGAGCCGTCCGTCTTATGCATCTGAATATTGGCATACATCAGATCACACTCCGTCTTTGCAAAGGTCTCCGCCGCCGTGGCCGCCGCAATGGGTTCGTACCAGTCACCGCTGTTGATCATGCCGATGATCTCCCCCGCAGCCCGGCGGATGCCCTTGTTCATGGCATCATAGATGCCCCTGTCCGGCTCACTGCTGATCCGGTAGTCAATCCCTTTCTCCGCCATGGCCTCCCTGTAGCTCTCCGCAATGGCCACCGTGTCATCACTGCTGGCGCCGTCAATAATCAGATATTCCAAAGTATAGGGGACCTCTCCCGGCTCCTGGGCCAGTACCGATTCGATGGTCCGGCCGATGACCCGGGCGCTGTTATAAGCAATCGTGATAATCGTCAGTTTCATCCTTAACTCACACTTTCCTCTGCATGCATATCGCAAGCCATGCTTGCGATACTGCGCAAATCCGTATATGAAACGTCAGTTTCATACTTTCCCACATGCCGCCACCGGCGGCGCAATTGCGCGAGGTTAGAGCTTCTCCGCGAAGCAGCCCCTGCTGCGAGCAGTTAGAAGTTCTTATCGCGCAGCTTCCGTGCGCCGGATGCTTTCCGGCAAGTCATACAGGCAGTAGCTCTCCATATCTCCGCTCATGCTCCGGTCATAGGTCAGACTGCCGAAGGCCTTGTTGGCCATGGCGCCGATCCTTCCCGGCATCCGGGAGGCCAGGGCCGCCAGCGGGTTCAGGGCTTTCAGCAGACGCACCTTTTTTCCATGGGCGGCGGCGATCTCCTGCACCATCCGCACTGTGGCCGTATATTCCG
The DNA here is from genome assembly GCA_964523315.1 of uncultured Acetatifactor sp. Lineage (GTDB taxonomy): Bacteria > Bacillota > Clostridia > Lachnospirales > Lachnospiraceae > Acetatifactor. The sequence goes on from CAZFYD010000004.1 coordinate 42,559, forward strand.
CATTCTGGGGAAAATACAGTCCTCCCTGTCCGTCCTCGATCCGCTGCCGGATAAACTCGCAGAGATTCTCAATATAGATCATGCTCCGCTGATTTGGCACATCCGGAAAGACGGGAAGCTTTGCCGCCAGCTTTGCCAGCATCGGATAATTGCCCCTGCTGCCCCGCCCATAGACCATGGGCAGCCGCAAAATAGCCAGCTGCATCCCTGCGCCGCCGTTTTCCTCCTCGGCCGCCAGCTTGTGCAGCTCCTCCTCCGCCCGCAGCTTACTGTTTCCATAAAAATGAGGATTATCCGCCGGGGTCCGGGCGGTAATCATCCGGCTTTTCCCGTAGGGGGCGCTGTCCCCGTAGACAATAATGCTGCTGGGATAGAGAAAAAGCCCCACACCGGCCTCCCGGGCTTTCCGGGCCGTAGCTACAGCCAGATCGCAGTTTACCCGATAATACAGATCCTGCTGCTTGCATGTCACACTGCCCGTATCCACATGGGCAATGCCGCTGGCCTGGAACACGGCGTCATAGCCCCCAAAATCATAGCTCTCCCAGGCCGGATCACGCTGGGAAAGGGTATCCACCCGGTACAGCTCCCGGCCCTGTCGGTCATTATATTCCATCAGGTACCGCTTAAGACTGGTGCCGATATAACTGTTTGCTCCGGTAATTAAGACTCTCTTCATGCCTACACACACCCCTGCGTCACACAAGCTGCCTGCACTGCCGCTTCAATATACCACTCGCTATGGTACTCTCCTGCCGCGTCATTTTTGTATCCCGAATACTATCGCTCTTTCTCACGGCGTTTGGCCTCATGCAGAGCGCCTGTGCCGCCCTCCACCACGCCGTCTCCCCGAAACACGCTCAGAAAGGTGCCGAAAAAGCACCGCAGATCCATTTTCAGTCCCATCTTTTCCACATATTCCCCGTCAAAGCGGGCCTTAACCGGGATCTCCAGCTCATCCCGCCCGTTGATCTGGGCCCAGCCGGTGAGACCGGGGCGGATATCATTGGCACCGTACTTATCCCGCTCCTCAATCAGATCATACTGATTCCACAGCGCCGGACGAGGACCCACGATGGCCATATCGCCCTTTATAATATTGAAAATCTGCGGAAGCTCATCCAGACTGGTCCTGCGCAGGATCCTCCCCACCCTGGTGATATACTGCTGGGGATCCTGCAGCAGATGTGTGGGCATGTCCCTGGGCGTATCCGTCCGCATGGTCCGAAACTTCAATATGGCAAAATGGGTCTTGCGAATCCCCACCCGCTTCTGCTTAAACAGCACCGGCCCCGGGGAATCCGCCTTGATCGCAAGGACCAGAAGCAAAAACAGCGGGGAGAGGACGATCAGTCCCAGCAGCGCCAATATAAAATCCATTCCTCTTTTCACATATGCATACATGCTCTGCACCCTCTCATTGAGCCTGAGTCTGCGCTGTCTCCGGCTCATACTCCTCTTTTTCCTCATACTGATAGGTGGGCACGATCTCCCGCACCAGGGCACGGATATCCGCCGACTCGTTCACCGAAGCCTCCTCCAGACGTTTCAGCTGCTCCTCAAATAACGCGTCGTCATATTCAATGGGCTTTCCGATATAGATCATCCGGTTGGCCGTCTCTTTCAGGCCCTCCTCGCTCATCAGAAGCTCCTCATACATCTTCTCGCCGGGCCGCAGGCCGGTAAATTCGATCCTGATATCCTCACCCACCCGGTAACCGGACAGCTTAATCATATTCTTGGCCAGATCCAGTATCTTCATGGGCTCCCCCATATCCAATACAAAGATCTCCCCGCCCTTGGCATAGGCGCCTGCCTGCAGCACCAGAGATACCGCCTCGGGGATGGTCATAAAATACCGGATAATATCGGGATGGGTCACGGTCACCGGCCCTCCCTGTTCGATCTGCTTTTTAAACAGGGGCACCACACTGCCGTTGCTGCCCAGCACATTGCCGAAACGGACGGCCACATACTCCGTCCGGGATCTGCGGTTCATGTTCTGGATCACCATCTCGCAGATCCGCTTGGAAGCCCCCATGATATTGGTGGGATTCACCGCCTTATCCGTGGAGATCATGACAAACCTTTTCGTGCCGTAACGATCGGCCGCCGCCGCCACCTTAACCGTGCCGAACACATTGTTTTTAATGGCTTCGTTGGGACTGTCCTCCATCAGCGGCACATGCTTGTGGGCAGCCGCATGGTACACGATATCCGGCCGGTACTCCTTAAAAATTTCATCCATTCTCCGGGTATTGCGCACGGAGGCGATCAGCACCACCAGATCCAGCTCCGGATAGTCCCGTTTCAGCTCCTGCTGGATCTCATAGGCGTTGTTCTCATAGATATCGATAATCAGCAGCCGCCGGGGATTATGCCGGGCGATCTGCCGGCACAGCTCGCTGCCGATGGAGCCGCCGCCCCCGGTTACCAGGACGGTCTTGCTCTGCACATAGCCGATGATCTCATTCACATTGACCTCTATGGGATCCCTTCCAAGCAGATCCTCGATCTGCACCTCCCGCAGATTAGAGACATTCACATCCCCTTTGATGATCTGGTACATCCCCGGCAGAATCTGGATCCGGCAGCCGGTCTCCTTGCAGATCTCGATCAGGGGCTTCAGTTTAGAACGACTGGCGGAAGGGATGGCGATGATGATCTCATCGATATCGTATTTCTCCACGCTCTCCGCTATTTTTTCCCGGCCGCCCACGATGGGCACGCCCCGCAGATACTTTCCCTGACAGCCCGGATTGTCGTCAATCAGGCAGGACACATGCATGCTCAGGTACCTGCTGGACTGGATCTCCTGCAGAATGGCATTGCCGGAGGCCCCGGCTCCCACGATCATATAATTCTGATGCCCCGGGGCGCTGTAATGATTCAGCCGCCGGTTCTGCACCATCCGCAGGAAGCGGTAGCTGAAGCGCACGCCTCCGGTAAAAATCGCCAGAAAGAGCGCATAGAAAAAGGGATAGCTCCTGGGCATATGGGTATCCAGCAGCCAGTAAACAACCGGCTGCATGGCAGCGCAGATCGCTACGGCGATCACCACATTCACCAGCTCCGTATCGGAAGCATACCGCCATACACTGTTATATAGCCGGAAGATGTAAAAAATGATCAGCGTAATGATGACATTTATCACGTAAGAATCCTGGATCGCAGCCCAGAACTCCGGCGCTATATCCATAAAGCTGAGATCATAACGCACATATAGGCTCAATACGGAAGAAACCAACACTGCCAGCATATCTGACACAACCAGCAGCATAATCCTGGTGATGGGGATCTTCAATATGCCGATGCGGATATCGCTCAATTTCTTCATAACCTGTCTCCTCTTTCCGTCAACTGTATTTCTGCCGTTTTTCTGCAGCTGTTTTACGTTTTTTTGCATTCATTCTATCATAACATATTTTATCATCTAAAATTCATCCTGTTTTTTTGCAATTTTTCCTGCAAGTGTGTTCTTTCGCCCTATTGCATCGGCCAATCTGTTTTCTGCCGTCAGATGCTGTCAGAATTGGCATTTCTCCAGCGAACCGCAGGAGCGGCTTTAAAACATATCATCTGTTATTGTATTCTGTCAATTAAAGATCCAGTTCAAATACGGCAGCAGACGGATATTCACATCAGAGGCCGACCGCAGGAACAGGATAAAGTAGGCCAGAAATGCCCCGGCCGTCCCCGCCGTCAGCAGCAGCCGCCACCTCTTTTTCTCAATACTGCGCAGCAGATTGGGAATCAGGAAAATCTGGGGCAGAATCAGATAATAAGCCACCCGGGACACCTCGGGAATAAAGGCCCCAAAGGTATACAGCGCCAGCCCGCCCAGGTTCAGGAAGAAGTAAAACCGATTGCGCACGTTGTCCCGGATCGCTCCCTTATAGCAGAGCAGGGACAGCGCCAGCGTCCCGGCGCATTTGGCAATATTGGTCAGGGAGTATTCCACCTGATCAAACATGGAGTTCTCATAAAAGGGATAGATCTTAAAAATGATAAACCGATAGATCCCCCTGCCGAAAATCAGGCTCAGAATCAGCAGCGCCCCGGCAATATAGTGCCAGCGTTTCAACCGTATCCCGGCCAGCCATCTGGCCCCCAGATAGACAGGGATCACCAGCAGCACGGATTTGTGGAAAGCGGCCGCCGCCAGAATCCACAGGATAAATTTCAGGTATTCTCCCCGAAGCACGTATTTGCTGCTGTACAGGGCAATCGCCAGTACAAAATAATAGCGCACGGAGTTAAAGCTGGAAAAATAGTAGCCGTTCATCAGAAACAGATACAGGGATCCCAAAAACCAGTCCCCCTGTTCGTATATGGTGCGCAGGAAAAAGTACACCGTCAGCAGGGAAAACAGGCCGAAAATGGGCAGATAGCTGTACCCTGTCGTGCCAAAGAAATACTGCATCACCCGCACCAGGGCATTAAAGCCGAACTCCGAGGACACATGCCGCCCCTGGGCGATCAGGCTGAACATACCGGTGTAGACCCAGTAGTCATTGCCGCTGGCGATCCGGCAGGCGGACAGGGCCGACAGGATCCCATAGATTCCTGCGCAGATCCACAGATTCAGGGCCTGCTGCCGGGTCAGCCCCCGGTATGCCCCGGGCACCCGGGATATGTCCCCCGCCGTATTCCGGCGGCTCTCCCCTCTCTCCATATGCAGTTGTACGCTCTCCCGGGTATCGCAGAAGCATGCCATCAGCAGTACCAGGGCAGTTACACCCACAAACAAAACCATCTGTATACTCTCCATTTAGGAGCCGTGCTCCGACCAATTGCAAAGCAATTTGCAGCAGCGGCTCTAACGCCGGTACAGCAGCTTTTTGCACCGATTATAGAATCCCGACCAGGCCGGGCTCTCCGCCATTTTGGTCCGCAGAGGGGCCAGCGTCAGCAGCAGAATCAGACGGTACTTCCGCAGCTGCCCCCTGCTCATGTACTGTGCGGTGATCTCCCGGTGTTCCTGAGCGGAACGTTTCCGGTTCTCCGGCGTCTCGGAAAAGCCGCCGCCTTCGTAGGAAGCCAGAGTCACCGGGATATACTGCGGCCGGGCGTCCTGCCGGAAATAACACCACAGAAAATGTTCATAGTCCGCCCGCACCCGGTACTCCGGCTTATAGCCCCGCTGGGCAAACAGGCTGTGGTGATAGATACAGGCCTGATGACAGGGCACGTTGCGGTAGCAGGCAAAATCGTCCATATGGGGATTGGAGGCCACCACCTGGCCCCGCAGGGCGTCATAAATATCGCCGTAGAAGATCCGAGATGCCACACTCCGGCTGTCGGCAGCTTCCTGCGGTGTCGTCTCCCGGCTGTCTCCCGCCCCCTCCGCAGCTCTGCCGATCTCTGCGGCGGCCTGCTCCAGTGCGGTTTCCGAGGCAAAATGATCTCCGCAGTTTAAAAAGTACAGATACTCCCCCCGGGCCTCCCGGGCGGCCTGATTCATGCCGTCATAGATACCGGTATCGGGCTGCTCCAGGATCCGTACCGCCGTCCGCAGCTCCTCCTGCCCGGCCAGATACTCCCGCAGGGCTTCCAAGGAGCCGTCCCGGGAGCCGCCGTCCTTTACGACAACCTCATAATCTCTATAGGTCTGTTCTGCCACGCTCTTCATGGTCTCCACCAGCTTATCGCCGGGATTTAGTGATACCATGAGGATACTGAACATGGGTGATCTCATACGCTTTCCTCTCCCCGCCGCTTCAGGTTCAGGCGGATACATCCCCGATCCCCTGCCGCATGATTCTGTATGCTTTCTTCCAGGGGATTTCCCGGCACATCTCCTCCCTGTGGGCCAGCAGGAACCGCAGGGCCATGGGCTTTGCCAGACCGCCGTACAAATAGCGGTACAGCACGCCCCTGTCAAAAAAGAATTTGGTATTGTAACCGGTAAACCAGGTGGATTCCCGCTCCCGCTCATGTCCGATGGTCACCGGCACCTTGCAGACCTTCAGTCCCGCCTTCAGGCAGTCCCGGATAAACAGGCTGTCCTCCCCGTTGCTGTATTTTGCACCTCCCCCGAAAAGCAGGGAAAAGGTAATGTTTTTCTGATGGATCCGCTCCGTCCGCACCGCAAAGCTGTAGGTGGGATAGCGGCCGCAGTTGTACCAGTGCACCCGCCCAAAGCTGTCGTTATGGTATGTCTCCCTGCCCGGCATGGCCCGGACATTGAAAAGCAGCATATCCGCCTCGGGATGGGCGTCAAAGGCCTCCAGCACAGCTTTCTCATAGCCCGGTTCGTAGATAATATCTTCATCCGCGAAAAGGCTGATATCGGCTTCCGCCCGCAGCAGGCTGTGATTGCGGCTCAGTCCCACTCCCCGCTCCGCCATGGCAAAATACCGAAGCCTGTGGCCCTTCCACTCCAGCTCCTCATATCCGTAATGCTCTCCCTGGCTGACAATGATGGCGTCACTGTCGATCTGCATCTCCTTCGCCAGTTCCCGGGGCTCACAATTCATGGCTGCTACCAGCAATTGCAGTGTCATATTTTCCTCCTCACCACCCATAATTCCGCTCTGCGGAATCTCTAATCCAGATGGAGAATGCCCGTTTTAGGGGCATTCTCTTGGTGTGAGACTTAGAAGTTCTTTGCGAAACAGCCTTTGCTGTGAGCATTAGAACTTCTCCTCACACAGATACCACCGGATCAGTCTGCTGTCCGCCTCAGCCAGCACCATGGCGTCCACATTAACCTCCAGCTGTCCCAGCAGCCGCAGCGTCTCCTCGATGGCCTTCCCCCGGTCCGCATCCGCCTGCACCAGCAGCAGTATCCCCTCCTGCCTGTGCAGCGCTTCTCCCGCCTCCGGCGCCTGATGCAGACTGGGGATCGCTGTATATTCCCGCAGCTGTGCCCCTGCCCGGGACATACCGGCCGTCTCCAACGCCTCCAACACCCTCACGGCGCCGCTCAGATCCAGCTGTCCGTTCACGGCAGTGACGCCGATCCTCTTTTTCTGCCGCAGCAGAAAGTCCAGCTGCGCCGCCAGTTCTTCCGAGGGCTCTCCGGCCGTATTCACATAGCCTGCTGCCGGAATCCCGTAGCGCCGGGCCAACGTCCCCGGCACCTGGATCTTTTCATTCAGCAGCTCCGCCATTCCCAGTCCGAATAACGCAAAAAAGGTGCCCAGCACCGCACCCAGCACACAAGCCCGCAGAGTGCGCACATCCGGCGCTGCCGGCTGGGGCTCCCCTCTGTCCATCAGGCTTACCTCTATCAGTTCCTTTTGCCGCTCCCCCACGGCTGCCATGGCATCGCCGGCCACCCGGTCAATCTCCCTGACCGTCTCCGAATCCACATGGGTAGTGTGGATGTAACAGATCCGAAGATCCGATACCAGCTCCGCCTCAAAGCTGTCAGTCAGCTCCTTTGCCGTCATAGGTACTGACAGATTTTCCAGCATCTCCGTTACCATGGCGTCGCTTTTCAGCAGATCATTCCAGGTGTAGGACGCAAAATAGGAATAGGTCTGCTGGTCACTGGGATCCACCGCATACTCCAGATAATATTTGCTGTCCATGGTATAGGGGATCACGCCCCCAAAGGTCACATTTTTCAGATAATAGGTACCGCCCACCAGTGCCAGACCCGCCATGGCTCCCGCCAGGATCACCCACAGCCGCCGCAGGCACAGCAGCGCAAACAGTCTCATATCAAAGGGTTCTTTCCCGTAGTTACACTGCCACATATGCCGCCCTCCCTACTTGTCCGAATTCTTCATCTCTTCCTTCAGCGCCGTAATCTGCTCGCTCTCCACGCCCTCGGTGCTGTCCGGCCAAAACAGAATCTTCAGCGTCAGCAGCATCAGCTGGATGTCCAGCCACAGGGAATAATTTTCGATATAAGTCAGATCCAGCTTCAGCTTATCATAAGGCGTGGTATTATATTTGCCGTAAATCTGAGCGTAACCGGCCAGCCCCGCCTTTACCTTCATGCGGTAGGCAAACTCCGGCATCACCTCCATATACTGGGCGATGATCTCCGGGCGCTCCGGCCTGGGGCCGATAAAGGACATGTCCCCCTTGATGATGTTGATCAGCTGGGGCAGCTCATCAATACGCACCTTGCGGATAAATTTTCCGATGGGCGTGATCCGGTCATCATTCTTCTGCGCCAGCCGGGCCACGCCGTCCTTCTCCGCATCCACCCGCATACTGCGGAATTTCAGGATATAGAACTCTCTCTGATTCAGGGTACAGCGCACCTGCTTATACAGCACAGGTCCCCTGTCATAGAGCTTAATGGCAATGGCGGTAATCAGCATGATCGGCGAAGAGACCACAAACAGCAGCAGCGCAAATATCAGATCCATCATGCGCTTAAAAAATCGCTGTTCCAATGTCAGACTGTATTCCCTGGTCAGCAGAATCGGCGTATCAAACAGATGCAGCTCCTCGGTACCCAGCAGGATCACATCCGTGATTTTCGGCATCATATATACCCTGATAGAGCGGGCATAGCAGTATTTCAGCAGGAGATTCCTCTCCTGGGTGGGAATATCCCAGATCACCACGGCGTTGAATTCTCCCCCGGCATAGCCCTCCTCGATCTCCCTCTGCAGCGCATCCATTCCCTTTTTCAGATGGGTATACCGGACAATCTCGTATTTATCCTTACGGCTCCGGAATTTGCCGACGATGCTTTCGATGGGCCTGTCCCCATGGATCAGCAGCATCTTTCTGGGAGGAAAGATGGATTTATATATCCAGTAAGCAATGTTGTTCCAGATCACGATGATCAGCAGCTGCCAGAGCAGCAGATAGATAAAGCACTGGGGAACAAACAGTCGCTTTGCCATGATGGACAGCTGCCCGTACAGCAGGATATCCGCCGCCAGACTGGCAAAGGCCTGGGAAAAGATCACCTCCGCATTTTTCAGATAACCAATGCGCATACCGCCGTACATGTTGGAAAAGAAAAAAAGCATCACCACGTAAAAAGCAATCTGCAGGGCATCCGCCCTCCAATAATAATGGATCCCGGTCTGCATGGTAATGCTGGGGCTGAAATTGGTCTTCCAGTAATACACAAACACCAGCGTCTCCAATGCAATGCATACCCCGGACAGGGCCAGCAATATGATTCTTTTGGATGTTTCCAGTTTACGCATTCTACTTACCTTCTTTTATCTCATTCCCGCTGCGCATGAACGATGCACAGCTTCTGACACGTAACTCACAGTATAGCATATTTCCTATATTTCGTCCACTGCCATCATAGATACCAGCTTGCTCCGCACTTCGTGCTCTCGCAATCCGGTATCTTCATAGCCTTCTGCGCACTGCCCGCACTGCCCAGAAGCAGAAATTATACAGGCTGCGGGGGACGGACAGCCCCTCCGCCCTGCGGTACAGATTCCAGATCCGCCGTATAGCCTCCAGCTTGTTGGAGGACAGGGACCGGGCGGGTCTGCGGTACAGCACCAGATTCTCGTCCAGGCCGTATGCCGTATAGCCGTTTCTCAGCACCTTCCACCACAGCGCCGTGTCCTCGCTTTTGATGTCAGGCATTTCCAGCAGTTCCCTGGGAATCCGCTCCGTGTCAAACATGACGGTGGAGGTGAAGATCGTGGTATTTTTCAAGGCCTCTTTATAGCAAAGCTCCCCGGGCACATGCACCACCTTTCCCGTGCCCGCGCCCCTCTCATCTGCAAACTCATAGCCGGTGAACACAAAGGCAGCCTGCTTTTCCTGCAAAAACCGCAGCTGGCGGGCAAGCTTTTCCGGGCGCCAGAGATCGTCCGCATCCACATAAGCAATGTAGCGGCCCACCGCCTCCTGCAGCCCCTTGTTCCGTGCCCTGGCCGCTCCCATATTTTCCTCCCGGACAATAATCCGCAGACGGCTTTCCTGTTTTGCCTCCTGATATTCCCGGAGCACCTGGGCGGATCTGTCCCTGCAGCCATCCACCACCAGCAGCAGTTCCCAGTCCGTATAGGTCTGGGCCACCACGCGCTCTACGGTTTCCAATATATATTTTTCCGCATTGTACACCGGTACAATGATACTGACCGTTTCGTTCATAGATTTCCTTTCTCTGAAGACAACAGCCTACTGGCAGTACCATATGGTATAGCCTGCCACCTCCCCCAGCGCCTGCACCTGCAGATCGTATTCCCCCTGCAGCCAGTCGACGGCCAGAGCGATCCGCTCCGTCGCTTCTGCCGGGAATACCCAGATCCGGGCGCCGTACTCCACCGCTGTAAACATCGCATAGGCATCCGTCCGATCTGAACCGCTCTCCGCCGCATCACTTTCCAAAGCTTCCATCCAGTCAAACAGGCGCTGCTCCTCCTCCGTGCAGACATCATAGGCATAAGCTGCCGCTTCCGGCTCCCACATATTCCGGCCGTACAGCACCCGGATCTCACCGGTATGCTGCCGGGCTGCCTCCAGCACCGAATGCGGCCCCCACAGCAGCGTCTCCTGCATCTGCGGTATTTCCTGCAGATAAGAGACCACCTGTGCGGCCCGGCTGCGCTGTGCCTTTTCCTCCTCACTGACAGTCCGCACACGGCCCAGATTGCCGAGAAGCAGCAGCAGCGCCAGCAGTACGCCGATACCGGCGGCCAGCCTTAAGGGCGCCCTGCCGTCCCGGCGATTCTGCCCCGTCAGTTCCCAGAGCAGCTGTGTGCCGCCCCAGGCAATGCACAGCGTCACAGGCGCCAGACTCCAGATCCACGGATAGCTGTAGAATCTGGTCTGATACAGCATCAGGCAGGCGCCGCTGGCCGGGAAGAGCACCAGCGCCAATAGTACCGCAGTCAGTCCCAGCAGCCTTTTTTCCCGGGGCCGGCAGCGCCGGCCGGCCGCCAAAAAGTACAGCAGAAGTCCCAGTACCAGCACTGCCATATGATTGCTCTGAAAATAAACGGCCGGGCCGCTTATGGCATTCTGTAACAGCTCCCTCATGGCCGTTCCTCCT
>CAZFYD010000005.1:0-47021 GCA_964523315.1 uncultured Acetatifactor sp.
GCGCAGCAGCGGGTTTTGCGAATGCAGCGTGGAGGGGCTGTAAATAGTAACTACAAAAGGAGCTGCTGCATTTCTGCAGCAGCCCCTTTATTATGCCGGATAAAGCTGATTACTTCATCTGCTCTTCCTGCTTCTTGATCATCTGACGAACCATCTCGCCGCCGATGGAACCTGCCTCTTTAGAGGTCAGGTCACCATTGTAGCCTTCCTTCAGGTTTACACCCAGCTCAGAAGCAACCTCGGTCTTAAAACGATCCATTGCCGCCTTAGCTTCAGGAACTTCTACTCTATTAGATCTGCTTGCCATTTTGTTTCACCTCCATAAGATTTCTGTTTTTATTTGCAATCTATTTCCAAGATAAGTGAGACCCTCACTTATCCTGGCGTTCCCGCTGGCCCTTTCTGGCCTTGCCGTCTAAGTGATTTGTCATCGCTTATCTTGGTCTTAGTATTAGCGGCATCACAAAAAATATAATGGAAAGTTTTTCATACATTAAAAAAGACCGGAAGCGTTCTGCTTCCGATCCTTGAAAATCATATTTACCTTTCCATGCATATCATGGGCCGTGCCCATGATATTGCATCAATACGTATTTGGAAGTGAAACTCCCAAACTTATTCTCCGAATACAGCCTTGTAGTCTGCCTGGAATTTTGCGATACCGGCATCGGTCAGAGGATGCTTGGTCATCTGCTCGATTACGCTGTAGGGAACGGTGGCAATATCTGCGCCTGCCAGAGCACAGTCCGTCACATGGATGGGATTGCGCACGCTTGCAGCGATGATCTGGGTGTCCACATCACAAACTGCAAAAATATCGGAAATCTCTCGGATCAGATCCACGCCTCTCTGGCTGATGTCATCCAGACGGCCCAGGAAAGGAGATACATAGGTAGCGCCTGCTCTTGCTGCCAGCAGCGCCTGGTTAGCGGAAAAGATCAGGGTAACATTGGTCTTGATGCCCTCTGCGGTCAGAGCCTTACAAGCCTTCAGACCTTCTACAGTCATAGGAATCTTTACTACCATATTGGGATGGATCGCTGCGATGGCTCTGCCTTCCTTGATCATCCCCTCTGCATCAACTGTGGTAGCCTTAACCTCGCCGCTGATGGGTCCGTCCACGATGGAAGCGATCTCAGCGATAACCTCCTCGAAAACTCTGCCTTCCTTGGCAATCAGGGAAGGATTGGTGGTAACGCCGCAGATAACACCCATGTCATTGGCTTTCTTGATGTCTTCTACCTTTGCGGTATCAATGAAAAAACGCATACTCTTTTCCTCTTTTCTTTAATATTTATGTTTTAAGAATAGCAGGCTATTCTTATTTGTTTCATCATACCATTTTGCATGGCAACTGAACTAGCCCTGATCTTGCTGTCTTTTTCCCAGTTATTGCTAAAATAATTTAAGGGCTGGCTTCGGCGCATGCTCCTATCTGCCGCAGCACTTCTTATACTTCTTGCCGCTTCCGCAGGGACAGGGATCATTGGGATATACCTTCGCATCCTTAATCACAGTGGTAGAAGACTTCTGCTCCTTATACAGGCTCTTGCGCTTGTCCTCGTCAAAGATTGCCTTCCACTCTTCCAGATTATACAGCCAGTCCGCATCTGCAGCCACCATATTCTTGTACAGCAGCTCCTTGTCAAACTTCAGGCTAACCTCCGTGTCCTCCTCCATCTCGTTAATGGGATTGGGCGTTACCAGGCTGTCATTGATGCCATCCAGAAATCCTGTCATGGTCATCACAGATACGTCATATTTATCAGCCAGCTCCTTGACGGTGCCCTTCACTTCCTCATCCGGGGTCTTCAGCAGCTGCATATAGATTTCCTTTTCTTTCAGGAAATAAGCCCCCCATAACTGCTGCAGCTTCTCCGTGCCCAGCTCCTCGTTATATGCGACCTCTTTCCACTTTTCCAATAATGCCATAATTCTAACCATACCTTTCTGCCCGGAATCCTTCCGGCATTTTCTCGTATACAGCTAGTATATAACAAATTCCCGATAAACGCAACAAAAACGTTAGTTTTCCTTGCATCCTCTGCTGATCTGTGGCAAAATATAGGTAATTACGGCAACAGCAGAAAGGATAAGTCATGACCATACAAACAAAGAATAAAACCAATAAAAAGAAAAAAGCCTCCTCCAAGCAGGTAGTTGCACTGGCCGGTGTTGTGCTGCTGGCGGCCATGTACCTGATCACGTTGATTGTGGCGATCTTTGATTCAGATATCTCCGGGCGGCTGTTCCAGGCCTGTCTGGTCGCTACCGTCGCCATCCCGCTGCTGATCTGGATCTATATCTGGATGTATGGAATGCTGACCGGAAAGCATACCATGGCGGATCCGGATCTGCATATCGGCGACCTGCCGGAGCAGGACGACCGGAAACAGGACTCCTGAAATTTTTTGAAAATAATTTCAAAAAGCTGAATAAACCCCAAAAGGGAGGACATACTACTACTATCATTGGAACCCCCTCCTTTGATGGTACCAAGGATAAGAATAATACTTAATCCTCCCCTTTATCCCGGGCTTAGCGTTGATGCAGGCCCGGGATTTTTATGTATTTCGGCTCATTGCCCGCAAAAGTCAATTACCTTCTGACTCGCCCAACCGGTCTGCGTCATTTCCACATCCAGGTAGATTTCATACCAGATCCTGCCGTTTGACGCAGTCTCCTGATTGCCTGTCGCAGCAAATACCTCTCCCTTCGGTGCGGTTGTAATCACATCGTAATCCGTGCCCGGGCCCGAGCGGATATTGGCGGAGCTTGCCGTGATAACCATTGTCCCGTACATGGAAGACTTGTCCTCCTCAGGATCCTCCGTCCCGGCTGTCTCCTCTGCCCCGGCGGCCTCCCCGGAAGCGCTGTCGTCATAGTCCGGCTGCATCTGAACTTCCTTCTGTCCGTATCCGGTGATTTCACTCAAAGCCCGCAATCCCATTGGTGCAAAGTAAAATACAGCGATGAAAGCAAACAGGCACACGATATTGATCGCTATGGAAGGAACCTTTCTCCTTAAAAACAGCTTCTTTTGCGCAGCATACTGCTCCTGCGTCTTCCTTTTCAGCGTCGCAAAAATCTGCCGGAATGTGCGTTCTATCCCCAGCCAGTCGAAACGTTTATTGAAGTCGTCTGCAAATTTGGTGACAAAGAACGCCGCAAATAATCCGGGCAGAATATTGATTGCCAGCAGAAAGAGGATCGCAATCAGTGATAAGAACAGCGTCTCAAATCCGTTAACGCCGCTTTCCCCCAAAAATTCCTGCAGATAGGATAACCATTGATTTTTAAAGAACAGCTTCCGCAAAATCAGAAGGTTATCGATTCCATACGCAGGCAAAAGCCAGCTTTCCACTCCAAAGAAAACGAAAAATATCGGTATCGCTAGCTTGTGCAGTCTGGTAAAGATTACTTTAGCGATTTCAAACACAAGGTACACTGCGAAAACAGGCCAGTAGGCAAGGAAGTGGATCAGCTCCGCACCGACAGAAAGCCTCCGCCTGCTCCTGTCTCTTCCAAGCTTTTCGTCAATCCCGTTCAACACCTTGTTTTGTCTGGCTTTCTTCTCCGCCTTGCGCAGTAAAGAGCTGATGCTGCTGTCGCTGATACCAAAGTTGTCGTGCACCGGCTTATAGTAATTTAAAATGAAGTCAGCATCATCCCGGAAAGAATATTCCCTGTTGGCAACCCTGACCATTTCCTTCATCGTATCCGGTTTCATCTCGACAAAGGAAAACATATAGGGGGTCAGGCTTGGATATTTCAGCAGCAGCATAAATTTCGGAAAGTTATCCGCCACATCCTGATATTCCCCGAGGCTCTGCAGAATATTAAACAGATCCACCAGCGGAACATATTCTGTACCGCATTCCTGTCTGACCGCATATACCTCTTTGCCTCTGGCCGTCATAAGCTCCGTAAACTGCTTCGCATTCTCAATATCCTTTATTTCCAGAAATGCGAACAGGCCTTCCCGTAATTTTGGATATCTCTGGCACAGCTCACTGCTCTGCGCCGCTTCCTCCTGTTTTTCAATTGCCCTCCGTATCTTCAATACGGTAGCTTCCTGAAATAAGTTTACGATCAGAGGACTGGAATCGTTTTTCTTCTTTCCCTCCCTGTCCTTAGTATCGTCCTCATCCGCATAAGAGCCCTCTTTCCCCAGTCCGGTCATTTTCATTTCCTTGCTGAGCATATCGAGAATAGCCTTTTTATTTTTACGCTCCGACTGGTAATACTTGAAGAAAAAGTCCACATCCGCTTTTTTGATCTTTTTCGTCGTGGCAATCAATGCAAAGTATTCTCTGGCAAATTCCGTCGTCCCGCCGCCGGGTGAAGCCGCCTGGCCGGCGCTTTTTTCCGAGGATTTCTGATAGTAATCAAAAACCTCTTTTCTGATTTTGGCGTCCCTTAAAATCGCCTCATACTGATCGGCTTTTTCCAAACGCGCCCTGTCTCTTTCGGCGTTTTTTTCATTCGCTCCGTTGATGCTGGTATTCCATCTTTTCCTCGCATCCCGAATCCTTGTCTCCAGTTCCTGCGAAGAGATATCGGCGCCGTCAATTTTATATAGCTTAAAGACATTTTCCTGAGAGATGTCAATGCCGTACCTGCTCAGGATTTTTCCCTGTGTATCCGCCATTTCTCCTCCTAACACTTATCCAGACGTTTCCCTATGACCGTCAGGGATCTTACATAGCCCTTCTCGCATACAGCTGCTGCGCCCTCCAGCACGAAAGAGACAGTGCCGAAAAGGAAGCTCACAATCATTACCGCAAGGCTGAGGATCAGGGAACCCAGACCGCCGAGAATGGCGCCCACAATCCCGATCTCGACCAGCAGCAGGAGGATCATCAGCAGAACGCTTCCCAGTCCTTCTGTAAGAATTCCGTCCACGATTGCATATAACAGAAACAAAACGATCATGGCGATAACAGTCAGTCCGCCAATTGCCAAAATCCCTTCCAGGGAGGACAGGAGCGCATTCAATACGGAAGAGAGCGCTTTGAAGCAAATGCCCAGCACAAAGCAAAGCACGGCGAATGCCGCAGCCCAAAATATCACAAATGCAACCACTGTGCTCCTCCTTACTCGATATTGGCAGAGGACATTCTGAGCGCTGCGCTGTTCATCTCTGCCTCCGTCATCTGATTGGAAAGCTGGAAGGTGGTATCCAGTCTGGAATGGTTCTTCTGCTCCTCGGCAAGGATATGTAAAATGCCCGAATTATCCAGTGCAGTCGTCATAGTTACCGGAGTACCCTCCGGCACGCTCTGTCTGAATTTCATTTCAATTTCCGTCAGGGGCGTTCTGTCCTCGATTTCCATTGTTCCGTCAGTTGCCCTGCTCTCATAAATCCTAATGGAGATCATGCTTTGGTTTGCGCTTGCCGTGTAGAAGGTTTCCGTCCTTGTCGCCGGCAGCTTATCATTGATCATAAGCATATTGAAGATTTTCATTCTGCCCGTATCGTTGTCCTGTATTTCAATTCCGTATGTTCTGGAAAGCACATTGGTGATATTGATTTTCAGTGCGCTGCCCGCCGCTCCTGCGGTTGTAAGTGCAAATTTCTTATCCATCTCGCCGGTGACAAGATTTGCCTCTTTTACTTCCTCAACAGATTTGCCCGCTCTGGCGGCTTCGTCCGCCACAAAATCGTTGTACGCTTTTTCATTGCCCGCATAGATAGCCGCACCCTTCGCAACCGCTTCATCCGGATCCGCCAATACCGGAGTTACATGGTAGTCTCTTTCGATCATGGCGGCAACCTGGGGCATCCTGGAGGAACCGCCCACCAGTAAGACCTTATCGATTCTTGAAATAGGATATCCCTGTTTTTCGGCGGTTGCCAGCACATCGTCGAGCAGGTTCTTCGTTCTGTTTAATAAATCGCCCGTCAGCTCCTCGTATTTTTCACGTGTCAGTTCCTCCCTGAAGCGCCCTGCAGGACCGTTTACCGAGATGTTCACCTTTTCCCTTGAAGTAAGGGCTTTCTTCCAGACCTCCACATCAACGTAGAGAGCCGCTATTGTCTCCGGGTCTTCGGAAAGGTCCTCTCCGTTTTCTTCCTCATATCGCTCTGTCACATATTCCATGAGCGCTTCATCCCAGTCTTTTCCTCCAAGCTGGTCGTCCCCGCCGGTGCATACAACTGAAATATCATTTCCTTCTATTCTCATTACCGTAATATCGAAGGTGCCGCCGCCAAGGTCGTACACAAGCACGGTCTCGTTCTTATCGTTTCCGGATACCCCATAGCTGATAGCGGCAGCCGTCGGTTCGTTGATGATGTTCAGCACATTCAGCCCGGCGAGTTCCCCGGCCGTTTTGGTAGCCTGTCTTTCATTCATTCCAAAATATGCGGGGCACGTGATCACTACGTCTTTGACAGACTCTCCGTCTCCCAGAACCCCGGTCTGCCTCAGCTCCTCGTTTGCGTCGTTTACAATCTTTTTGAGAATCATGGAGGAGATTTCCGGCGCATGATAGACTGTGCCGTTTAAGGTCACCGTGTCATTTTCCTTTCCCATCTTTCTCTTGATAAACTGCACCGTTTTGTCCGGCTCCATTTCAATAGATCGCTTGGCTTCCATACCGACGATAATGTTATTCTCCGATTCGACCATTACCACAGACGGCGTCGTATGCTCTCCATCGCTGTTCTTAAGCACTACAGGCTTTCCATACTCGTCAATGTACGAAATACATGAATAAGTTGTTCCCAAATCAATTCCAAATACGTAACTCATCTCTCTCCTCCGTTTTCTATGCTTCTATACTGGTACACGATCACTCTCTCAGGAACCAGAACCTTATCTCCCTTTTTATATCCTTCCGAGAGGCTTATCTTTACTTTCCTGTCAAGGGCCGCATCCTCCGTCGCTTCCAGTCTGGGCTGATGAAGGGATGCGTCAAAAGTCTCCCCGGGTTCGGACTGATAGGAATCTATGTTCTGCTGTTCCAGCAGATCGGTAATATCCTCAAAAATATACCGATATTCTCTCTTGACATCCTCCGTCGATGCGTCGTCCCACCTGTCGGAGGTAATCAGCCTGTTCATATCCTTCCGGATCTTTATGACGGCCTTCATCAGCTGGTCGGTAAACCTGTCGGCGGCGTCCTCCCTGTAATAGGCAAGCTCCTTATGGAGCTTATCAATCATCTCGTCTTTTACTTCGATCTGATTTTTAATCAGCTGCTCCAGCATCATCTGCTGCTGCGCTGCTTTTTCAGGAAAATCATCATATTCACCCATGAGTCCCTCCTTGTCATACGAAAATCTCTGTCGGTGCGGATTAAAAGCCCGGGATTTTCGGGCTTTTAACCTTTAATGCCATTTTATATTTTCACAAACGGATTGTCAATGGTTACGCACAAGCTTTATCCCGCCAGTTCAAGCCTCTCGCTGCTCTTACAGGGCATCCGCTGCGAAATGCCCTTCTGACTGAGGTAATCGGCCAGCTCCATATTCCTGCACAAAAACGGCTTCGTGCCTCTTCTGAAAATCCAGCTGGAACAGAGGGGCATATGGAGGATTGTCTGCGTTGTCTTATTGCATCTGACAGCGATCTGCGCCGCCGTTACCGGGTCGTTTCCCCCCATATAGATTAACGTGTCGCAATCGTCCGCAATGGTATGCGCACTCATCCCATAGCTTTCTTCAAGCTGGGAAAGAGACTGTAAAATCAGCATGACCGATATTTTCCTCGAACGGATATTGGATACCATGTTCTCGAAATTCCCAATCTTGCAGTTCGTTGCAAAATCGTCCATGAAGAATCTCACGGGTACCGGCAGCTGACTATTCTCACACTTTTCATCCGCATAGGTACAGAGCTGGTTCATGGCCTGCGTAAAAAACATATTGACGACTAAGTCCATCGACCTGTCAGAGTCGGACACCTCCACAAACACCGCTGTTTTCCGCTGTCCTATCGATGTCAGATCGATCTCATCCTCTCTCATCATTTCTGCCAGTTCCTCTGTGTCGAAGCAGCAGAACTTCGCTATGGCGGTGGTAACAGTGCAGTTAAACGTCCTCTCCGGCGCCTGATTGACATTCTTGAACTGCTTGACCGCCCAGCTTTTGGCGCTGCCCTGCTCATGCACCTTCATCAGTTCTTCCAGCGGCGTAGGAGCGTCCTCGTCATTTTTTCCGGCCAGTCTCAATAATTCCAGTATGTCATGAAAAACCCGCTCCTGGGGGTTCTCCTGCGTTACCTCAACAATGTAACCAATCAGACTGTTAATGAGCATGAGCGCCGTGGCATCCCAATAGGGATCCTGCGTCTGGCCTTTGCTTGTATTATATACCAGGGAACTGGATAGCTGCTGTATCTGCTGGGTCGTCTTCAGGTATTTTAAGGGATTATAGCCTACAGACTCCTCAGGGTGTATAAAGCTTAACCGGACGACTCTGTATCCGTGCTCCTCCATGTACCCGCCCCACTGTCTGTACAGATTTCCCTTAGGATCCGTAACCACATAGCTGCCGACACACTCTAACAGATTCGGTGTGATTACCGTTCTGGTTTTTGCCGCACCGGTTGTTCCTACCACAAGGACATTGTTGTTCAGTCTGGTACTTCTGTCATCCAGGCTGTAATATTTACCGTCAGGCAATATCATGGAGCCATAGCTATTTGTATGATTCTTTTCCATGGGAATCCCTCCTTCTAAAAAAGGCTTTCTGTGATCTTATCGCACAGTCCGAACTTAACTGCTTCCTGGGCCGACATGAAATGATCATAATTTGTCGCCCTGTCGACCTGTTTTATGCTTCTTCCCGTGTGTTTTGCCAGTATGCCATTGAGAAGCGCCCGGGTCTGCAATATGGAATCGGCCGTATTCTTAATGGACGAAGCCGAGCCGCCGACTCCTCCCAGAACCAGAGGTTCATGGATCATTACCTGACTATGCGGAAGGATATACCTTCTTCCTCTCTGCCCTCCCGCAAAAATCACCGCTCCCATACTGGCCGCCATCCCAATACAGTACATATTGAGAGGGGCCTTGCACGACTGGATCAGATCATAGATCGCCAGACCCGCATTTACCTCTCCGCCGGGGCTGTTAATAAAAATGTCAATGGGACTCTGTTCGTCTTCCATAAGATAGAGCATCTGCATTGTAAAACCGTAAACCTGTTTCTCATCGATAAGCCCGAACAGGAATATTTTTCTGTTTGTGAAAGCATCCGTTTCCAGAGAAACCTGTTCGATTCCGTTTACGCTCTCCCGTTCAATCGATGGTGCGTTTATGCTGATATCCGCCATTTTTTCCTCGTTTCTGCGCTGCATTTCTGACTTGGCCGTGCAGCGGCTGTGTGCATGATTTGCCTCTCTGTTCTCTCAGTGATACCATCATACAACAAAATCCCCATCTCTTTTTCACTTAAAGTTTACAAAAATGCCCTATCGCCTTTCCGATCGTATCCTCTGATATCGGATGAGTATCCTCTCCCTTATGATCCAGAATACGCAAAAGCCAAGACCCGTCATGCCAACCATCCTCAGGTTGACGGCGGACAGCAGCATATCTGCCACCTCATTTCCAGGCAGCCGTCTGTACGCATTTTCCGCTACGATCAGAGTCCCATAGGAAAAACAGATCAGAGTCCAGTAAAGTCCTTTCCGGTAAATCACTTTTACAATCTTTCTGTCCTCCAGGGACAAAACTGCATATTGATACAGCAGTACCGCAGCAAGAGAAATCGCAGCAACGGCAATCCAACTGTCTTTTTCGTACAGGCACCAGTCTGCGCTGCCCGTCTGCTGAAGCCATGAAAGGAAATCCACAAGCAGGGCTCCGGCAGCCGCATAGCCGGAAAGAGTTCCGGAGGAAAACGTCATGCAGATCAGAAACAGCAGCTTCATCCAGGTAAAACCGGAGGATATCAGCAAATACACTCCCACCCCTAAAACAAGCATACTGACGAATACGACATTTTTCTGAAAAATCTTTTGAACGCCTTTTCCCAGGCAGGCTGCCAGAAACAGATATTCCCAAAAGGAAAAAGTAATCGCCATTTCAGCAGCTAACGTTACTTTCCAGGCGGCAATTCCAAGCGCAAGCAGGATAGTTCCCGCAATGAGAGACTCCTTTTTATGTTCCTTCCGATAACCGACGCTGTCGCTATACATAAGCTTCTCAATATCCAGAAGCATTTCTTCCATAGACTGATACCGATCGTCCGGGTCATACATACAGGCTCTGGCGATCACATGATAAAAGTCCTCCGAAATATTGCCCTGAGGGCAGGGAACAATATAGCCCGCACAATACTGTGCTCCCGAATTGACGCTATAGGTATCGGACTGCGGAAATGCGAAATGGTTCATAATAACATACAGCATCATACCAAAAGAATAAATATCGGCGGTATTATCATATCTGTCTTCCGATCCCCTTACCTCCGGAGCCGCATATCCCCTCGTAAATACAATCGTGCTGGCAAATCCCTCCTCCGTCTTTCTGGCAATCCCGAAATCTCCGAGCTTATATTGGTTTTCCGCTGCGCAATAAAATACATTTTCCAGCTTCACATCTCTGTGCAGTATCCTGTTGTGATGAGCCCTTTTCAGCGCCAGCCCTATATCATATGCCAGCTTCAGCACTTCCTGCTCGTCCCCCGCCGCCAGACGTTCGGGCGTTACCCTGAGATTGCCGTTTCCGGTTCTTTCTATCACCGAAGAAATTTTTTCCATTGCGATAAACTGCAGCCTGATACTGGTTTGCGGTAATTTTTCCGGTTTTTCTTCCGCCGCTGAGATCACATTATCCTGTTCGTCCAGCGTCACCCAAAGCTCCGTATAAGCATAAATTTTCACTACATTGTCCTGAAAATCGCCGATTTCCTTCTGCGCTTCCACCGATTCCACAAAAAAATCGGTATCGATGCACTGTTTACGAAAGCCAATCACTTTGATCGCATATTTGTTTTTATGTCTCTGTCTGGATTCGGCCTCATACACCTCAGCAAAGCCTCCCCGTCCCAGCAGATTGAGGGCAGACCCGCTTTTGACAAACGAATACTTCGCAAAGGGAAGCTGCCTCTCATCGAGCTGAATTAAAATTCTCGCAATGTCCTCACTCGTCCACAGATTCATTCGTTTCGCCAGCCTCCTTGTCATCGTCCTCCCATAACCCGTACAGATTCAGATAAATCAATTCCACGATCAATATGCCGATTCCTATTCTGATCAGATGCATACGCCTGCACATTTCGGGAATCGCCATCCCCCAAAAATGCTCCAGCAGAAAAAGGAGTATCCCTGAAATAATCAGGATACACCAGATTTTATCTATGATCCATGTCCAGACATAGAACCTGAGCTGCGTAGTCCTGTTGTATTCAACTCTGAGAAACACCTGATTTTCCAATACAACGACAATGCCTATTATGACAATCCAGCCCAGATCCCACCGGTAAAGAAAACTTAACCAGGCCAGCTTTCCTGTCAACATCCAGACGATCCACAACCCGGTTCCTATTGCGCATCCGGCTGTAATTGCCGGTATCCCCAATAAAACGCTGCCGATGATAACCATCTGGGGCATATTCATACCCGATGAATATAGGGAAAGGCATGCCAACGCAACGGTGATTACGCCAAACGCAACATGAAATTCCCTCGTTCTCTGCAGAATTGCCTCTACAAGCAGCGCTGCCGGCAATATCCAGAACTGCCATGAGACCACATATGACGCATCGGGAGAGAACGCAATGTTAAGCATGGCGAACAGGATTGCCGAAATACACATTCCGTATACGGTTCCTTCCGTATATATTTGCTCATAAATTCGGTTCTTTCTCTTTCTCTCCTCCCTGCTCAGCTCCTCCTCGCTTTTTTCCCACCACGGTATCTCTTCTGTCTCTCTTACTTCCGCCTCTTTTTCTTCTTTCCGGCTTTCTCTCCTTGCAGATTCCCTGTAGGTCTCTGTCGGCAAATCCTCATACTCCGCAAAGTCCTGTTGGGTATCACCGCCACCCGTCCGTGCGATCTCCATCAGCACCTCTTCTATGGACTGGTATCTCTCTTCCGCCCTGTAGCTGCACATCTTTCTGATGATTCTTGCCATATCCTCCGATGCGCCTTCCGGCGCAGGGACAATAAAATCTCTGGAATACTGCACGATATTCACACGATAGCCGTCCGATGCCGGAAACCTTAAATCATTTAACAAAAGAAACAGCGTGATTCCAAACGAATAGATATCCGCCGTCTCATTGTAGGAGTCGGTCAACTGTCTCTCGATTTCCGGCGCTCCGTATCCGTCTGTAAAAGCGACTGTTTCCGCATCCCCGTCGCCGACATATTTTGAAATGCCAAAATCCCCCAGCTTATATTGCCGGAGGTTCTCATCCCAGAATATGTTCTCAAGCTTCACATCTCTATGTAAAAAGCCGTTATTATGCACAGCAAGCAGCGCCCTTCCCACATGCTCCGCAAATCTGACGACGCCCTCCTCTGTTTTCAGATCATCTCTTAACAGCATTACATTTCCGTATTTATCCTTCAAAAAAATATTGTCAAGCTTTTCCGTCAGCACAATTTGAAGCGCTAACCCCCGAGCCTCGGAATATCCCTCCTCGTTGAAGCCTATAACCTCCGCGGGATTACCGTCCTCGTCCAATCGTACCTTCATCATCCACAGGGCGGCCGCTTTTAATATATTTTCCGATTGTTCACCCAGAAAATACTGTATCTGCGTTGTCTCAAGAATCAGGTTTTCCTCTATGCCCTTCCCATCTGCGCCGATTACCTTAGCAGCATAGCGCTTCTCGGGAGCCTGTGTCTCATACATTTCATAGACATAGCTAAAGCCGCCGCTTCCCAGCAGCTTAAGCTCACGCTTCCCTTTACAGAACTTATATTTCGGATCCAGAAAGCCACCGTCTTCCAATTGGATTAAAAGCCTGTCCAGCCCAGCTTTGTCCAAACCCAGCATACATTACCTGCTTTCCGCTCAGCAATCCATCAGTTCCATATCGCCGGTCAGATATGTCAGATCTCCCATATAAATGGCGATTCCGTCTTCCCTTGCGATTACCGTTCCCTTTTCCGGCCTCTCTAAGGTCGTGGCCTCATTATGCGTTACAAGCCGGAGCTGCGCAGCGCCTCTGGAAACAGCCACTCTCCAGCCATCCCCAAAATCCTTTGTGGTAAACAACCCCCAGATGGTCCTGCCGTTTATGACTGCCTCTTCTCCGCCGCCAAACACAAACACATCCCCATCTTCCAGCATCACCGGTTTCACCCTGCCATTAAGCCCCGGGCCTATGTGTTTCCGATTATACACCGTTCCGTTTTTTCCGTTGTAATCCAGATAGAACCAGACGCCGTCCAGATTCTGAAACTTCCCGTGTCTCCTGCTTACCGTGAGCGAATGCAGCCTGATATCCGGGTTATTGTATTTGGTGGGGCGTCCAAGCTCCCAGATGTTTCTGTCATCCAACGCATATGAAGTTAATTTTCCGTTCTCAATAATGATTAAATGATTTTCTTTTCTACCATGCATCCTCGTCCATCTCCGGCAATTCTGAAATAAAAGACGCCACCTCCGGCAAATCCAAATTCTCAAGGATCTCTCTGGCATATCTGCACAGTTCATCAGGATCAAATTCTTCCGAATCCGTATCCAGGATATTATTCAAACCTGCATCCTCCAGAATGAATATAATGACGCTCTCAAAAATATTCTTTGCGCACAGCGGTTCCATATGCGCAAGCTGAAGCATTTCGTCAATCTGCTCATGATCCATGCTAAGATGCAGTCCCAGTGAAATGATTTTGTTTCTTGTCGGGTACCACTTATTCTGCCGGATAGCCGACACACACTGTCTTAATGACGACGACCACTCCTGGCCTTCGGCTAACTCGAACACGCTTCCTTTGAAGGTCTGATAGTTGGTCATAATATGCATTTTTACATAGGCATAGAGCTTATGATACGCCATGGAAAAAGCCATCGTGTTATCCCCGATGAATCTCTCCAGGTCGTCCTCTGTCTTTACTGTGGAAAGCTTTTCATCAAACAATTCCGTTGCAAGATCCTCCTGCTGCGCAGGATCCTCCCGTACGATATTCCCTTTTATTTTGTTCAGGATATAGTTGTACCTTGTCAGCGTCTCCGGTCCATACTCCCGGTCCAATACAAAAATGCAGACGCAGTCCTCCAGACTTTTCGGATACAGCGCCGGATACCGTCCGTATCTCTGCAGCAGCTGATCCATTTTATCACGTCCATAGCCGACCGCCATTCCAATCCGAAAAAAAGTCTCTCTGTTTCTGGGAATTGCACCGCTGCACCACTTGTTTACGGTAACTCTGCTTACTCCGCACATATCCGCAAATTTTGATTTTGTCATGCCGCTTTCGGCGATGATTTCATTTATCCTTTTCGCCCACTGTTCCTGCTGCGTCCTGAGCATGGGAAATATTCTTTCCTTCAGTTCCGCAATATCCTCACATCTGGCAATCTCCTCTCTGATAAATACCG
The DNA here is from genome assembly GCA_964523315.1 of uncultured Acetatifactor sp. Classification (GTDB taxonomy): domain Bacteria; phylum Bacillota; class Clostridia; order Lachnospirales; family Lachnospiraceae; genus Acetatifactor. Next base: position 14,512 of record CAZFYD010000005.1, read on the forward strand.
TTTCAAAACCGTTATCCCCATAATTCTGATCCAATGCACATTACCTGTCTTTCCTGTCAGCCCTTGCTGATAAGGATATCATACACGCCGTTTGGTTCCTTATTTTCAGATGAAGTTTACACATATCTCCACGCAAATGGATGTCTGTTACTATTCACAGCTCCTCCACGCTGCATTCGCAAAACCCGCTGCTGCGCAGCTCTTTGCGTCTGCTATCGCAGCCGTGTTTTGCTCATTGGGTGGAGGTTCCTGCTTCGCAGTCAGATTTTGGACAGATATACAGCTTCTTACGAGCAAGCTCGACGAATCTGTGTATCTGTCCAAATCGGCTGTGAATAGTAACAGATGTCTCACAAAATAATCACGCTGGCACAGCTCACATCCCCCGCCAGATCATACAACTTTCCCGATTTCAGTCCTACCACCTTTGGCCGCAGGATGGATTCCGTGCTGTTCTCCACCACTTTCGCTTTCTCCCCGTTAGACAGCTCCACAATGCTGTCCACCGGATAGAGGATCACACTTTCCAGAAAGCTCTTCATGACCTCAATATCGAGATCCGCCGTCATTGTCATGATGATCTCCACCGCATCCCGCTGGGAGAAGGCTTTCTTGTAGGAACGCTCCGTCACCAGGGCGTCATATACGTCCGCAACAGAGATGATTCTGGCGTATTTATGGATCTTATCCGCCTTTACGCCAAGAGGATAGCCCTTTCCGTTCATTTTTTCATGATGCTGCAGAACGCCTCTCAGAATCTCATCGGAAAAAGCGTTCCTCTTTTTGAGAATCTCAAAGCCAAGCAGGGAGTGCTGCTTCATCAGCTCATATTCCCTGTCCGTCAGGGCGCCCGGTTTATTCAGTAATTCGCTGGGGATTCTGGACTTTCCCACATCATGAAGCAGTCCCGCAACGCCCAGCTTATGGATCTCCTTGTCTGTCAGGCCATATTTCTTTCCGATAATCATGGCCATGGTGGCAACATCCACGCTGTGCTTGAACGTGTATTCATCGCTGACCTTCAAGAGCCCGATATCCACGGCCACCGCATCATTTTCAAAGATGGCGTTCATCAGCTCATTGGTCACATTGGCCGCCGTCTGATCAAAGCTGTCTGAATCCGTGTTGTGATACAGATACTGAATTCCTTCGCCCACCCGCTTGCGGACGCTCTCCGACAGCTTTACCCTGGAGCAGTCCTCCACCCGGTTTTTGTCGATGACCTCCTGCGTGTACCGTGAAACCGTTATCTCCTCCGGCCTCTGCAGGTCTTCCTCACCCTCCCGGATATACACACCGCCTATGCCCTTATCCTGCAGATATTCGATCTGAAAATCCTCCAGAATAGCGCCCCTGGCAATCATCGCACGGCCGCTGCCGTCAATCACAGCCTGATCGATCCGCATGCCTCTTTTCAATAAACGTGTACTTAAAAATCTCCTCTTAACCACGTGACATCCCCTTTAAGCATTCGCTGCTCATGGCCTGCTATGAATTCTGTCTCCTGCCATTGCTCTTTCCTGCGTTACTCAACTCCCAGTTTCCGCAGCTCCTCCACTGCCTGGGACTGATTGCGGAACACAATACCGGCCATGCCCTGCCGGACGGCCGCCTCCACATTCCTGGACGTATCATCCAGAAAGACGCATTCCTGTGCCTTCAATCCATAGCGGCTAAGCAGCAGCTGATAGACAGCCGGATCCGGTTTGATCATTTTCTCCTGATAGGACAGGATCCCCCCCTCCATCAGGGGCAGGAAATCCAGCACATGGGCACATTCCAGATGCGCCTTCCGGGAAAAATTGGACAGATAGTACACATGGTAGCCCTTGCTCTTTAAGTCCTGCAGCCAGGGTATCGCATAGTCATAACGCCCCAGCATATCATGGATATTGGTCAGTGTCTCCCGAATTTCCCCCTCAATGCCGGGATCGTTCTCATAAAACTTCCTGAATACCACTTCCTCCTCCAGCTCTCCCTTGTCAAATTCATTCCACATGGGATCCATGACCGTGGCCCGGATCAGCCGCTCCAGCACCTGCGGACTGTAATGAAAGCTCTCAAAGTACTCCTTCCACTGAAATGCGGCAAGTACATTCCCAATATCAAAAATAATATTCTGAATCATTTTTTCCTTTCTATGCATATCATGGGCTGTGCCCATGATACTGCTTCAATACGTATTTGGAAGTGAAACTTCCAAACTTTTCTTTCTGAATATGCACAATACGGATGCCCGGCTGCCTGACAGACTATCACGCCGCCGGCGGCGGCTCAGACACCTGTGCAAAAATCGCTTCCCTTACTTCTTCAGCGGGCTCTCACGGTAGATAATATCCTCTCTGCTGGGGCCGTTGCTGACCATGGTAATCGGATAGCCGATCTGCTCCTCGATGAACTCCACATACCTGCGGCAGTTCTCCGGCAGCTCCTCATAATTTCTGATGCCCCGGATATCACATTTCCAGCCGGGCAGGGTCTTCAGCACGGGCTTTGCCTTCTCCAGTTTGGACGTCACCGGGAAGTCCGTTGTCACTTCCCCGTCAATCTCATAGCCCACACACACGGGGATCTCGTCCAGATACCCCAGTACATCCAGTACGGTAAAGGCCACATCCGTAGTCCCCTGCAGACGGCAGCCATATTTGGAAGCCACGCAGTCAAACCAGCCCATACGTCTGGGACGCCCTGTGGTAGCGCCGAACTCGCCGCCGTCACCGCCTCTGGTGCGCAATTCATTTGCCTCCTCGCCGAAGATCTCCGATACAAATGCTCCTGCGCCCACTGCGGAGGAGTATGCCTTACATACGGTAACAATCTCCTTGATCTCATAGGGAGGCAGCCCTGCGCCGATAGCGCCGTAAGCAGCCAGTGTGGAGGAAGATGTCACCATGGGATAGATGCCGTGATCCGGATCCTTTAAGGTGCCCAGCTGTCCCTCCAGCAGCACCGTCTTGCCCTCCTTCAGAGCCTGATCCAGAAACGCGGACACATCACACACATAGGGCGCCACCATGTCCCTGTAGCCGTGCAGGGTCTCCAGCAGCTCTGCAGGATCAATCGCAGGCTTATGGTACAGATGCTCCAGCAGCACATTCTTCATTTCGCAGACTCTCTGCACCTTCTCCTGCAGCAGCTCCTCGTCAAACAGTTCGCTGACCTGAAAACCGATCTTGGCATATTTATCCGAATAAAAGGGAGCGATTCCGGATTTGGTGGAACCGAAGGACTTACCGCCCAGCCGCTCCTCCTCATACTGGTCAAACAGAATGTGATAGGGCATAACGATCTGCGCCCTGTCTGAAACCAGAATCTTCGGCATGGGCACATTCCGGTCCGTGATCGATTTGATCTCGTTAAAAAGTAGGGGAATGTTCAGCGCCACCCCATTGCCGATGATGCTGGTGGTATGTGCATAAAATACGCCGGAGGGCAGAGTGTGCAGCGCAAACTTGCCATAATTATTGACGATGGTATGTCCTGCATTGGCTCCTCCCTGAAAGCGCACGACGATATCCGCTTTCTCCGCCATCATATCCGTGATCTTCCCTTTTCCTTCATCACCCCAGTTAGCGCCTACAACTGCTTTTACCATGATATTTTCCTCCATAATATACATGGGGAGCGCCAAAGCACTCCCCTTTCTTTACCCTGACAACCGTCAGTATATCACAGATCCTTTCATAAGTAAAATCAATATTTCTTATAGTAACTATAATTTCTGCTTACATTCTATCAATTCCTAAGATCATCACAGAAAACACACCATAAAAGCACCTTACTCCCTTATTCCTGTCCGTCCCAGCAATAGGTACATAATCTCTCCTTGGGAATACCCACGGACTCAATCATATCATCCAGTCTGTGGTACCGCAGGGAAGTAAAGTTCAGCTGTTTGCCGATGCGCTCTATCATCTCCTGATAGCTCTGGCTCTCAGGATCCACATAATCCTTTAAGTCGATCCGGCGGCCCTCCTGCTCCATCTCCTTCAGCACCCGTCTGGTGATCAGATCCATTTCCGAGGAGGAACGGGAAAAATTCAGATATTTACAGCCAAACAGCAGGGGCGGACAGGCCGGACGGATATGCACCTCTTTCGCACCGCTCTGGTACAGAAATTCCGTGGTCTCTCTCAGCTGTGTCCCCCGCACGATGGAATCGTCGATCAGCAGCAGGCTCTTGTCCTGAATCAGGTCATGCACCGGAATCAGCTTCATCTTGGCGATCAGGTTCCGCTGGGTCTGGATTGTGGGCATAAAGGACCGGGGCCAGGTAGGGGTATACTTGATAAAGGGTCTGGAAAAGGGAATGCCGCTTCTATTGGAATAGCCGATGGCATGGGCCGTACCGGAATCCGGCACTCCGGCCACAATATCCGGCTGTACATTATCCCGCTCCGCCAGCTTTGCCCCGCAGTTATACCGCATCTGCTCCACGCTGATTCCCTCATAGGAGGAGGAGGGATATCCGTAATAGATCCACAGGAAGGTACAGATCTTCATATCCTTGCCCGGCGCCGCCAGAGTCTTTACTCCTTCCGGCGTAACAATAACGATCTCACCGGGACCCAGCTCCCGCTCTTCATGGTAGCCCAGGTTCAGATAGGCAAAGCTCTCAAAGGATACGCAGTAAGCGCCGTCCTTGCGGCCGATGGCTACCGGGGTTCTGCCCAGCCGGTCTCTGGCGGCATAGATCCCCTTGGGTGTCAGCAGCAGCGTAGTCATGGAACCCTCCACCAGCTCCTGGACATACTGCAGGCCCTCAATCAGATTCTCTCTCTGGTTAATAATGGCCGCTACCAGCTCGGTGGCATTGATATCCCCGCCGCTCATTTCCAGAAAGTGGGAATGCCCGCTGCTGAACAGCTCCTTTACAATCGCATCCATATTATTGATTTTTCCTACCGTAGCAATGGCGTAGGTGCCGTGATGGGAACGCACCAGAAGAGGCTGGGGCTCATAATCGGAGATACAGCCGATACCCAGATTGCCCTGCATGGTATTCACATCCTTGTCAAACTTGGTCCGAAAGGGAGCATTCTCAATATTGTGAATGGCTCTGTCAAAGCCCTTTTCCTTGCTGTAGACAGCCATACCGGCACGTCTGGTTCCCAGATGGGAATGATAGTCTGTTCCGAAAAACAAATCAAATGTACAATCTTCCTTGGACGCTACTCCAAAAAAACCACCCATAGTTCATCTATTTCCTTTCTATCTAAAGTTCCGCAACTGTCCTCCCAACGCAAAGACAGCGTATCTGACCTGTATTGATGCGCTGTCTCTTAGCTTTTTATACATTTATTTCCGCTCTGACACCCAGTAAATCCTTATTGGCCTCCAGAATCGGATTTACCACCTTGCTCAGGAATGCCTCCACCTGCTCTCTGGAGCGGCCCACATATTTTGCCGGATCCATGGTCTTCTGCAGATCCTCCAGAGTCATATTAAAGGCGGGATCCGCTGCAATCAGCTCCAACAGATTGTTGTCCTTGCCCTCCACCTTCACATTGCGGCCTGCTTCCATGGACAGCTCTCGGATGCGTTCATGCAGCTCCTGACGGTTGCCCCCGTTTTTCACCGCATCCATCATGATATTCTCAGTAGCCATAAAGGGCAGCTCACTGCGCAGTCTCTTCTCGATAACCTTGGGATAAACTACCAGCCCGTCCACCACATTCAGACACAGATCCAGAATACCGTCAACAGCCAGAAAGGCCTCCGGAATGGACAGTCTCTTGTTGGCGGAATCATCTAAGGTTCTCTCAAACCACTGGGTGGCGGAGGTGATCGCCGGGTTCAGCGCATCGATCATCACATAGCGGGAAAGAGAGGCAATTCTCTCACTTCTCATGGGATTGCGCTTATATGCCATGGCGGAGGATCCGATCTGGCTCTTCTCAAAGGGCTCCTCCACCTCCTTCAGGTGCTGAAGCAGTCGGATATCATTGCTCATCTTGTGAGCGCTGGCCGCGATCCCTGCCAGTACATTGGCCACACGGGTATCCACCTTACGGGAATATGTCTGTCCGGATACCGGATAACACTCTTTGAAGCCCATCTTGGCGGCAATCATGGGATCGATCCTGTCAACGGTCTCCTGATCCCCGTCAAAAAGCTCCAGAAAGGATGCCTGGGTGCCGGTGGTGCCCTTGGAGCCCAGCAGCTTCATGGTAGAGAGCACATGCTCCAGATCCTCCAGATCCAGGCAGAACTCCTGCAGCCACAGGGTAGCACGCTTGCCCACCGTGGTGGGCTGCGCCGGCTGGAAATGGGTAAATGCCAGAGTGGGCTGCGCCTTATACCGGTCTGCGAAATCCGCCAGCTCCCTCATCACATTTACCAGCTTCTTTTTTACCAGCTTCAGGGCCTCGGTCATGATAATAATATCCGTATTATCCCCCACATAGCAGGAGGTTGCTCCCAGGTGGATGATCCCTGCGGCCTTTGGACACTGCTGGCCGTATGCGTACACATGGCTCATAACGTCATGGCGCACTTCCTTCTCCCGGGCTCTTGCGACCTCATAGTTAATGTCATCCGCATGGGCCTTGAGTTCATCAATCTGCTCCTGGGTGATAACCGGCTTGCCGTTCTGGGACAGGCCCAGCTCCTTCTCGGTCTCCGCCAGAGCGATCCACAGCCTTCTCCAGGTACGGAACTTCATATCCTGGGAAAAGATGTACTGCATCTCCTTGCTGGCATAGCGCTCTGATAAAGGGCTCTGGTATACATCTGTACTCATTTCCTGTTCTCTCCTTCCTGGGGTATCATTTCTTGCTTCATTATTTATCAAAATCTCCTCGAATGTCCTCCTGGGGAGGCTCCAGAGGATATTTGCCGGTAAAACAGCCCTGACAGATACCCAGGCCGTTGACGATCTGGGAAAGCCGTTCCTTTCGCAGATATCCCAGGGTATCGCTGCCGATAATCCGGCGGATCTCCTCCTCGCTGCGGTTATAGGCGATCAGCTGATCCCGGGCAGGCACATCCGTGCCGAAATAGCAGGGCCACAAAAAGGGCGGGGAGCTGACACGCATATGCACCTCCTTTGCGCCGGCCTCCCGAAGCATCCGCACAATCCGGTCCGAGGTCGTTCCCCGGACAATGGAGTCATCAATCATAATGATCCGCTTGCCCTCCACGGCCTCCCGGATGGCGTTCAACTTTACCTGTACGCTGTTTTCCCGGCTCTTCTGTCTGGGCTTGATAAAGGTACGTCCCACATAGGCGTTTTTGACAAAGGCGGTACCGTAGGGAATCCCGGACTGCAGGGAATACCCCAGAGCAGCCACCTGACCGGACTCCGGCACGCCCACCACCAGATCCGCTTCCACCGGGCTGTCCATGGCCAGATACTTACCCGCCAGAATCCGGGAATTATACACGCTCATACCGTCCAGATGACTGTCCGGCCTGGAAAAATAGATATATTCAAATACACATCTGGCATGCTCCGCCTCCGGAATCGCATGGCTCATGTCCGAGACGATCCCCAGATCGGGAGAGATGGTCACGATCTCCCCGGGCAGCACATCCCGGACAAACTCCGCCCCCACCGTATCCAGAGCGCAGGATTCGCTGGCCAGCAGATAGACATTATCCCGCCTGCCGATACAGAGCGGCCTGAAGCCAAAGGGATCCCTGGCGCCGATCAGCTTCCGGGGGGACATGATCACCAGAGAATAGGCTCCCTTGATCTTATGCATGGCCCTGCCCACAGCCTCCTCTACGGTCTTGCTGTTTAACCGCTCTCTGGCGATATGATAGGCGATGACCTCCGAATCAATGGTGGTCTGGAAAATGGCGCCGGTGTATTCCAGTTCCCGGCGCAGCTCCGGCGCATTGATCAGGTTGCCGTTGTGGGCCAGACCCAGCGTACCTTTTACATAATTCAGCACCAGCGGCTGGGCATTTTCCCGGGTGGAGCTGCCTGCGGTGGAATACCGCACATGGCCAACGCCGATGTCCCCTTTCAGCTTTTCCAGGCTCTCCGGAGTAAAGGCCTCATTGACCAGTCCCATATCCTTGTGGCTTAAAACCTTGCCCTTGGGGCCCTGGGTATCGCTGACGGCTATGCCGCAGCTCTCCTGCCCTCTGTGCTGCAGGGCCAGCAGCCCGTAATAAATGGTGGACGCCACATCATGTCCGTCAAAATCATAGGCGCCGATGACACCGCATTCCTCTCTTAGTTTGTCCTGACTCTCTGTTTGTACATAAATTTCTTCTGGCACTATTATACCGACCTTTCTGACCATCAGGTGCCGGGTCTTCCACACCCGGCACCGTTCGGGCCATATATTTCGTCATCTATTCCCCATACTTACTGGCTGATCTGTATGACACTGCCGAATAACAGTATAAGTATAGCCCAGCACGGAAAAGAAGTCAACAGTTGTCATACTTATCGATCATGTCGATCATGTCGGTAATTTCCGCCGCATAGCGGGGGTAGGCCGTCACCAAATCCCGGATCTCCTGCCGGGCCTCCTTCAGCACATTTTCATTGTATTCTATCTGCTTGCGCAGGGACTGCCGCCGCAGGATCAGCTCGTGCCTTGCCTCCACCAGCTCCTTGTGATCCAGAATCACCGCCGCCTGCCCGGAGATTCGCTCCGGATACCGGATATGATAATGCGTCATTTGGGACAGCAGCTGCTCCCGGTAATATTCTCTCCTGGCCTCCGCCTCTGCAAACTGTTTTCTCTGCTCTTTTTCATTCTGGTACTGACGGTACAGCTTCTCCAGCTTTTTTCCGCTCTCCACTCCGTATTTCATATACAGGTACTCCAGCAGATTGGTATTATTCACATAGCGGATCTTCACTTTATTCTGTAGCTGGATCAGCCGGTTTGCCGTGCGCTGCACCCGCTCCAGCTCCCGGTCCGCATCCATATATTTCACCGCCAGAACCGTCAGAGCCAGAGCCGCTGCAATCACCGCAATGAAATAACCGATCTGCGTCTGCATCTGCAGCACCAGCTGCAATACGGCCAACAGTACCAGACAGATGACCATGGCGGTCAGGAAGATCACGGACATCCCTTTTAGGTTTTCCATGATCCCTTTCAACTCATTTTTCCGGTAATCGTAGGCATGCTTTTCCCCGTCCAGGCGCTGCAGATCCTGTTTTATCAGCGTGCCGTACTGCTCCGCCTCCCGGATCTTGGCAATGCCCTCCTCCAGCTCCGTCTCCCGGCTCTTCAGCTGATAATAGACGGCATCCTCCATCTGGTTATCACGGCCGGCAAACTGCTCGTACTCCCGCTCCACATTCCGGAGCTTACGGGCAGTGATCTCCAGTTTTTCCTTCTCCGCCTCAGGCAGGGCCTCCAGCTCCTCTAAGTCGGTCAGATAGGCAGTCACCAGTCCGTATTCTTCCTGGAGCATTCCAAACTCCCGGTTGGCCTCCGCCATCCGCTCCAGACAGTCCGTCACATACCGGCTGCGTTCCTCCTCCTGCTCAAAATCCACCCCTGCCCGTGCGTTGACCGTGTTTTCCCAATTCCAATCCCGTTCTTCTTTTCTGTTCCTTCCGGCAAACAATTTCTGAAAAAAAGCTTTGATCTTCACGAAATAACTCCCATCCGTCCGCCTGATGCGGCTATTCTTATCACATCGAACGCTTGCGGTAATCCTCCTTGAGGGTCTGCAGGATCCTGTCGTTCTCCTCAATGTAAGTATCTGTCTCCCCGGCGGCTCTGAGGGCCTTAAGCTGCATCAGACGCCTGTACTCCGGAGTCTCCTGAAAGGCCTGCTCCGCCGTCTCCAGAGTCCTCTCCAGCTCCAGGGAGATCCGGTAGCGGTCCGGATATTCCGCCGCCAGAGCCACATAATCCTGCTCCGGCAGTTCCATTCTTCTGGCCGCCAGATAGTCCGCAAAATAATCTTCCTTTCCTCCGCTGGCCTCCCAGGCCTGATACAGCAGCTCCGCCGCCCGGTCATAGAGCATCTGGCGGGCGTAGATCACGCCCTTGTTGTGCAGGATCCCTGCCGTCAGCTCCTGCAGCACAGGCACCTCCATCTCCTGGTTTTCCCGGATCTGTGCCAGCAGCCGGTCGTATGCCTTCAGCGCCTCCTCATATCTTTTCTGCTCCGTCAGGTGATCGGCCTGCAGCTTCTGCTTCTCATAATCGGACAGACCCGATCCGGCCCGCAGCGTCTCCTCCACCTGCTGCAGCGTCTCCCGGTCATAGAGCCCCGCAAACTCCAGAATCTGAGTCACAAAGCCGCTTAAGGAGCCCTGCTGATGCACCAGGGGATACAGGGCCTGTGCCGGACCGGGCAGCTGACAGCCCGTTCGGATAAAATCCAGCAGTTCATCCTTCATAATGCCGGAATCCAGCAGAAAAGCATTCTCTTTCAGACAATAGCAAAGTTCTTCCATGCTGTACACACGGATCCCCAGCTTGGGCAAAAGATAGGGCTCCTGGGCATAGTCTCCCACACAGACCAGCGCTCTTGGGCTGTCACTGATGCCGCCGAAACAGTCCTCTTTGCAGAGAATCTCCTGACGCCACCGCAGCCCCGCTGCAGGCCTGATCTCACCAAAGCCCATATCCTCCAGCTCCACGCAGAGCTGATTTTCTCCCTCCAGATACAGCTGCATGCGGATCCTGGCCAGTTCACAGGCGCCGCCCTCCCCGGCCCCGGTCCCCGTTTGCAGGGGCAGTCCTTTTAAAGCAATGGGTACCTGGGTCACAGTGCCTGCGATCAGCGGAGTGATCACCAACCCCACCAGAGCTTTGCGCCGCACATAGAACTCGCAGCTGCAGCGGGCCTCATACCAGTTCACGCCCGCATCCAACAGGGCATAGTAGGATTCTTCGCCCTGGCGCAGCACCTTCATGCCGATATTATACTTGAGCTTATCCTGGCCCAGAAACACATATTTCCGGCCGGTCTCACTGCCGAAATGCTTCTCCAGCAGGCAATAGACCGCCCCTTTGCTGTATAAGTTCACCCCCTGAAACACCCGTCTGCCCTTGCAGAGATATTTCAGGCTCTGGGGCATCCACTCCTCTGTAAAGCTCTCCCCGATCAGATACACCGAGGACACCGGTCTCTCCTCACACTCCTGACGCAATACCTCCAGAAGCTCCCGATCCAGCTGCTGCAGACGGTCGCTGTCCAGACCGCCGGTCTCCGGCAGAGAGCTTTCCCAGGGAAAAGCATACTCCTGCCGGTGAACATAGACCACGATGGGCGTGGTGCGCTTGTTGCACTCCATACGCATGCTGCGGATCCCCTCCTTACGGTAGTCAAACAGTACCGTCTGATAGGTCCACAGCTCTTTGGGCTGATAAATCATATAATGATAAAAGCTCTCCGCATAGCTCTGGTAATACACCCGGGTATAGCCCAGCCCCAGACCCGTCACGGTCCGGTTGAGCACATCGATCAGCCCGCTGCCCAACTTCCGGCAGGTAACCATCATTGCCACAATCCGCTCCTGAGCGGACACCATGGACAGCAGTCCCAGACTTCTCTTCATAAACAGGGTCAGCAGTGCCACCGGCTCATAGCCCTCCCCATCGATCTGCACCTGCTCCCCTGCCTGTGCCAGACTCACCAGCTCCGTCACCAGAATGGCCTCCCGGGGATTCTCCTGAGCAAAACGCAGCGCCTCCCTGCCGAAAAACCACTGCCCCGTTCCCTGCCGTTTGCACAGCGCCGTGGGGATATTGTAGCACTCCTCCCCAGCCACGGAGGACAGCGTCTCCACTTCACTGTCCCGGGACATATAGCAGTAGCTGATCTGGGAAAAATCATCTCCCAGATCATAGCCTATAATAATCTTTTCTCCTGCCGATCCCAGCATATTGCACCTCCAGACCATCTTCCGGGCAAGCCCCGGTTTCTTATTTCAGTCGGAATAACTGTCTGTTCAGATATTCCGTACGGCAGAACTCCTCCAGCTTCTGATCCAGCGCATCATAATCCTGCAGGCTCCTGCTGATCACCATCTCATTGATCCGGTGGAAACGGCCGTCCCGCTCCTGAGGCTGGGTATCGTTTCTCTGCAGCCTGCCGCTCTCCATCAGCTGTTCCACTCTGCCCCGTTCCTCCACAATATAATACTGGATGCTCTCCCCGAAAAACAGCAGGAATTCCTTGCTGCAGATGCCGCCGTACACAGGCTGCATCTCCTCCGTCACATAGATATCCTCGCTACCGCCCTCCTGGGTCAGCAGATAGTGAATCCGCACCACGCTGTCGGGATGCCCCCGGTACTCGATTATGGTTCTGTCCATAAGGGGACCCAGCTCCCTCTCCATGCCCGGATAGACCAGAAAATCTTTCAGCCGGATTCCCTCCTCCAGCAGTTCCAGGATAAAGGTTCTGGCCGTCTGCAGGATCTCCTCTGAGATCTCCTGCTGATGCCTTGCATAATATCTGACAAATGCCAGCCTGCACACCTTCTGCAGAGATTCCTGCCGCTGATAAAGATGCATGATCTCCCGGAAAACCTCCTGCTGCACTTCCCTGCCTTTTACAAAATAATCATAGGCACTCCTGGCCAGATAAGCCGCCTCAATCTCCTGTTTGGGTCCCTGTACCACATAATAGGCAAAGATCTCCTCCTGTTCCCCCACATAGGCTCCCGATACCAGAAGCTGCACCAACAGCCGTTCACTGAGTTCATAACAGTCCACATCAAAGGCCCGGGCCGCTTTCCAGATACTGCGCAGTTCCCTGGAGGTACCCTGACCATGGAGACACAGATAGCGAAGGATCGTGCCGTCATATTTTTTACTGTGGAAGATCAGCTCCGCCAGATGCAGCAGCTGCTCGTCCTCGGTATATTCCCGCTTCAGGATCATCTGCCCCACCAGATGTACCATGACCCGACTTTCCAGCCCATAAAGCCCATAATCACAGAGCCAGCGGTAGGCTTGATCATAACTGCCCCGGATCACCAGATACCGCACCGCTTCCTGACGCTCCTGCCGTCCCAGCAGCTCTCCGTCGAGTTCCGCCAGAAAGCTGTCCAGCTTCTGGGTCAGATCGGTCTCGTAGTAGGCATGCATCAGCTTCACACATGCCTCTCTGCGCACTTCCGGTTCCAACTCCTCACAGCGCCAGATTCGCAGCCACCTGGCTTCCTGCTGCTCCGTCGGCTCATCCAGCAGTCCCCGGCTGCTGTACAGATACAGATCCAGCGCAGGACTATTTTTCACCTGCTGTGCCACCTGCCGGATATAACGCCCCGGCGCCATCAGCTCTTTCATGGTATAAGGGATCTCCCGGACATAACGGCTGCCGCTGCCGTCCTCCAGCAATACCAGGCAGTTGCTGCCGTACAGCGCCACCCAGGCCCTCTCGTTGACTACCGGATAAAGGGTTTCCATCAGGTTCCCAGGCTGACATACTACCACGCTGCGGATCCCAGGGTGTGACAGACGGACCTCATGGGCAAATATCATACGGCTCAGAGGCTCCGCCATCTGCTCCCCGATCATGGCATCCGTCAGCAGTTCCCGGTACAGAAAAGCCAGATCCCTGTTTATGTGCCCTTTCTGGATCTGCTCCAGCACAAACCGCTCCATCTGCTGATAATAGGCGGCATAGAGTTCTTCGTGTTCGTCACGGTGCTCCAGTACGTACCGGTACAGATAAGCGCTGTGAGCGTAGTCCAGATTGTTCTGATAGGAAAAATACAGCAGCACCAGCTTGGGCAGAGCCACCTCGCTGTCCAGATCCAGCGTCATCATATAGTATTCATACAGCCTGGTGATCCGCAGTTGGGCCTCAACCCCCCGCTGATACCAGATAAAGGTCTCCGGCGACATCTTGCCGCCCTTGATCAGCAGCGTACAGATCTCCTTCAGCACCCGCTCATCCGCCTGCTTCTCATAGCAGCTGCGCAGAATGGTAAACAGCTGGGGGGAATACTCCTTGACCCGCCCTGCCAGATAATACATCTGCTCCAGCAGCTGGGGCGTCAGTGACTCCTTTTTGTTGCCATAGGCCAGCACCTGCAGTTCAAAGTCCCCCAGCCTGCGCAGCAGGGCGGGATTCAGATTCAGCAGGTTCAGTGCCTCTATGTAGATCACCGGGCTGCTGCAGCCATAGCCGGACTGCTTTTCCAGAAACGTCCACTTGCTTCCCGGCGTCCGCTGATACTCCTGAGACAGATACAGCAGCAGCCACGCCACACGCCACTGCCCCGGCTGTTCATAATGGATCTGTCGGATCCGGTCCGTTACTTTTGCCGTATATTTCTCATCCTGACGGGTCAGGGTAGTCAGATAGAGATAATAAGCCTCCAGCACCTCCGGATCCGTCTCATAGCTTCCCTTTCCCTGTTCCAGCAGATCCCGGGCATGATCCAACAGCCATCCGGCTTCATGATAGCGCTGACCCGTGATCAGCAGCTGGGCCTGGAACAATCTGGCCGTCACATCCTGCTCATCCATGGCCGCCAGCGCCTCCACCAGCTTGTCCGACTCCTTCAGCCAGACAGACGTACTGATCTGTTTCAGACGCATGGCCTGATAATATTCCATCAGCTGCACATAGATCCGCTTGCGCTCTCTGGCACCCTTTCCGTTTGTCCGCCTACTGCCACAGCGCACCGTAACCGGCACGGTCAGGGTATGCTCCGTATCAAAAAGGGTGATGCTGCCCAGATTCCGCCCGCCGTGGAGCATACTGCTGTCCACAAAGACCGGCAGACGGCAGACGCTCCCCATAAAATCATCATCCGTGATCACCTGTTTTTCCGTGAACAGAAAATCTCCCTCCACCGCCACCTGCAGGCTGACCACCCCCCAGCCGTTTCGGGCCAGGCCGATCTCCAGTTCCGCAACGCCGGTGGGATCCTCCAGCTCAAGCTCCGGCTCTGTCAGCAGATATTCCAAGGGCTGCTTTTTCCGAATGGCGGTCAGAAATTCATCAACATTATGGGCATTGCCCTCACAGGAGGACAGACCCATATACAGGGCATAATACTGCCTGTCATTCCCGGGCAGAAGCTTCACAAAATCAGGAGAATAGAACAGGCCCACCGCTTCCTCCCAGCTGGCTTTGGCCAGATTGGTAAAATGCAGCAGATTTTTGATCGTCCCGATGGAGGACTGAGGCATGCTCTCAACTGCCGTCACCGCAAAAGGCAGGGTATATTCCCCCTGGCTGCTGACCACGGAGAAATTCCCTTTTACCGTATCCCCCGCCTGCATCCGCTCCCCATGGAAACAGAACGCAATCTCTTCGCCGCTCCCGGCAAACTCCCGGGTAAGGCACTCCATCCGGATGTCGGAGCTGGTCACCCGGCCAGCAGTATAGCCCCCGCCATGCACCTGGATCTGAAAGCTCCCCTCATAGCATTCTCCCGGCTGCAGAGTAAGCTCTATTTTTGTACATGAAAAATCCAGAGAACTATTCTCATATTCAAATTGATACCCTTGCATATTTTCCTTTCCATGCATATCTGAAGTTCGGGGAACCGACCTTCCGTTTTACCTGCGATAATGCACTGATCCATAGTCGCATCACTTCTGTCCGGTATGCTGATACCTTTTTTAGTGTAACATATCCCGCCGTAACTGGCAAACAAATATTCTGTTCTGTCACATCCTTTTTCCGCCTGCATATATTGGTATGAAAGAACCTCTATCGACTCCAGAAAGGCATCCTATGTATGAAAATGAAGCAGACCTGAAAGCCATGCAGGAAGAAACTGCCGGCGAAACGGATACGCAGTACACCGGCACCATGCGGATCAGTGTGATATCTTCCGTGTCCCAGAGCCCCATTGCGGGGGCCGCCGTCACGATCTCCGTCACCGGAGATCCGGAAAATCCGCTCTATACCCTGACCACCGACAGCTCCGGGGAAACGGAGGTGGTGTCCCTGCCTGCGCCTCCCCTCTCCTACTCCCTGAATCCTGAAAGCCTGATACAGCCCTATGCGGAGTATAATATCCTCGTTACAGCTGAGGGCTATGAGCCCGTCTATGTATCCGGCTCCGAGCTTTTGGCGGATGAACTGACTCTGCAGCCCATCCGCATGAACCCTGTGGAATTGGAGGAAGGCGAAGAGGAACGGCTGGTCATTATCCCTGTCCATACCCTGTTCGGTGACTATCCGCCCAAAATTCCAGAGGACGAGATCAAGCCCATGGCTGAGACCGGTGAGATCGTCCTGAGCCGAGTGGTGATCCCGGAATATGTGATTGTACATGACGGCGTGCCTTCGGATCCCACCGCTCCCAACTACTGGGTGCGCTATAAGGATTATATCAAAAATGTAGCCTCCAGCGAAATATATTCCACCTGGCCGGAAGCCACTCTCTACGCCAATATCCTGGTGATCCAGTCCTTTACGCTGAACCGGGTGTATACGGAATGGTACCGGAACCAAGGCTACGATTTTACCATCACTTCCTCAACCGCCTATGACCAGAAATGGGTCTATGGACGCAATGTCTATGAAAATATCAGCTACCTGGTGGACAATATTTTCAGCAATTACCTGTCCCGTCCCGGCGTGCGCCAGCCCATTTTTACCTCCTACTGCGACGGTCAGCGGGTTACCTGCTCGGGACTGAGCCAGTGGGGCTCCAAATACCTGGGAGATCAGGGATATTCCGCCGTTGAAATCATCCGCTATTTCTACGGCAATGACATGTATATCAATTCTGCAGATGTGATCTCCGGTGTGCCCTCCTCCTGGCCCGGCTACAGCCTGACCATCGGCTCCTCCGGCGATAAGGTGCTGCAGATGCAGAATCAGTTAAACCGCATCGCCCGCAGCTATCCGGCCATTCCGACAATTACCGCTGACGGCATCTATGGACCCGCTACGGCCAATGCCGTACGTATCTTCCAGGGAATCTTCAACCTGCCTCAGACCGGCGTGGCGGACTATCCCACCTGGTATGAAATCTCAGAGATCTATGTGGGAGTCAGCAGGATTGCGGAGCCGCAGTAACCAACGAAAAGGGATGCCTCACCGGTCTTTCTCAGCCGCTAGGCACCCCTTTTGCATGGACAGCTGTTATATCAGGGCACTACTCTACCACATAAACATAGCTGCTGATACAATATAGGGTCTGTCCGTTTCCCAGTCATCCTCTTCCTCGTGGAATCGTTTCATCGGTTTTTCCTCTACTCTGCAATAGCAGAATCACTCTACGCTTTTTAAAGATTCGATCATGTCTGTTTTTTTCAATTTCCAGTGCATCGCCGCATTGACAATACCGGAAAATGCGAAGGTCAACAAAACGCTGTATATATAACTCTTCAGGTAAATATCTCTGCCAAACATCATCAGATCGAGCTCCGCTGTCAAAACGACAAACCGATGAAGAGCTATTCCGAAGAATACGCCCGCAAAGACACCAAAAAGCGTCAGCATGATATTTTCCCTGAGTACATAGATCGACACCTCACCGTCATAAAAACCAAGTACCTTAAGCGTCGCCAGCTCACGCCTGCGTTCACTGATATTGATATTATTCAAATTATACAGCACAACAAAGGCAAGCAGCCCCGCTGATATGATAATTACATAAATGACGGCATCCATACTTCGTATCATCTCCGAAATACGTTCGGACATTGTTCTTGTATAGCTGACACCGGACACACTTTCATAGGCCAGATATTTTCCTGAAAACTCATCCTCATAATCCACAGACGCACCATCAAACTCTACAAAAACCTCCGAATAATCCGCAGCTTTCCCGTAAATTGTTTCGTACAGTGACGGACTTAAATACACATAGTGGAAATAATAATTCTCCACAATATGTGACACCTTCACCGGCACCCGGTTCATATCGCTGATTTCCAGATAAATCTCATCACCCTCGCTGACCTCCAAAAGCTTTGCCAGCTTTTCGGAGATCACGGCGCCCTCATTATCCAGTGCATAGCGCTCATGCCCGATGCGGCTCTGAAGCACAATAAATTCATCCATGCGCTCCAGCTCTGACGGCACAAACAAATAAGCGCTGCGCTCACCCTTGCCCGAGGTATCGATGCTGACATCAACTGTCTCCTCCATTGCCATCATCGCAGCCGCTGTGCGTTCTTCATTTAGAATACTTTCATAAACCTCGCTGCGTTCTTTCCCGGTGGAATCATCACTGAAGGTCACTGTACTGTCATAAGTACGGATATCGTTGTACTGGCGATCCCCGATGGTCATAATGGAATCCTTAAGTCCAAAGCCCACTAGAAGAAGTCCCATACAACCGCCGATACCGATGATTGTCATAAAGAAACGCTTTTTATATCTGAAAAGGTTTCTCATGGCTGCTTTATTGGAAAAATTCAACCGTTTCCAAATAAATGTGACTCGTTCCAGCCATACTCTTTTTCCAGCCTTAGGCGCCACAGGACGCATCAGCTGCGCCGGTACGGATAACAGCTCCTTATAGCATGCGGCAATCACCGCTGCCGTAGTACTGATCACCGCTGCCAGCAGTGCCGTCACCGTATATCCGAAATGCAGCGGCGCTTTATAATCAGTTAAAGTCACATACAAAATACTATATGCCCGCATGATGACAACCGGAAGCAGCTTCTGCCCGATCACAGTTCCCGCAATGCCGCCAAGCATTGTTGCAAAAAATGCATAAAGTACATATTTTGCTGCGATACTTACCTTACTGTATCCAAGTGCCTTGAGGGTACCGATCTGTGTGCGCTCCTCCTCCACCATGCGTGTCATAGTCGTCAGACTGACCAACGCCGCAACTAAGAAAAAGATGACAGGAAAAATATCCCCGATCTTGCCGATACGCTCTGCATCCTGTGCATACTCCACACAGGTCTGTATGTAATCCCGGTCAAGAACATACCACTCAGGCATTTTGATCTTCAAAAGTTCCTCCCATGCATCGGCAATTTCGGCCCTGGCATCAGCAAGCTTCGGTTCATTTTCCTCAAGCGCTTCTTCATATTCCCTTTTGCCGTCGGCAAGTTCTTTTTCGCCATCCTCAATTTCTTTCTTTGCGTCAGCAAGCTTTGCTTCATTTTCCTCGATCTCGCACTTGCCGTCAGCAAGCTTTGCTTCATTCTCCTCGATCTCGCGCTTTGCATCGGCAAGCTTTGCCTCATTCTCCTCGATCTCCCGCTTGCCCTCAGCAAGCTTTGCTTCATTCTCCTCGATCTCCCGCTTTGCATCGGCAAGCTTTGCCTCATTCTCCTCGATCCTGCGCTTACCGTCAGCAAGCTTTGCTTCATTTTCCTCGACCTCCCGCTTTGCATCGGCAAGCTTTGCTTCTCCGCTTTCAACCTCCTGTTTCGCCGCCAAAAGCTGCTGTCTGCCCGCTGCAAGCAGTATACCCGCCGCATCAAGCTCCTTAGCTGCGGCATTAAGATTTTCCTCCTGCACAAGCAGTGTCTCCTCTGACTCCGGAAGCGTCACGGACAATGCATACTCGAGACTATTTCGCTGATCTGCGATCTGTTTGCGCTGTTCATCCACATCACCCAGAGCCGCCTCGGCCGCCAAAAGCTGCTGTTCATTTTCCTCAAATTTTGCAACTCCGGCTCTTGCCGTCTCAAGCTGACGATTAATCTCCGAAATATTGTCGCTGATCTGTGATGCCGAGGCTTCAAGTGCCGCTTTCTGTTCAAAGAGTTCCTTATAGGCCGACCGCACCTGATCATCCCACCGATCCATATCCGATCCATATTCAGCTTCAAAGGCCTCGATCGAAGCCTGTATATCTGCTGTCTGCGCATCGATCTCCGACAGCTGCTGTTCAAGCGCCGCAACACTGTTCTCGCCTTCTGCAATAACATCTCTCGCTGCTTCAATCTCCAAGCGTGCCTGTTCAAGCGCTGTCCGGCTTTCCTCAACCGATTTTACAGCCTCCTCAAACGCCTGTGACTTTTCCTCCAGCAGCGCCAGACCATCCTGCGCTGCCGTTAAATTCTCCTCGTACGTCTCCCATCCGTCCGACAGCAATGCTCTGCCATTTTCAACCTCCAAAAGGCCTGCATTATACTCGGCTTCCTGTGCACTCAGCAGACGCTCATTTTCACTGATCTGTGCCTTTGCATCGGCCAGCTGTTTTTCGCTGTTATCCACTTCCTCTTTCGCAGACGCAATCTGCGCTTCGCCATCCGCCACTTCCGCCTTCGCAGATGCAATCTGCGCTTCACCATCCGACACCTCTGCCTTCGCAGACGCAATCTGCTCTTCACCGTTCTCCAGTTCTGCCTTCGCAGATGCGATCTGCGCTTCGCCATCCGACACCTCTGCCTTCGCAGATGCAATCTGTGCTTCACCATCCGCCACTTCCGCCCTTGCATCAGCAAGTTTTTCTTCGCCTTCCTCCACCTCTGCTTTCGCGTCGGCAAGCTTCGCCTCACCGTCTGCTATTTCTGCGGCTGCATCATCGAGCTTCGCCTGACCGTCATCTACTTCCTTCTGCGCATCGTTAATTTTATCCGCAGCTTCGGCAACGACCTCATTATATCTGATCTCACATCTGGTGTCGGCGATTGCTTCTATTTTATCAACAATATCAGCAATCTTTTCCTCATACGCTTTCCCGTAGCAATCCAGCGCCGCCGCATCCTTTACAGTCACTGCAATTTCCGTATAGGCTTCCATCGAAAAACTCTCTGCCGGAATCATCAGAAATCCATTGACTGAGCCGCTGCCAATCTGACTTGAATCCCTTGTCAGATTCAGATAAGACGCAATGCGCCCCCGTCCGACAATCGTAAAGGTCTTTGTGTTTACAATATCATCAATGTCCGTATCATCACCGGACATCACAGTAATCGTATCTCCGATCCCGTATCCCTGCTTATCGATCAGCAGATTATCCGCAAGACATTCATCCGGACTTTGCGGCATTCTTCCCTCATCCACAGTCACAAGGTTGACCGTATCGGTAACGGACATCAGCTTAATCACCAGCTGATTGTCCCCCTTTTTGGCCAGCACATCCTGACTGTATGCAGGTACCGCAGCTTCCACGCCGTCAATCTCCAAAATAGCTGCCGCATCCGCCCTTGTCAGTCCGAGGGTCGATAAAACTCTGATATCCATCAAATTGCTCTCATCAAAAAAAGCATCCGCAGACATCTGCATATCCGGATTGGTGGCGCGCACACCTGCAAAAAAGGCTGCGCCAAGTGCAACGATAAGACATATGGACAGAAATCTGTTATATGTCTTTTTGATTCCCATAAAAAACTCTTTGCGCAATGCTCTTTTACTTCTCATAACGCCACACCTACCACTCAATTGTCTCTGCAGATGCCGGATGCTCATTGAGCACCATACTTCCCACTTTACCGTTTTTAATATGAATCACTCTGTCGGCCATCGGAGCGATGGCAAGATTATGTGTAATGACAACAACTGTCATACCCTTTTCTCTGCACATATCCTGCAAAAGCTTCAGGATCGACTTTCCTGTCTGATAATCCAGCGCACCCGTAGGCTCATCACAAAGCAAAAGCTTTGGATTTTTCGCCAAAGCCCTTGCTATGGCAACACGCTGCTGCTCACCGCCGGAAAGCTGCGCCGGAAAATTATTCATACGATCGCCAAGTCCGACCTCCTCCATGACCGTTCTGGCATCCAGCGGATTTTTACAGATTTGAAGCGCCAACTCAACATTTTCAAGAGCAGTCAGATTTTGTACAAGATTATAGAACTGAAAAACAAAGCCGATCTCATCCCTGCGGTAGGAGGTCAGCTGCCGCTCACTAAACTTTGATATATCCGTTCCTGCCACGATCACTCTGCCTTTCGTCGCCGAATCCATCCCGCCAAGAATATTTAAAACTGTCGTTTTCCCTGCGCCGCTCGGTCCTACAATGACCACAAATTCACCGCTTAATATTTCAAAATTCACTCCGTCGACTGCCTTAATCGTCATTTCACCCATGGGATAAACTTTCTCCACGCCGATCATTTCTACTAATTTTCCCATCGAAACACCTCATTTAAAACTATATATCCCATTATGTCCGCACCGCCGCCGGGCATTGTTTTACGATGCATATGTAAAGCTTTACTATATCGTTACATTATACCGTTCCTGTCCCTGAAAATCTATAAATTGTTCGAAAAAGTTTCTAAACTTTTTATTAAGAATCCCGCAGCCCCTCCCATCGGGGAAGCTGCGGGATTCTTGATATTCTGTATCCTACGCCGATTTACTTTTCAGCCATAGCAGCCTTCAGCGCTGCAGTCAGCTGGGGAACGATCTTGTTCAGATCCCCGACCACACCATAGTCAGCTACATCAAAAATAGGGGCATCCTCATCCTTGTTAATGGCAACGATAATATCGGACTCCTCCATACCGGCCACATGCTGAATGGCACCGGAAATACCGATGGCAAAGTAGATCTGGGGACGAACGGTCTTACCGGTCTGTCCCACCTGCAGATCCTTGGGTTTCCAGCCGCTATCCACTACTGCACGGGAGCAGGACACTGTGCCGCCCAGAACCTCTGCCAGATCCTCCAGGATCTTGAAGTTCTCTGCGCTGCCTACGCCGCGGCCGCCGGATACCAGGACCTTGGCATCCATGATGTCTACGGTATCGGAAACAGCCTTAACCACTTCCTTGATGGTTACATATCTGTTGTTGGGAGTAAATCCGGGATTGTACTCCTCTACAACAGCCTTTGCGCCAACGATGGGCTCGATCTTCTGCATAACGCCGGGACGGACCGTTGCCATCTGGGGACGATTGTCCGGGCAGGCGATGGTAGCGATGGTATTGCCGCCGAAAGCAGGACGGGTCATCAGCAGCTGATTGTGCTTCTGCTCCTGATTGGGCAGGGGGGTCAGCGGGAAATCGCCGATCTCCAGTACGGTACAGTCTGCGGTCAGACCGGTTGCTACTCTTGCAGATACGGTGGGGCCTAAATCACGGCCGATGGCAGTAGCGCCTACCAGCACGATCTCGGGCTTGTACCGGTTGATTACGGAAGCCAGAGCGTGTGCATAGGGCTCCGTTCTGTATACCTCCAGCTGCGGATCATCTACAACGATTACCTTATCTGCGCCATACTCGGCCAGCTTATCAGCCAGACCCTTTACCTGATATCCGATCAGAACTGCTACTACTTCTGTCTCCAGCTTGGCAGCCAGTTCCTTACCTTTCCCCAGCAACTCATATGCGATCCCGCTGATCTCATTGTCTACCTGCTGGGCAAACACATATACGCCTTTATATTCTTCTAAATTCATGGTTTGGTTTACCTCCTGTTTATAGTCCCGCAGCCACATTTATATGATGTGTTTCTCTTTGAATTTACCGACAATGTAAGCAACTGCATCCTCGGGGGATTCAGGAACGATTTTCTCGCCTGCGCCCTTACGAACCTTATCAGATGCCTTCGCAATCTTGGTAGGAGATCCCTTCAGACCTAAATTGCAATCCTCAACATCCTTCAGATCCGCTCTGCCCCAGGTAGTGATCTCTGCTGCACATGCATCAAAGATTCCGCCGGGAGTCATATAACGGGGATCATTCAGCTCGGATAGCGCGGTAATCAGGCAGGGCATCTGAGCCTCCAGAATATGATATCTGTCATCATACTGACGCTGTACAATCACCTTGTCCCCCTCGACCTTGATATCCTGTGCATAGGAAATCACCGGGATGCCCAGATGCTCAGCGATCTGGGGGCCAACCTGTGCCGTATCTCCGTCAATTGCCTGACGTCCGGTGATAATCAGATCATACTCCAGATTGCGGATTGCACCGGCAATGGTGGTGGAGGTAGCCCAGGTATCTGCGCCGCCCAGTACACGGTCAGTTACCAGAATGCCCTTATCAGCGCCCATGGCAATCGCCTCACGCAGTACATCTGCCGCCTTGGGCAGACCCATGGTCAGAACCGTAACCTCTGCACCGTACTGGTCCTTCAGACGCAGTGCAGCCTCCAGACCAGCCTTGTCGTCAGGATTCATGATCGCAAGCATTGCAGCTCTGTCAAGCGTTCCGTCTGGATTAAATTTAACGCCGCCCTTAGTATCGGGCACCTGCTTAATACAAACAACAATCTTCATTGTATTTTCTCCTTATTTTTTTATGTTTTCTTTCAATTGATGCCGTGAGCCCTGAAAGCATACGCTTTCGGGAACGTCCGTTTTACTTAAGCAGAGAGGAGGAGATAACCATTCTCTGAACCTCGCTGGTACCCTCGTAGATCTCTGTGATCTTTGCGTCGCGCATCATGCGTTCTACATCGTACTCTCTGATGTAGCCGTAACCGCCGTGGAGCTGAACAGCCTTGGTGGTCACTTCCATAGCCGCCTCAGCAGCATACAGCTTTGCCATTGCAGCTTCTACGGAATAAGAAGTCTTGGGATTGGTCCTGTACTCGTCCTTCTTGCGTGCAGCCTTGTATACCAGCAGCTTGGCTGCCTCAACCTTGGTAGCCATATCAGCCAGCTGGAACTGGGTGTTCTGGAACTGAGCGATGGAACGGCCAAACTGCTTTCTCTCCTTCACATATGCGATTGTGGTTTCCAGAGCGCCCTCTGCCAGGCCAAGGGCCTGTGCAGCGATACCGATACGTCCGCCGTCCAGGGTATGCATGGCAATAGAGAAGCCCTTGCCCTTTGCGCCCAGCAGGTTCTCCCTGGGGATACGGCAGTCGGTGAAGATCAGCTCGTAGGTGGATGAACCGCGGATACCCATCTTTTTCTCCTTGGTACCGAAGGTAAATCCGGGAGTACCCTTCTCCACAATAAATGCGGAGATCTCCTTCTGCATACGGCCACGCTTCTCAATCTTGCCGGTTACAGCGATCACAATATATACATCGGCCTCTTTACCGTTGGTAATAAAGCACTTGGAACCGTTCAGGACCCATTCATCGCCGTCCAGTACGGCCTTGGTCTGCTGACCCTGTGCATCGGTACCGGCGCCGGGCTCGGTCAGACCGAAAGCACCGATCTTCCGTCCGCTTGCCAGATCCGGAATATACTTCTGCTTCTGCTCTTCCGTACCATAGGTCAGGATCGGATCAATACACAGAGAGGTGTGTGCGGAAACAATAACGCCTGTAGTGCCGCAAACCTTGGAAAGCTCCTCCACGCACATCACATAGGTCAGGATATCGCAGCCCTGGCCGCCGTACTCCTTGGGAACGGGGATGCCCAGAAAACCGTATTTAGCCATCTTCTCCACGGTCTCTCTGGGGAAACGCTCTTCCTCATCCACTTCCTGTGCAAGAGGCTTTACTTCATTCTCGGCGAAATCCTTGAACAGCTGTCTCGCCATCTCATGTTCTTTGGATAATGTAAAATCCATGATTTATTCCTCCACTTTCATCTAAATTTAGACGCACAGCAACTTCCCAGGTCTGAAGGCCCGGGAAGTCACCATAGCCAAGATTTTCTTATTTTGCGTAGTTATAGAAGCCCTCGCCGGTCTTCTTACCCAGCTTGCCTGCACGCACCATCTTCCTCAGCAGGGGAGCGGGAGCATACTTGGAATCGCCGGTCTCTGCATAGATAACCTCCATGATTGCCAGCACGATGTCCAGACCGATGTAATCACCCAGGGCCAGAGGTCCCATGGGATGATTAGCGCCCAACTGCATAGCCACATCAATGTCAGCAACAGAAGCAACGCCTGCAGCATATACATTGATTGCTTCGTTGATCATCGGGATCAGGATTCTGTTTACCACAAAGCCTGCTGCTTCGTTTACCTCAACGGGGGTCTTGCCGATCTCCGTAGCGATGGTCTTAATCTTCTCCACCAACTCTGCGGGAGTGTTAGCGCCTGCAATCACCTCAACCAGCTTCATTCTGTCAGCAGGATTGAAGAAATGCATACCGATCAGGGGACGATCCAGGCCGTTGCCCATCTCTGTAATGGACAGAGAAGAGGTATTGGAAGCGAAGATGCAATCCTTCTTTACGATCTGCTGCAGCTCTGCAAAGGTCTGCTTCTTGATTGCCATGCTCTCAGGACATACTTCGATCACCAGATCACAATCTGTACAGATATCCTTCAGACCGGTAACGATCTTGCCCATGATCTCCTCGCCTTTTTCAGCGCTGATCTTTTCCTTGCCTACCAGGAAGTTGATGTTCTTCTGGATCTTGGCCTTGCCGCCGTCAGCGAACTCCTGCTTGATATCGCATAAGCATACCTCATAACCGTCTGTCATTGCAAATGCCTGTGCAATTCCGGCGCCCATGGTGCCTGCACCAATAATACCTACCTTCATTGTAAATCCTCCTTGTAATATGTTTAATACTTGATTATGGATTGCTACATGTTTTTGAAAGGCTCCTTGACCTTTTCCTTATTTTTATCTAAGAAAAATGCCATGCCGTACTTCTGATCCTCTGTCTCGAAGCAGTCACCGAACAGCTTCTCCTCGATGACAATCGCCTGATCCATATCTGCATCCAGGCCCTCGTTGATGGCCTTCTTGCAGTTGCGAACAGCGATGGGCGCATTCTTGGCAATGCCTGCCGCCATCTTCTCTGCCGCTGCGATCAGAACCTCCTGCGCAGTCTTCACCACATTGCCCTCAGCGTCAACCTCTGCAGAATAAACCTCGTTTACCAGACCGATCCGGTAAGCCTCAGCCGCCTTGATATTGCGTGCCGTGTAGATCATCTGCTTTGCCATGCCTGCCCCTACCAGACGGGCCAGTCTCTGGGTGCCGCCAAAGCCGGGGGTAATGCCCAGCCCCACCTCGGGCTGACCGAATACGGCATTGTCGGAACAGATGCGGATGTCACAGCTCATGGAAATCTCACAGCCGCCGCCCAGCGCAAAGCCGTTTACTGCCGCAATCACAGGGATGGGAAAGGTCTCCAGCTTGCGGAAAACATCATTTCCCTTCTTGCCAAATGCCTCGCCCTCTGCCTTGGTCAGCGTGCTCATCTCCCCGATGTCTGCACCGGCCACAAAGGACTTCTGTCCGGCGCCGGTCAGGATCAGACAGCGAACCTCATTTAAATCCACTGCGTCCAAAGCTGCATCCAGCTCCTCCAGCACCTGGGAATTCAAGGCGTTCAGCGCCTTCTCCCGATTGATGGTAAGGGTTGCAATATTCCCCTTCTGCTCATAAAGTATATATTCCATATTCTTTTCTCTCCCGCTTTAGTCTTCGATCTTCACGATAGTGGAGCAGCCCATACCGCCGCCGATACACAGAGTAGCCAGACCGGTCTTAGCGCCCTTTGCCTGCATCTCATGCAGCAGAGTCACCAGGATACGGCATCCGGAAGCGCCTACGGGATGGCCCAGAGCAATAGCGCCGCCGTTGGGGTTCAGCTGTCTGTCCACATCAATGCCCAATTCCTTGCCGACTGCTACGGACTGTGCAGCGAAAGCCTCATTTGCCTCGATGATATCGAAATCCTCAATCTTCATACCGGTCTTAGCCATTACCTTTCTGGTAGAAGCTACAGGACCGATACCCATTACCTCGGGGCGAACGCCTGCCAGAGCGCCTGCTACGAAAGTAGCCATGGGCTTCACGCCCAGCTCCTTAGCCTTTTCCTCGCTCATCACTACGATAGCAGCAGCGCCGTCGTTGATACCGGAAGCATTACCGGCGGTTACAAAGCCATCCGGATTGATGGGACGCAGTTTCTGCAGCCCTTCAATGGTAGAACCGGCACGAGGGCCCTCGTCCACCTTAAACTCAATCACTTCTTTCTTTTTCTTTACCGTAACAGGTACGATCTCTGCATCAAAAGCGCCGGACTTCTGGGCTGCCTCGGTTTTCTGCTGGCTCTTTAATGCAAACTGGTCCAGCTCCTCACGGGTCAGGCCCCACTCACGGCAGATATTGTCTGCAGTGGTAATCATATGATAGTCGTTGAACGCATCCCAAAGAGCATCCTTGATCATGGTATCCACTAAGGTACCGTTGTTCATTCTATATCCATAACGAGCCTGAGGAATTGCATAGGGAGCCATGGACATATTCTCCATACCGCCTGCTACAACGATATCTGCATCACCTGCCATAATCATCTGTGCAGCCTGGTTTACGCAGTTTAAGCCGGAACCGCATACCACGTTCATGGTCACTGCAGGTACCTCAATAGGCAGACCGGCCTTGATGGAAGCCTGACGAGCCACGTTCTGGCCCTGACCGGCCTGAATTACACAGCCCATATATACCTGATCCACATCCTCGGGCTTCACACCGGCTCTGTTTAAAGCCTCCTTAATCACGATTGCACCCAACTCTGCAGCGGGGGTGGTGCTCAGGGTTCCGCCCATGGTACCGATAGCGGTACGGCAAGCGCCTGCTAATACAACTTTCTTTGCCATTTCTTTTTCCTCCAACTTGTTTTTTTGCCTGTTTACGCAGCATCGGCAATGATTGTTATTTTTTTATCATTGCCATTGCTTCTAGTGTAGCATAGACATTCCTGTTTTGCAACGGCTTTCTTTAAATTTGACAAAAAAATAACAATTTCCTTATTTTATGTTTTTTTGCCGGCCTGCTGATTGCTCCTTGGGACTGATTATGCTAAAATAGGTTCAGTAAAAGATTTTGATCCGATTACAGAAAGAAGGATACCCATGAATCAACTATCCCTTTTCGATACGCAGCCTCAGTCCCCACTCTCCTCCCCCGTCGGCCCCTTAGCCGACCGGCTGCGGCCCACCACCCTGGAGGAATATGTGGGGCAGCAGCATCTCTTAGGGCCGGGCAAGATCCTGCGCCAGCTTCTGGAGCGTGATCAGATCCCCTCTATGATTTTCTGGGGGCCTCCCGGAGTAGGAAAAACCACCCTTGCCAGCATCATTGCCGGACGCACCCGCTCCGACTTTGTGAATTTCAGCGCTGTGACCAGCGGCATCAAGGAGATCAAGGACATCATGAATCAGGCCCAGGAAAACAGAGCCTACGGCATTCGCACCCTGGTATTTGTGGACGAGATTCACCGTTTCAACAAGGCTCAGCAGGATGCCTTCCTGCCCTATGTGGAACGGGGCAGCATCACTCTGATCGGCGCCACCACGGAGAATCCCTCCTTTGAGATCAATGCCGCTCTGCTGTCCCGCTGTAAGGTATTTGTGCTGAAGGAACTGACAAGCGAGGATCTGACCTTTCTGCTGTCCCGCGCGCTGGCGGACAAGCGCAGCTTTGGCAGCAGCGCCGTTCACATGGAGCCGTCTCTGCTTTCCACCATAGCCACTTTTGCTAACGGGGATGCCCGCATAGCTTTAAATACCCTGGAAATGGCTGTGCTGAATGGGGAGATTGCCCCCGATGGCTCTGTGACCGTCACCGAGGAGACGCTGGAACAGTGCCTGGGCAAAAAGACCTTATTATATGATAAGAAGGGCGAAGAGCATTACAATCTGATTTCCGCCCTGCATAAATCCATGCGCAACTGCGACCCCGACGCCGCCGTATACTGGCTGGCCCGGATGCTTGAGGCCGGGGAGGATCCCCTGTTTATCGCCCGGCGGCTGATCCGCTTTGCCAGTGAGGATGTGGGGCTGGCGGATCCCCAGGCGCTGCCCCTCGCCGTTTCCGCCTACCAGGCCTGCCATTTTAACGGGATGCCCGAGTGCAATCTGAATCTTACCCAGACAGTTATCTATCTTTCCCTGGCTCCCCGATCCAATGCGGTGTATCGGGCCTATGAAACGGCCAAGGCTGATGCCATGACCCGCTTAAACCAGCCCGTGCCTCTGGTCATCCGCAATGCGCCCACCCAGCTGATGGAGGAGCTGCACTACGGAGATGGTTATGTATATGCCCATGATACCCGGGAAAAAATGGCCCGCATGACCTGCCTGCCGGAGGATTTAAAAGACCGGCGCTACTATCTGCCCACCTCAGAGGGCGCAGAAGGAATCCAGAAAGAGCGGCTGGAGAAAAGCCGGGCGTTCCGGTTGGGTGAAAATTTTGCCGAGTCTGCCGATATATAGAAAGCAGGGCACCCCAGGTGCACTTATTGCAGAAACACTTATGCTCCTGTGTGCCGGACAATCCCATGTTATGAACCTTTATTACGGTGAAGCTGTGGGAGCCGGCACAAAGGGCGGCGCATTTTCCACCGCCGGATCCTTAATCTGCGTACTTCGTATCCACTCCTTTGTCCCTTCCACCTTTTCCGTCTCCTGGGTGTGCTTTGCCAGAAAACGAGTCAGCGCATATATATCAATCCAGATCTCATTGTCACACTCTTTCTGGGACTCGTCAAAGATCAGCTGCAGCCCCCAGTGCAGATGTGTCACCTCGATATTGTTCACATTTTCTTTCGCACTGTATCCTGTATGTCCCATATACC
Organism: uncultured Acetatifactor sp.; assembly: GCA_964523315.1. Taxonomy (GTDB): domain Bacteria; phylum Bacillota; class Clostridia; order Lachnospirales; family Lachnospiraceae; genus Acetatifactor. The sequence goes on from CAZFYD010000005.1 coordinate 44,745, forward strand.
CGATCACATCCCCGGCCGTCACCAGACTCCCCTCCTCCAGGTTCTCTGCAAAGGGATAATTCTGCCGCAGATGCGCATAGTAGTAATACCGCTTCTGATCCAGACTGCGGATGCCGATGCGCCATCCCCCGTATTGGTTCCAGCCCAGCGCCTCCACATAACCGGACTCTACGGCAATGATCGGCGTACCTATCTGCCCCATCATATCATGCCCCAGGTGCCGGCGCTTATAGCCATAGCTGCGGCTAACGCCGAAATCATCATAATGGGTATAGTCAAAGCCTCGTGCCAGAGGAAAATATGTTTTCAGACCATATACCGTTTCATAACTGCTGTTACCGTCCTCATCAATCTTTTCTCTTTCATAGCAGCCCACCATACCATCAAGAACAGCCCCATAGGCCTCCCGGTAATACGCATAATATTTCAGATCCGCTGTCAGCTCCTCCCATGTCTTTTCTCCGGAGGTTACCGTCTCTGCCCCCCGATCCAAAATCTGCAGCGCCTCCTTGTCAAAGCTCCCCCCGGTTTTTGCCGCCGTATAGGCCAGCAGCTCCACCCAGCCCAGATGCACCTGGCTTTCATAGGTATCCACATCCCAGGCATAGGCCTGACACAATGCCTCATAGCTGACGTCAAAATCCACCCATTTGATAAAATCCCCTTCTGCTGACACGCCCGTTGACGCCGCCTGCTGCCTGCCCGTCATATGTAACGCCGCAGCTGCCAGTACCAAAAGGAGCATACATTCCGTCAAGATTCCTTTTTTTATCCATCCGGCATAAGCCTCCCGCCGCTTCCTGTCCATAGTCGCTCCGCTTTTTTCACTCATGCCATTATATGAAAAAGGTGTGCCGTATCAGAACAGCACACCCGTATTTCTCCTATATCTCGTAGACAGAAACCCGCTTCAGCACCTCCCGGATCTCTTCGCCCGTAGCCAGATTCTCCGAAAAGGCACTGGCACTCCCTGCTGCCAGTCCCATTTTAAACGCCTCCAGATAGTCCCCGCTTTCCAGAAGCCCCGCCATAAAGCCTGCCACCATGGAGTCTCCGGCGCCGACCGAATTGACCGGTTCTCCCTCAGGAGCCGGGGCGCCGTATATCCTGCCGTCTGCGGCCGCCAGCACAGCCCCTTCCCCCGCCATGGACACCAGCACGTTTTCAGCGCCTGCCTCCCGTAATGCCTTAGCGTAGGGTACTGCCTCCTCCCGTTTATGAAGCTCTACTCCATAGAGCTCTCCCAGTTCGTGATGATTGGGCTTAATCAGTACCGGATGGCAGCACACCACCTTCATCAGCAGTTCACCCGCCGCATCCACCACAACCTGTACGCCCCTGCCCTTCAGCAGCTGCATGATTCCGGCATAAATATCCGCAGGCAGGGATCCGGGGACGCTGCCGGACAAAAACAATACGTCTCCGCTTTGCAGTCCGGCCAGCTGCCGCATCAGCTGTTCCAGCTCCCGCTCACTGATTTCCGGCCCCTGTCCGTTAATTTCCGTTCCTTCTATGGATTTTAGTTTCAAATTGATACGGGAAATCCCCTGCTGCAGCATGATCAGGCTGCTGCGCAGTCCCATTTCCTCTATCCGTCTGGCAATCTCCCGGCCGGTAAAGCCTGCAATGAAGCCCAGCGCCGTACTCTCTATCCCCAGGTTTTTCAGCACCAGGGACACATTGATCCCCTTGCCGCCGGGAAGAATATACTCCGACATGGTTCTGTTGGTCATACCCGGCTGAAAATCCTTCACGGAAACAATATAATCCAGGGATGGATTCAAGGTTACTGTATAAATCATAAGAGTCTTCCTCCTGCCCGTTTTTCAAATACCCTTGGCTGCAGCTTTAATTATAACGTCCTTTTTCCTAGTCTTCAACTGACAATTTCTCTTATAAACGTTACGTCCTTACTCTACATTTCGCCTGAAGCTGATATATGTCACCGTAAAGTAAACCAGATAAATCCCGAAAAACAAAGCAATGCTTCTGGCAAAGAAGCCCTCCGGAGAAGCCGGTACACCTGTCAGCACCAGATCCGGCCCGCAGCGCAGAATCTGCGCTGCAGCATCCTCCAAAATCATTATATGCATGCTGTCCCTCCACCGGCACATACGCAAAGCAGGGAGCTTGTAACTCCCTGCTGCCATACGATGCTCTTCTGACTTATGCAAAGCACCCTCGCCGATGCTCTGCCGCTTTCCAATACCCTGCATAGTGCAGACACAGCCGACACTATTGCACCAATACGTATTTGGAAGTGAAACTTCCAAACTT
>CAZFYD010000006.1:0-8907 GCA_964523315.1 uncultured Acetatifactor sp.
GCGCAGCAGCGGGTTTTGCGAATGCAGCGTGGAGGGGCTGTAAATAGTAACAACTGACGTTTCATATACGCATTTGTGCAGTATCGCAAGCACGGCTTGCGATATGCATGCTAAGGTAAGTTTATAGCACAACAATAATTTATTTATTCTCACTCAGCCAGATACAAACTCGTACGATTTTGCAGGGCTTCGCATGCATCGTCCAAATTTTTATTACCTTGCAGATATCCTCCCATTTCCTCTGAAAAGAATCCGAAAATATCTCTCTGCGTCTTTGTATCAGAATTTGCATTTTCCATCAAATATGTTAATTGCTCCTTGTGTGCATCGGTAAAATAGAAAAAGTTTATTGCACCGTTAACTCCTCGTTCTGCCGCAAATGGTTTTTCTGTTTCATAGATCTCCTCGTTCAGGACATCTGCATATGTCGAAAACCGTGCAGGGGTCTGATACAATTCACCCCTTTCATAATCCGCTGCGTTGTCGCCTTCATAAATCAACCTGGTTCGGCTATAATACATGATAAAGTCAAAGGCCTCTGCTTTGTATTCAGAAGTACTCATAATGCCTATTGGATACGGTAAGGTCACCAGCACGCTGCTTTCTCCATTCGAAAGCGGCATTCCAACCAGCTCGACACCCGGATCCGTAAGAACCATCGCATTCAAAAGGCCCGTGTACCCATAAGGGCCTCTCGCTATGCCGTCTATTACCCACCCCCTATCCTTTCTAAGGCTTTGATCAAGTTCCCCTTTATGACGCTCCAGCAATTCCTTATATGTCATCATAAGCTCCTTAAACTCGCTTGAGGTGAAGAATACATCCCCCGTTTTTTCATCATAATATGATGTGATATCAGCATAGAGGATATTTTCGAGAGAACCCATTCCGGCAATTTCATTATTGCTTAGATATTCGCCATACCACTTTATATACTCTACTGCGCTGCATTTTCCACCGTCATCATATTCCTCCCCTGTGGATACACGGAGCAGCATTTCAAAGATACCGGTCATGGCATACATTCCCTCTCCATATCCCAGAAGCTCTTTTGCCTTGGGGATAATCTCAGAAACAGCATATTCATCCTGTGCATCAAACAGAGGGAGAAAATCCGTAAGCAGATTACGTTCCACAAGGGGCGCAATCTCCGTGTGGTCGTTTAACATTACCGCATCGGGACGTTCTCCTCTACCCAGATAATCCTGAAGAGTTCCTGTAAACCTGTCGACTTCCACATAGCAGATACCACTTTTCTGATTATACTTCTGTGCCTGATATTCGATCTGCCATTTATAATCTTCCGGTACCGCTATCCTGACAATCTTCCGACCGTCCGGAGTATACTGTTCCTGCGCCGTGGTTTCTATCGGCTCTTCCCCGTCTTTTATAAGAGAAATCAGATAAATAGCCTGATCAGGATCCGTCATGTCCAGCGTTGCCAGCCTTATCTCATCCCGGTTTCCGAGTACGCTTTTGATCTGTGAAAACAGAATGCTCTGCTTTTTCAGATCCACCAGGGGTTCATCCTTCGATTCATCCATCTCAAATAAAAATGCATATTCCTCTGAAAAGGAAATAAATTTATTTCCTTCAAAAACCGATACATTCGCCATATTGCCGGGAACACACCGGCTCTTTGTGAGCCGTTTCTTCGTAAAATCCATTTCCGATATCCAAACAGTTAAATGATTATTCTCATTTTTTTCATAGATTACATAGGAATTTCCGTCATCAGTACACAACAGCCTGTCTACATTTCCGTCAACTTCAAGCGATGACTTTATCGTACCGTCAGAATCTAAAAGGTATATCTCCTTTCCCATATGGATCACATACTCTCCGCTTTGAAGCGCAAGCAGGATCGGAAAATCCTCAAAACTGTTAAATAGTTGATTGATTACAACACCCCTATATAGCTCCCCGTTTTCATCATACTCGAGGATATGTGCATCTTCGTCCATCCACAATACCACCAAGTCGTCCTTACTTTCTCTCCTGATGGAAGTGATATCCCGGATATATCCGTTTTTCAATTCACAAAGGGGGGGCTTTACCTCACTGCCATCATAGGGCTGGTAAAAAAATTGATACCCGTCAATGTATTCTTCCCCTTCTTTCTGCTGTTCCTCCTTTTGAACACAGTAAAATATTCCGTTATCGGAAAATTCCATGATATAAGGATTATAATCTTCCTGCAAATTGATCTGAGACACACGTCTTGCATACACCGGGACATCAACTGCGGATGCTGCGTGATCAGCGTCATCCACGGCCCCACATCCCGTGATGCATAAAATAAACAATATGAACAGTCCTATATATTTTTTCGTCATTATCATCTGCAATTCGGTTGAGCCGACTGGCGGCTCAACCAACCTTTCATTGACATCCGTAAATTAACTAACAATTTTAAATAGGGAATTCCACATATGTCTCGTATCCACAAATGGAACATTTATACCATACCCGCTCATATTTGTTTCCAAACTCATCATAGCGATAGGTTATTCTATTCATATAGTACATTGTTGTTCCGCCACTACAACCAATATTTCCATGAGCGCACTCGGGATAGGACTCGTCAGCCAATACCATTGCAAGCGTCTGTTCCTGAACGTCCGCATCTAAAAACGACTGCTCAGGAGAAATGGCAGCAGTTGATGACTGCTCTTGGGCAAAGGCTGTTGCGGGCAATATACTAAATGCCAGTATAAAACTAAATACAGCAGCAAACAAACTCTTTTTTCTAGTCATAATAACTCACTTACTTCCTTTCTGTTATTCATATTTTCAATATTATATGATTTATATACCGCATTACATGTTTATAGTATATTATAAATATTTATTTGTCAAATATTATTTTATGAATTATCTGTTGACGCCATAAATACACTCTTATTTTATGCACTCATTTACTGTAATAATTGATTCTCACGAAGTCAAAAATTCCTTCAGCAGCTGCTCCAGTTCCTGCTGCTGACTGGCAGTGAATTTTGACTCCGGCTCCTGTGCAGCGATTCTCCTCTGGGCGGCCTGTCTCATTCTCTGCTCTTCTGCCGCATCCGCATCCAGTACAGCTCGGGATGCATCCGTCCCCCGGATCCCGACCGGAATCACATCCACCCCTTTTTTTCTCCGGCCTTTTCTTCTGCCGCCCTCCTGGGAGCCGTACAGCATCTCCATATCCTCCTGAGTCACCTCCATGCGGCTGGCCAAGTGATTTTCCAGATAATCCACCAGATTGATCTTCAGAATGCGCCTTTTCCCTTTCAGGTCCGCAATGGATGAGATGGAAAAATAAAGATACAGCCCCAACAGGCTGACAATATAAAAGGGGAGGATTTGCCCCAGCATGCTCCCCGCAATGATCCGCCTGCAGACGCCGACTCCGGCGCTGACCACGGACAGCAGCATCAGCTGGCCTGACAGGTGGCCCAGCATCTCCAGGGAAAAAGGCCCCAGCGTTATCCGGTTCAGAAACTTGTCCACAAATACCGGCACATTCGGCATACCATGATTGAGCTGATAGCAGTTGGCAAATTTCAGCTTGCACTGCTTCAGCTGTTTGCAGCGTGTACTGGCCATATTGTCCGCCTGACGGATCAGACGGATATAGAACAGCCCCAGTGTCACCCGGATCAGAAGGCTGCAGGCCATACAGGCAAACATGGCGATGGAAGCTATCTTTTCTTGTTCAAATATGGTAAACATATTCATCATCCTTTCTACATTTTCTGGATATTCTGTTTAATACCATCATATCTCTTTTATAGACGTTATTGCAATATTTTCAAGTCGTCTAATCATCGATATATTCTGACAGATCCGTCTTCGGTTCTCGCCGCAGGGACAGATTATGACAGAAAGCGACTTAATACCCTGCCTGAAAAAGCAGGATTGAAGTCCCGGGAAAAATCTGCTATACTGTACTTTAATCAAAGCATATATTGCAGTAAGGGAGGATATCCATATGACATATCAGACAAAGGGAACCTGTTCTACGTCGATAGACTTTGAGATCGAAGACGGGATCATACAGTCCGTAAAGTTCACCGGCGGGTGCAACGGCAATCTGCAGGGCATCAGCGCTCTGGTAAAGGGCATGAAGGTAGAGGATGCCATCAGCAGACTTAAAGGGATCCGCTGCGGCTTCAAGCCCACTTCCTGCCCGGATCAGCTTGCTCACGCATTGGAGGAAGCGTTGGAATGAAAAAGATTGTTCTGACAGGGGGCGGTACGGCCGGCCATGTGACCCCCAATATCGCACTGATTCCGGCGCTGCGTCAGGCCGGATACGAGATCTCCTATGTGGGCTCCTACGACGGTATTGAGAAAAAACTAATTGCGGATTTCGGGATTCCCTACACCGGAATCTCCACCGGAAAGCTCCGCCGGTATCTGGATATAAAGAACCTGACGGATCCTTTTCGGGTCTTAAAGGGATTTTCCGAAGCGAAAAAGTATTTGAAAGAATACCGTCCGGATGTGGTGTTTTCCAAGGGCGGCTTTGTCAGCGTACCGGTGGTACGAGCGGCTGCATCGCTGAAAATTCCCTGCATCATCCATGAATCCGACATGACGCCGGGACTGGCCAACAAGCTCTGTTTTCCCGTAGCGCAGAAGATCTGCTGCAACTTTCCCGAGACCATGGAGATGCTGCCTAAGGGCAAGGCGGTGCTGACCGGCTCCCCGATCCGCAGCGAGCTGGCTCAGGGCAACAAGATCGCCGGGCTGGATATGTGCGGATTTACCGCCAACAAGCCGGTTATCATGGTAATCGGCGGCAGCCTGGGCGCCGCCAATGTCAACAGAGCTGTCCGGGAAGCCCTCCCCCTGCTTCTGGAGGATTTCCAGGTGGTGCATCTCTGCGGCAAGGATAAGATCGACAACCTGCTGCTCACGACACCGGGTTACAGGCAGTTTGAATACATCAGGGCGGAATTAAAGGATCTCTTTGCCATGGCGGATCTTGTGATTTCCCGGGCCGGCGCCAATGCCATCTGCGAACTGCTGGCGCTGAAAAAGCCCAATATTCTGATCCCCCTGCCTGCTGCCAGCAGCAGGGGCGACCAGCTGCTCAACGCCAGATCCTTTGAGAGTCAGGGCTTTTCCATGGTCATCAACGAGGACGATCTGACCACGGAGCTGCTGGTGGACAAGGTACACGAGCTGTTTTCCAACCGGCATTCCTATCATGACGCCATGAGCAAAAGCGGACAGATGGATTCCATCCGCACGATTGTGCGCCTGATCGAGGAGGCTGCGGCCCCGCAGGCCTAAAAAGGCAAAGCCCTATGACCGGATGTCTTTCGACTCTCTGCCATAGGGCTTATCCATATTTTTCAGAGTTTTATCTTTCTCCGATATACAGGCACTCGCCGGGCTGTATCGCCAGAATCTCCTGATTGCCGTCCTTCTTTATCCAGACGGCTGTAGCCGAGGGATTCTTCACCGTCAGGCCGTCCCCGCTGTGCTCCAGACTGCGCACGGCACTGATGTATTCACAAATCTCGCCGTTAGTGGCGTACCAGATATCTTCCTTGTGCGCCATCATCCCGGCAAATTCCTCGATCACACTCCAGTCCCCGTTTCGGCCAAATTCGAAGCTGTGTCCCCACACATACATCAGGGGAAGCTCGATGTAACCGGGAACATTCAGAAAGCTCTCTCCAAGTTCTTTCAATCTGCCGTTATGATGACAGGTAGGATTCCAGGCCAGGAAATCCGCAGGCGGGAAAAAACCGTCAGTGGAATTTACCGTCCGGGAATACTTGATCCCCAGATCCTTCAGTATCTCCTTGATCTGCTCCGAATAGCTTCCAAAGGCGTAGGACATGCCCTGAACCATATCTCCGGTCAGCTTCTCCAGCGCCCGCCGATCCTCCAGCACCTCGTTCACCACCTGATTTCTGGTCAAGGTGGGCAGATTGCGGTGCTGCACCCCATGGACAGCCACCTCATGTCCTGCGTACAGCTCCGACACCTCATCGGCTGCAACAAAGACGGGATGCTCCCTGTCGGAAGCCAGAGAACCGGAATTCAGATGAAAGGTTCCCTTCATGCCGTACCGGTTAAAAATCTCCACCAGCCTTCTGTCATAGATCTGTCCGTCATCATAGCTGAAAGTCAGCGCTTTCCTTTTTCCGTGTGGATATACATATCTCATCTTTACTCTCCCTTTCCCGCCTCCCCATTGCTTTTTATCTCATACCGATCTCGGTATCACTCTGATTTACTACACTGTGCTCCTTGATATAAGCCACAATCTCGTCAAAATAACAGAATGCCAGACTCACATAGCTGTCAGCACAGCCATAGTAGATGGCAATCTTGCCGCTCTCGGGATCATGAATCGTAGCGCAGGGAAAAGTAACGTTAGGCACGAAACCTCTCTCCTCATACCACTCCTCAGGAGTCAGCAGGAAAGTCTCACAACGATACTTCACGATGGAAGGATTGTCCAGATCCAGAATTGCGCCGCCGATGCTGTATACGAAACCGTTGCAGGTGCCGCTTACGCCGTGATAAAACAGCAGCCAGCCCTCACTGGTCTCGATCGGAGCAGCGCCGCCGCCGATCTTAACGGACTCCCACCATTCGCTCCCCCGGCCCATCACATGTCTGTGCTTTCCCCAGTATACCATGTCAGGGCTCTCGCTCAGGAAAATATCGCCGAAAGGCGTATGACCGCTGTCAGAAGGACGGGACAGCATCACAAAGTTGCCGTTAATCTTACGGGGAAACAGAACTGCATTCCGGTTAAAGGGAATGAAAGGATTCTCCAGCCGCACAAAGGTCTTGAAATCCGTGGTCTTTGCCATACCGATGGATGCGCCGTAGAAATCCTGACACCAGATGATATAGTAGGTGTCCTCCACCTTCACCAGTCTGGGATCATAAGCATAGATCGGCATAAAGGGATTGCCCGCCTCATCCACAAAGGGGATCTTATCCTTTTCAATATCCCAGTGGATGGCATCCTTGCTTCTTCCCAGATATATGTAAGGGATACCGTTGGTCTGCTCGCCTCGGAACACACCGATAAACGCATCGCCATAAGGCATTACTGCACTGTTAAAAATACGGGCCACACCCTCCACCGGGTTACGGCCAATAATGGGGTTCTCGGTATATCTCCAAATCGGAGCACCCTTGATCCCTTCGGGCTTCTCCTGCCAGGGAACATTCTTTACGGCAGGAGCAATCATTTTAATATCGCTCATAGGAACCTCACATTTAAGTTGTATTTTTTAGCAAAAGCGGAGCACCCTAAAGTGCTCCGCTGATTATCAGTTCAGACTTTTCTTCAAAAGCTTACTTGAAGAAGCTGTCCAGAGCATCCTGTACATTCTGCTTGTAGGTCTCCTGGAACTGTGCAGCAGTCATATCGCCGTTTAACAAGCCAGGCCAATCCCACTCCAGGCCCAGAGCGTTCCAAAGGTCAAATGCACCTCTCTCGCCCATGTACTCCATAACTGCGTAGTTCTCCTCGGTCATAGCGCAATCTTCCCACCAGGTCAGATCGTTGTCACGCAGATCTACATCGTCATGGTACCAGTTCTGCCAATCATAAAATACATTGTAAATCAGCTCCGGATCATCTGCTCCGGTAGGAATCATCCACGCATTACCGGAGGATACGTTCTTGAACTTATTGGTGGACTCGTCACCGGAAGGACCGATGGGCCAAGGACACCATACTACGTCGAACTCCAGACCGCTCTCGTTGTTTGCGGAGGAGATCCATGCTGCGTCGATCCAGAATGCGCAGCGTCCATCCAAATATGCGTTCTGATTGTAGTCGAAGTCATCCGCATTCCAGGGGTTCGCAACATGATCAACATTGTACATATTGTAGATGAAGTCCAGACACTCGCCAACCTCAGGGCTGGAAAGGTTCTCGGTATCGCTGCTTGCGATGGTGGTGCCGTTGCTCATGGTCAGGTTATATATCAGGAAGTCATAACGGGAACCGTAACCATATACATCGATCACGCCGTCGCCATCGGTATCTCTGGTCAGAGCCAGCAGATACTCTCTCCACTTCTCCCAGGTCCACTCGCCTCTCTCATACAGGGCGTTGGGATCCTCCAGACCTACTTCATCCAGCATCTGCTTGTTGTATGCCAGCATGTATGTGTTAGCCAGCAGCATCTCACCGCTGTTGGACTGGAACAGATAAACGCCGTCATCCCTGCCGATATCTACCTGAGAAAATACGGTCTGATCAGTGAACAGGCCATTGTCTGCAGGAAGGACATCCTCCAGATTGGTAGCAAAGCCGTTCAGAGCTGCAGGGATCAGGAAGCTTAAGTCACCCTCGTAGATATCGCAGTCAGGCTTTCCTGCCAGGATAGAGGTATTGATGGACTCCTGGATACCGTCCCAGGTCAGGTTTACAAACTCGATTTTTACATTGTACTTTTCCTCTACCTCCGCCACAACATCAAAGTGCTTCTGAGCAAGCTCTTCATCGGATACGCTGGGATCATCATGGATGTCGGTGTTGGTGCTGTCATAATAGTGATCGTACCAGGTACCGATCTTGATGGTTCTGGTCTCTCCCTCGTTATAAAGACCCGTGCTGCTCTCGCTGCTTTCTGCCACACTGGTGCCGTTGCTCTCGCTGCTCTCTACAGCAGAAGAGGGGGTATCATTACCCGTATTGCTGCTGGGAGTAGAGTCATTACCACACGCTGTCATACCTGCGATCATGGTTGCGCACAGGCCCAGAGAAAGTAATTTCTTGGTTACATTCTTCATGTTGATTGATTCCTCCATTCTTTATCTTGTTTTCATGCTGCAGAACCCCGGGGGAGGTATTTCCCCCCGGATCGTTCTGATTTACATACCTCTAGTTAGTCTTGCCGATCTTCACAGAATAGATCTCAAAATCTACGG